>DASPOJ010000196.1:0-28759 GCA_035626055.1 Candidatus Methylomirabilota bacterium | reverse complement strand
GGTTTCCACGCCGCATTGCGGGCAGACGTAGTATTCCGGGCCGAGCGCGATTTCCACCGGCTCGATGTTTGGTTCGTCGTGCCATCCGAAGCGCGGGCCGTCGGCGACGTAGCGGACGTAGCCGCCGACCTTGCCGTCGGTCCACAGGAAGAACGCAAGGTTCGTGAGCATGCGCTCGGCGTGATTATTTTGCTCGACGAGTGTGGCGACCTCACTCGCAGCGCGCGCCGCGGAAATGTCCACCAGCGATTGCGCGGACTGCGGAAAGAATCGCGTCGCGGGAACGTCCTGGCTGAGCACTGAGATGAACGAGAGGCCGAACGCCTGATACAAATTCGTCACGAACTGGTAGCGCGGCATCTCCTCGAAGGCTTGATCGTCGTAAACGCGCGACTCGAACGGCAAATGCCATTGCATGTCGTTCGGATTCCACCAGGCGTACTGCAGGCCTTGCCAGAACAACCGCGCCTGCCGGATCCGGCGGATTTCGTGGCGCCGTGCGACGAGCCCCTCCTCGCGGTATTGCAGCACGAGTCCACGCAACGCATTCACCAGCCGCGGCGCGAGCTCTTCCAGGCGCTCGTTGTTCGGGCCCAGTTCCTCCGGCTTGGGCAGCGGAATCGGCGGTTCGCCCTGGCCGAGCGTATTTGGATCATCGGGCGGAAATTCTGGGCCGGGATTGCTGCCGTCGCGCTCGACGTCGTAGCCGGGGCCGGATTGTTCGGGCGGTGCGCCGGGGGGAGCGGGCGCGACTTCGTTCAAGGCAACGAGTCCGCGCAACGCGTCAAATAGAGTTGTGGCCATGATTTGTCCTGTTGTGCGAGGTGGGAACAATAGTGCTGAAAACGTGTGGCTGCGAGACGCCCACGGATTCCCGCGCAAACTATAATCGTTGTCACTCTGAGCCTGCCTGCCGGCAGGCAGGCGTTTCGACCCGCGCATTTTGCGGGTCGGCGAGCAGCCTGCCCGCGGTGCCGGGAAGAATCTTGTGCTTACGCGCAAATGGCTCAGCGCTGCCAATGGCTTCCGCGTGCCAGCCGGCCGGAACCGCTAGATTCCTCACTGCGCTGCGCGGCACAAAGCGCCGCGCAAAACGCTCCGTTCAGAATGACAGTAATTTACATTCTTGCCCGATAGTTGGCACGGTTCCGGATGCGCGTGACGCCGACCGCAGAGCGTGGCAGAATTCGCCAGGTGCGGGACCACCACTACTACGTCTATGTTCTGGCCAGCTCGCGGCGCGTACTGTACATCGGCGTAACGGGCGACCTGCTGAAGCGGGTCATACAACACAAGGAAAAGTTCACGCCTGGGTTCACGGCGAGATACAACGTGAACCGCCTTGTTTATTACGAGGTGTATGGCCACATCCGGGATGCCATCGCGCGGGAAAAGCAGCTCAAGCGCTGGACGCGAGCACGGAAGAATTCCCTCATCGAGTCCATGAATCCCAAGTGGCAGGATCTGTTCCCTACGCTCTCGTAGAATGGGGCGCCCGCGTCACAACGCCCTCCGATTGTACGTTTTGTCGCAAATCACAGTTCCTGTCATTCTGAACGGAGCGGTTTGCGCGGCCGGTCTTGCCGCGCAGCGCAGTGAGGAATCTCGTGGTTACGCGCCATCCTGCACGATCGAGTTTATTGTTGCCGATCTGTCAGCCGGGCGAAACCGTGTGCTTCTCGCATACGGCTGCTTTCCGCGTGGCGTCGATCTCGCGCGTCAACGCGATTTGCGACCACGACCGCCGGCGCACGGGCGGGCCGGTCGGCGTTTGCTGCGCGGCGCCGGTCGGCTCGATCGGCGGGATGCCCGCCGTGCCAAGCAGCGAATTCACCAGCGCGCGATTTTCGGCGCGCAGCGCGGACACTTCCTCGCGTAGCAGCGCGTTATCGGCGCGTTCGCGCGCCAGCGTATCTTCGAGCGCGCAAACGTATCGCCCTCGCAACGCGCGGACCACGCGGGCCCCCAATGTTTCAGCCGGCATAACGATTCCCTTCCCTCGCTTCCAGCGTTAACCGCGCGGCAACCAGCGTCGCGGCAGGGGGGCGGAGCCGCGCGAATGGGCGGCTTCCGCCTCGAATTTGCGCATCCAGATGGCGCGCGAGGTTGGGTCTTCGGCGGCGATGCGCGACGCCGCCTGCTGGTCGCTCGGCGCGCGGCCGGGATCCATGCGCGATTTCAAGCCGTAGCGCGCGGCGTCGGCGGGATCGTCGCCGTCGAACTTGCGAATGTCTTCCACATTGATTGAATCGCGCGTGAGGGTGGGGATGCACTCGATCAATCGCTCGCACGCGGACGAAATCTGCCAGTAGCCGCTCTCGAGCATTTGGTACATCAGCATCCAACCGCCGATGCGATCGTTGTCGGCGGGCGCGGGGCGCGGAAGGCCCGCCGCGGCGAGTGCGTCGCCCAACTGCTCGGCGATGGACGACTCGGCGGTGCGCTCGGCGAACGCGTCCGGGGAAAGAAACACGTCAGCGATGCGTTCGGGCTGCGAGGCGGCGCCCGGCGTATTCGCGCCCGCCTGCCCGTAGGCGTGGCCGAACGCCACGCTGCGCTCCGCGATGGCCGCCGCGAGCATCCGCGGCGACAGATGGTTCTGCACGAATTCGCGATAGGTCACGACGACGCCGTCGGGCCGCACAGCGTGCCAATAGACGGCGCACGGATGCTCGAAGCCCCAATCAATCGAAATCCAGCGCGGCCACCACGGCTCGATCCGCAATTGATGCGGCGCGAAAACGTGGCGCGCGGGATCGAACTGCTCGAAATATTGCCCGGCGAAAACGTCCCAGTCGCCTTCGAGAAACGCCTGGCGCAAATGGCGCGGCAACGCGCGCAAAGTCTTCAAATACGATTCGTTGTGCGCGTAAACCGGATTGTCCCGCAGGGTCGCGCGAATGAACGCGAAATCATTCGGGTCGTACTCCTCCGGGTGCTCCATGCCGGGCGCAGGCCGCTTTTCGACCCACAGCGCTTTCACCCAAGCGTGGCCTATGTTGCCGGGATTCGTCGCGCCGGCCATGTTCGGCGTGGTGCCCTTCACCGGACACCGGTTGCGCGAGGTCAGAAACTGCCACTGGCGCAGCGTGAAATGCGTCAGCTCGTCAATCCCAATGAAAAGGAATTCCGCGCCTTGATATTGGTAGACGTCGTTCTCGCCCGCGCAGTAGCCGAATCGCGTCGTCGAGCCGTTGTGCCACGTCACGACGTGCTTGCTCTCGTTGTAGCTGCGGTAGAGATCGCGCGGCACGTCGCGGCGAAAATAGTTCAGGATCGAAGTTTCCAGCTCGGGGAACGTGCGCCGCAGCAGCAGTGTGTCCACACCGGGATCGTTGGTGGCCTGGCGAATGGTCTCCCAGAGCAAGGCCTTCGTTTTTCCCGGCCCCGCGGCACCGCCGAAGAGCCGGTACTTCGCTGTGCAGTGGTGAAATTCCGACTGCCGCGGAAACGGCTGATAGTGGTCCAGAATCTCGAACCGTTTGTGAGCCGGAACGGGGCGCTCGGCCGCCTCGTCCTTTTTCTTGTCGGCGGAAACGCGGCGATGCGTACCATGCGCTTCGCGCGCGCGCGCCTTGTGCACTCGTTTCGATTTGTTGTTTGTTGGCATCGTGCCGGCCACCGGTCGCGCGGCGCCGGGCGTCTTCGCGCCCCGCGATCATTCCGCCGGCAGCGGCGACTGCTTCAGGTAGGCCGCCACGCCGATGACGCCGCTCATGATGGCGCTGACTCCCGCAATCGCGAGCGTGGCGCGGAGGCCCGCCTGCAAATTGAATTTGTCGGGATCGATTCCGACGGCTGCGAACCCGGTGATGATTCCATTGGCGGCGCCGGCGATCGCCGCCGCCGCAAGCCCCTTCAACCACACATCCACGCTATGAATCGCCATGGGAAACTCCTTTGTATCTCGCGGCAGCTTTCTCGACGGCCCAACCTGATTCCGGGCGACGCACTGGAGATTTACAGTTCGGTGCGAGAATCGCCTGGAGCAGCTTGAGTTCCCGACGCGGTGGCCCATTGGAGAGGATAGTCTTCCCGCTCTTTTTCCCCCGGCCGTTTCGCAGCCGACGCTGCGTTGCACCTTACACGGGCTTTCTGTTTCGATCTCGTGCGGCCAAGTTTTCTGAGGAAGACCGAAGCCGCCTTTAGCGATCAGGCACTGGGCAGGGCGCAGAATTTGTTTCTCTCGGGCAACGAAGTCTAATGCGCCTGGCTTACGGGTCAAAGTTGTAGAGATAGATCGATTTGCCGACGATTTCATGCGGCGGGCGGTTCTTCAGCCAGGCGAATGAACCGTTTCTCGCGTACTCCAAGGTCAGGAACCGCACGCTGACGGCCACGTAACCGTGAGTCGTAGGCACGTCTGGCGAGAGCATCGAATACGGCGGCAAACCCGCCTTTTCAAGCGGAGCGGTGCCGAAGTAGCGAATGGACACGCGATCCACATGAAGGCCTCTCAGCCGGTCGCTCAGACGATACAGATCCTGCCCCCAATCGAGATCCGACTCCGCGAGGATTCTCTCCGGGTGTGCACCGGCAAACTGGTTGAAATACGCCAAGTAATCCGGCCGCGCCATCCAGCTGCCCGCGACAACCCAGGCGACAAGCACAATCGGCAAGATCAGGACTGGGCGCCATGTGCGTCTGGCCAAAGCCAAGCACTCGGACGCCGCATAACCGGCGAGCACAGCAAGTGGAGGATAAATCGCCAGGATGTGCCGCACGCCGAGATCGATTCTGGTGCCCATGCACACCAGAAAAATGGCGACGGGAAAAATCACCGTAAGGCGTTGTTGCCACGCGCTTCGCTGGAAGCCTCGCATGATCACCACGATGCCAAGGCCCGCGAGAATCAGGAAGCCGATCGGAGTCTTGACTCCAACGACGACGGGAAAGAAATACCACCAACCAGTTTCGCGAAACTCCCCCAGTAAATAGGACCCGTGACCCTGCTCATTGTGCAAGCTCACGACGCGGAGGCCGCGCAGAAATTGGCCGAGCGGAATCGGAGTCTGGACCGCCTTGTAAGCCATGCTCCGGAGAAATGGCCTGTTCGCAAAATTGGCATCGATCTCCGGAATGTCCCCCGTATGAACCGCAACTGGCGCCCAAGAAAACCGGTACCCTCCCCACAGGAGCACCAACACAGCCGCGGACACCATCCCAACCCGCCCAAAGAAGTGGCGCCACCGGAAGGCCCTGAGCGAAGCGGCCCCCTTTTCAAGAGCGAGTACCGCGAAGCCGCAGAGGAAACACGCTCCGAGAAACGGCAGGCTCGAGAACTTGCAGAGAAACGCGAGCGCCAGCGAGACACATAGCAGAACGAGCCTCTGCCACGCCGGTTCCTCCAAGCAACGCAGGAACGCGTACATTGCCAACGCTCCAGATGCGGCGCAAGCCATATCGAGCGTGGCAAGGCCCGCGTGCCCAAGAATCGGCGGGAGGTTTACGAACAGCAGAACACCCCAGACGGCCGCTGCCCTGCCGAACCAGCGACGCGCCCACAAAAAAACAACCAAGCATCCCAGAACGAAAAACGGCAAATTCCCACTTCGCGCCGCGGCGAGATTGTACTTGTAATTGCCGGCCGAATAGAGGATCGCATAACCCTCGTCCTTCGCATCGGTGCGCGAACACGAACGCAGACCCCTCAGATACGGCCCGAGTGCGAGGGCAACACGCGCGAGCGGCGGGTGCTGCGATTCATAGGTGTAGGTTCCCTTGTCGAGCCACTCCATTCCGGCCGCGATGTGGTACGGCTCGTCGTATGTGGCAGAGAGGATATTCCAAGTGCTCACAATGCCTAGGACGGCCGTCGCAATCAGAATGATGACGACGATAGTCCACGGCCAAACGGTGCCATTGCGGGGAATCGTTGCACCTCTCGTCTTTGCTCTTTCCGGATCGCTGCCTTATCTTACTCGATCTGGCAAGAGCGGGCGGCCCATGACGCCGCCAGAGGTGGCCGCCGCAACCTTCTTGGGCCAGATGTCCAGGCCATGCATTGGCGTAGACCGCTGTTCGATAATGAACGGTGGAGAGGAAGCTCTTACCGCACTCAGCCACCGTGTGCTAGCCTCTTCGGCGTCATGGACACACCCGGCATTTCGGCGCGCCGCACGACAGCAGCGTTACGCGACCGCTGGCAAGGACCCGTGTGGTACACGCTGGTGGCCGCCGGGGTTGCGGCGCACCTGTTGGTTGCGGTCATCGCAGGCAACCACATATACGCGCCGTGGTCCGGCCACGGGGACGCTTTCGAGTACATTCAACTCGGGCAGAACCTGGTCGCGGGCGACGGCTTCACCTACGCACATGTACCCACAGCCTTTCGAGCGCCCGCCTACCCGTACCTTCTTTCGGCGCTCATGCGGATGGCCCCGGTGCACTGGCTTGCTCTGCTCCGACTGCTGCAAATGGCCGCCAGCCTGTTGACGGCGTGGCTCTGCGCGCGGCTCGCAAAGAGCTGGTTCGGCGAAATGGCGGGACGCGCCGCGCTGGTGATCGCCCTCCTGCTCCCGACGCTGCTCTACTTCAACGGAGAAATTCTCAGCGAATGCCTATCGGCCCTGCTGGCGGTTTTGTATTTCATGGCGCTGAGCCGATCCGTGCACGTTGCTGGACGGAGGCCGCTCGCACTCTTGGGACTGTGCGCGGGGCTCGCTGCGCTCGTTCGGTTCAACGCGGCCTTGCTCGCTCTGATTGCGTGCGCGGTCGTGTTTGCCTGGTTGCCGCCCACGCGAACCGTTGCACCTGACTCCCGCCTCCAGTTTG
Source organism: Candidatus Methylomirabilota bacterium (assembly GCA_035626055.1). Classification (GTDB taxonomy): domain Bacteria; phylum Acidobacteriota; class Terriglobia; order Acidiferrales; family UBA7541; genus DASPOJ01. The sequence continues at coordinate 21,985 of DASPOJ010000196.1, read as the reverse complement.
GTCAACGCGTTTCTCGCGCGCTCATCGTCGCCGCGTCGTGCGGAATTGTTCTGGCACCGTGGTTGATCCGCACGGCGATCGCATTCCACGGCCAGGCCCTCTTCTCGACCCAAAGCGGTTTGGCCGCCGTGATGGGCATCGTCACGCCGATCAACCGCGGCCAGCCGGGGGAAACGGAAGTCGTCAAGAATTTCCTTGGCTGGGACAACGCGGATGTGGAAACGAATATGCCAGCAAGGCCCGGCCTGCGGGACGAAGTTGCGCTCAACCGGCAAGCCTGGGACGTGGCGCGATCGCTCTTGCCCAAGCAGGGCTGGCGGTTGGCGTCTGGCTCGGCCCTGAAGATTTCCGCTTACTGGCTCGGCACGGATCAGCTCTTCGGCACAACCTCATTTTCCCGAAGCAGCCGAATCGCTCGGCGTCTTGGGACCTTTGCCTATTGGGCTGTGCTCATCGCTGCGATCGCGGGCTGGATCTTCCTGCGCAATTCCGCCCCGTCCATGGCCACCATTCTCGCCGTGTGTGCTCTCCTGATTTCGCTGGGACAACTTCCGTTCGTCATGATTTCCCGCTACCGCATTCCCATCTTTGATCCCGTGCTCTGTGTGCTGGCTGGAGGAGCCTGGGCCGGGCTACTTTCACGCCTCCCTCGCTGGCAGGCCCCCGCGAAGTAAGAGGCCGCCGCGCAGCCGCGCTACTGCATGCGGTACTGCACTTCTACGTTTACGCTGGCGGGCGACGTCGTGCAACCCGCGGCGGCCGTGGAGACGCCAATGGTGAGCGCGGCGCCGGCGGCGTAATTCTGCGTGATCGCGCCGGAATCGTTGGCCGCGGCGGATACGGTGACGTTGACGGGCGTGGTGCCGTCCGTGACGCGCACGACCGCGTTGGTCGTGCACCCGGACGGCGCAGTGATGGCCTGCGCTTGGACGCGCGTGACCGTCACACCCCTGTCTAGCGTGAGCGTCGCGCCCGTGGCCGTGGACGTCAGCGCCGGAAGAAACGCGTGATAAACGCCGCGCGGCGAATTCGTGAACGCCGGGTCGCTCGTCCCTGCGACGAAGCCCGATTGCCCGCGCACCGTGCCCCCAGCGATATCCAGCTTGATGCCGCTGCCGGAGCCGGGGTCAATCATCGTGCCGATGCCGAGGCGCGAGTTGCCGACGTTGTACAGCGCGGGTTGGTCAGCCAGGAGATAGCTAAAGGAATTTTGGTCCATCTTCAGCTTTGAATAGAAAGCGGTGCTCGAACCTGGAGGCGTGGCCGAATTAGTGGTGTAGGTTCCATCATCCGTGAAACTCGTGCCCGTGAAACCGCTTACGCCGAAGGTGTAATAATTGCTGGACTTGTTCAGCCAAACATTCTCCCCGCCGCTTGCAGTGCCACGATAGACCTTCCCGCCTCCAACGCATCCTGCGACGGTCGCATGGTTCAGGGTTATTATGATCTCTCCGGTTGAGGCCAGCGTACCCGTCAATTCGCCTGTGGGCAGCGTTTCGCCACCATCCGGATTGATGCATGTAATCATGTAGTAGTAAGTTCCCGCCGCCAGCGACCCCGCGCTTGTGCTCGAAGAAACTGAAAATTGGCCAGTCGGAAGCTGCGAAACAAGCTGACCCCACTGCACATCGCCGTTGCCCCCATAATCGAGCACGGCGAGGTTGTTAGTGAGCAAAGTTCCTTGGCCACTGACACTAGGGCCGACCGATAAATTCGGCGTGAACCTGCCTCCACTCCCCGCGCCCGCCCCGTTCCGTGTGTTAATCGCCCCAACAGGTGGGTCTTGCCCAGTCGTGTTTACGCTTGTCGCGCCGTAGGCTACCTTTGCCATTCCAGCCTCGAAGAAATCTCCGATGACGGTCTGAACAACCGCATGCCCTCCAATCGACAGGATGGTGGGGTTGTAATTCGAGTAGTTCGAGTCCTGAACCATGTTTCGGACTTCGAGGTAATAAATGAAGGCGTCATCGTCCACGATAAGGCCGTGGTCGTAATTGCTTTCAGTCTGCCCATACTCGAAGCTGATGCCCTGATGTCCGCCGGTGATTGCGCCAATGGGGGCGTCAAACTTGATTGAGTGATAGGAAATCCACATCCGCGAAAAGCGAATGTCTGAATCCATGTAAGTGCTCGTCTCCGCATTGAACCAAATGGCGGGAGGCCCACCGGTTGCCTGCGACGCCACAAGATTGAGATAATCCCCGTAGAATCCAATCACGTTTCCGTCGAGGCGCAGCGGAGACCCCGCCGCGTTTGCGGCCATGTACATATCTATGTTTTGGATTCGCGTGCCCGTCCCTTGCGTCACAACAATCCCGTCGCCGTATCCTCCCGAGACGATGTTCTCAATGTCTCCTTCGCTGGCTACGAATACAGCGCCGACGTGAGAGCTAACACTGATGCCAGTCCACTGAGCGTTCATGTTTTGCGCGCTGGCCGAGCCGCCGTAACCTATCCAATGCGAGGCACCCAGAAGGATTGGAAGCCCCGTGAGATAGACCATGCCTCTTTGCTCAATTTTGGGTACGTAGGGACCAAAGGATGATGGGAGATGTGGAAACCAAAAAAGTCCTGGTGGGATAACGTATGTCGGAGAAAACCCATCTGTACTTGCGCTGAAGGCCGCGAATGCAGCAGCGAGCATCCAAGAATCGTCCTGGTAAACAGGTTGGCCGGTCGCGGAGCTGGACGCAGCGGCGGCCAGCGTGAGTGTAGAGGTCCCTCCGCCGCTCGAAATGGTCGTGAAGAGGGCCTGCGCGGTGACGGCGCTGGGCGCGGTCGTGGGCGCAAAGTCGGGAACCGGGGCCGTCGAGATTCCCATGTCGCAATAGGCGGCGACATACGAAGTGCCGATAGCGGTGTATGTGCCCCCTGAAGTGGCGGACTCATAGACGACGTAGGCGACCGCGTTGGTGACCGCCGCCCATGAAACAAAATTGTAACTGTCGCGGCCGAGCGTTGCGACGCCGTTGGAGATGCACGTGTGTGACGACGCGGCAGACATGCCGAGGTTATTGTCCACCGCCGCAACCTCGTAGCAATACGTCGTCGAGCCTGTGTAGGTGTGGGCGGAAACGGTCGGTGCGGCTGGCGTGGAGAGCGTCGAGTTCGGCCCCGCGCCGTACACCGCGACGCCGCAACCATTTGTCGCCGTGTACGCGCCGCCGCTGATTGTCAGCGTGTGCGAACCGGAGGCAATCGTCCCTGCTGGTGGCGCGAAATAATAGACCTGCGGACAGCCGCCCGCTGGCCCATAGGCCGTGATGTCGCGGTACGGAATCGGCCCCTTGAATCGTTGATTCGAGGCCCACTGCAGATCCTGCGCGGTGGAAGGCACGGGCGCGCCGCCGACGGTTAGCGTGCCGGTGACGGCGGAATTCCCCGCGACAGTGAGATTGCCTCCCAGAGAGAGCGAAAACGCCGAAATTCCGCTGGTGGTCGTGAGCGTCGAAAATGTCGGCGAGGAAGGATCGCTCGGCAGAATCACGTCGGGGAGAACACGCGTGGTAAGGTTCGCGCCGTAGATTTGAATCGTGTATTTTCCGGGAGCCGCGTAGAAGACATAGTTGCCGAGGCCGTCAGTGGTGAGGGGATTCGCGAGCGCCTGCGTCAGCGCGGAATTGGAATAGAGCGTTGCGAGCGGCGAGCACGGCGTCGTGGTCGTCACGGCGGGCTGCGTGCAGATCGCCACGCTGGCCCCGCCGAGCGGCGTGCCGCGCGGGCCGATCACGATGTCGTCCTTGCGCGAGCCTTGCGCGTGGACCCGGCTCGGCGCCACCACAAAGGCCAGCGCGAAAAGCGCCGCCGCAATGGCGAGCCGCCGGCCAAACGTGCACGTCAGATTGCGTTTCATAATCATTGCGGTTGACTCCACGATTGAGTTGCGCCCGTGCGCCCGTGCGCGCAAATGTGGCGAAGGCGCCTTGCAGTTGTCGAGCGTGGCCCGCTTGCGACAGGCCGGTTCTGATTGTAGCGCCGGCCGCAAACGCATCTGTGTTGGCGTTCCCCGCTTGTTTCCGGGCCAACATCCCGCCGCGCTTGTGGAGGCTGCGAACGGAATTAGCCGTTCTCGCTCTCAGCGCCCTGACGGGAAGGTTCTGCAGGGGCGGAGCTTGCTTCCGCCCGCCAGCCGGCAGGCAGGAATGACCCCGTCTCTGTCTTTACATGCGGCCGCGGGCGCTCAGTCGCAGCGGCCGGCGTGCAACAGTGCGAGCGACGGCGAGCACGCCCCGCCGGACGATGCGCCCTTGAATGTCATGACGGCTATGGCGGTCGGGTCGGTGACGCCGATGGAAAACGTCGCAGTCTGCGTGCCGGAACCGCCCGTCAATGTCATCGATTCCATTGCCGCCGAGCAGCCGCACGAGGAATTGCGAATGGAGACGCTGTTATTGAAACCTGTGCCCGCAGTCCAGGAACGTGCCCCCGTCCAATCCATGCCTGAGCCAATGACGATTTCATTCCCCTGCGCGATCGCGCCCGATGTCGTTGCCGAGGGGCTCGCGCTCGAAGGCGTCGCGGTGCCGGTCTGATCCAGGGGCGAGGATGCCGCCGCGCCGGCGATCTCCTCTGCGGCGGGAATGCAGTAGCCGGACCCGCTGATGCTGCATGTCACCGTGTCGGCGCCGCCGTGAATATTCGCCGCGTAGTAACAAACCAGCGCGGCGCTGCTATTATTGAATCTCGCGATGGCGCTGCTGAAGGTGTCGCCCTGCGAGTCGCTGAACGTCGGCGCATTGGTGCCGTTGTTGAAACCGCCGCAGGCGACGATGAGATTGCCCGCCGTCGTGTTCGACCCGAAGCTGAAGCTGCACGTGGCCTCGTAAGTGCACGCGTTGTTCGAGGCCCATTGCACGTGCGTCTGCCCGCGGACCTGCGGCGGCGCCGCGCAGAGGATCGCGATGACGGCCGCCACGCTGGCGAGAATGGTTTTGAATCTGCTCATGGATCTCTCCGCGTGTTCCAGTGCGAGGCTTCAGTTCGCCGTGCTCAATTGCACGTAAGTCACGTTACCGCTGGCCTGGCCGCTGCCGGAGAGGAGCAGGCAGACGTTGTCGCCGGACGTGGCCGTCTTCATCACCCAGGCCTGGCCACTGCCGAGCGCGAAGCCGCCGTTCGCGGCCCAATTCTGGCCTGTGGCCGCGGTCGCGCCGCCGGCGAGCGCCGCTGTTCCCGTGCCGCACGTCGTGCCAGTGCCTTCGACGAACGCGATGTTTTGCGCCGTCGCCGTGACGAGAAGGACCGAACAAAGAAACGTGTAGTTCGAGCCGGTAATAATTTGTCCGCTCGCCGTGAGATTGATATTCGCAACCGAGCGCCCCTTCTGTTCGCACGGGTCCACGTAAAATCCCGTGAGATTGCCCGAGGCGTTTTGCCCGCCGAGATACGCCGCTTTCAACGGAACGGCAGAGCCCGTGGCGCCGTCAGACGCGTCTTGTGTGCCGAACGTGCCCGTGCCGGCGTTGGCGGTGACGGTCCATGAGCCGGACTCTGTGGTAGGAACGCTTGAATTGGTCCCTGACAGGGTGACGAGCCATGGGGTTGTGTTAGCAGTATTCCCCGGCTGTACAGTCCACGTTCCGCTCTCGGTGGCCGCCACCGTCCACGAGCCAGACTCGGATGCCGGAACTGTGGAGTTGGCGCCTGAGAGCGAAACGAGCCATGGCGTAGTATTCGCGGTATTGCCAGGTTGCACCGTCCAGGCGCCACTCTCACTTGCAGGGACAGTCGAATTCGTCCCTGATAATGTCACTAGCCACGGTGTGGTGTTCGCCGTGTTTCCAGGTTGGACTGTCCACGTGCCGCCCTCATTTGCGGTCACTGTTCCAGAAACCGGCTGTGTGCTTTGCCAAAACGTCCCCGTCACAGCGATGGAAGAATTGCCCACGTCAACGTAGAGGTATTTGTTCGTATCATCGCGCAAGCGGTCCCACGTGGTTCCGTTGAAGGCGTAGAGCCAGGCCGCCGACTGCCCATTGTTTGAAGAGGTCGAGACCGCGTCCGCGTTGTTGTTAAATGAACCGCCTGAACACCCCACGACGCAATCCGTGTAGAGGTAGCTGTTGGAGTCCATCCGCAGCCGACCCGCATTGCCGCTGCTGATGCTCGGTGCGGATCCGCTGGTGTAGTACGCGCCCATCACGTTAATCGCCGTGCTGCCCACGGAGAAAGCGGTATTGTCGGAGAAGCCCGAGGCGGCCGTGCAACCCACGACGCAATGCACCAATAGCGCGCTGTTCGAGGAATCGTAGAGCGCGCTCGACACCACCGCCCCGCCCACCAACGCCAGGTTCATCTGGCTGGCGCCCTGCTGAAGTTGCGGATACAGCGCGCTCGGCGAGATGGCGAGAGCAAGCAAATTATCGTCCGCGTCCCGTCCGCGGAGCGACACCATGCCTTGCCTGCCAGCCGTCAGATTCGGCGCCGGAGCCGCGTGCGCCCCGCGCGGAACACCGAGCGCCCAGAGTGCGACGGGACAAATGATGAACGCAACCACAGGCAAGAGTCTCCCGAGCCAGCCGCGCGTGGGTGCAGGTGCGGGCGGCGCCGGCCCGCCGTGCAATTTCGGCCCTGCAAGATCCAGCAAGCCGCGCAGAATTCCGAATTCGACGGCCGTCGCTTGCTCCGGATCGTCTTTCGGCGCGAGAATTCGCAATTCGCGATCGCCGTGCACAATTCCCCCGGGCCGATCCACGATCACAGGCAATTTCGAGAGCTGCGCGACGTGGCGCAGCACGGCGGCTTCGAGCGGCGAGTCCGCCGAGTCAAACGCGATTTCGCTGGCCGTGTGCGTTTCCACGGTGATGACGTAGCCCGCCTGCGGCGCGCTCGTCACGGCGTCCGCCGGGAGAAATTCCGTCACCGCAAAGCCCGCCTGGCGCAGCAAGCCGCGCGTGGCGCGGGCGCAGTCATTTTCACCAACGATTTTGATTCGCATGTGTTCCTTGTGCCGAATGGCTGAAGATGAGTGTCGCGTGGCGAGCCGTACGCGTCGCGCTCGGTCAGCGGACGAACGTCACGATGACCGGGCCCGTGCCGGACGCCGCTTGCAAGTACGCAATCGTATCGCCGGCGAGAAAACGCGCACCCGTCCCGGCGTCCTGCGGATTCGAGCCGTGCCGCGGTGCCAGGATGCCGTCCTGCGCGCCCGCGGGGATGATGTCCTGCGTCGTGGCGTCGCCGGAATCCGTGCGCACGGAAAGATTCACGAGCTGCGAATTCTTGATCGCCACGCCGATGCAGTCCATCGGCGCGACAACCGGCGTCCAGGAAACCGTGTCCACCGAAATCTGCATCTTGCGATAGTTGGGATGCGATGCCATGAAGGATGCCCTTCCCTACGGCAGCAGCTTGGCCGTGAAGGTGCTGCCGCCGGTGGCGCTGGAGACCTTGATGCGCAGGAAATTCGCGCGGACGCCGGCGACGGTGCGCGCTTCGCCCGTGGTGCTGGTGGACGTGTCGACGGTAGCGTACTCGGAATCGACGTCGGCCATCGCGCCTTGCAGCACGATGCTCACCGCGGAGGGCACCGTCGCGAAGATCGTCTGCCAGCGCACGGTGCGGTCGTCGTTGGCGAATCCCGAGGGATTCGTGAGTGCAAATTGTGCGCCCGCGGTGGCGCTGGTGGGCAAAGTCTCGGCGTTGAAGGAGTAGCCGACGTCGCCGGGAAACAGCGACAACGGCGGAAACGTGTTCGCGTAAACAGGCATCTTTGCCTCTTTCTGCCGCCCTCCCCGGGCCGGCGCAAAATTGAGTTCGCTGGAAGTGGCCGTGAGACCCGGCGGCCGTTGCGGCACTGCCGGAAGATGATGGCGAAAGGCTGGCTGAAAAACAAAAACGCCCGAGAAACTTTCTCTCGGGCGGCCACTGACTATACTCTTACGACCCCAGCATACCACGCGTGTCAAGTTTTTTCTGCGGGTCGCGCAAATCGCCAATGTTTATGCGCGTGCGAGCCCGTTTTGCCGGCCTTGTTCGCGCCCACCACTTTTTCTCTCGGGCCGTCCTTTGCCCTACGTCCCGCACAAGTTTCCTATTTGTTACTACACATACAAGAAATCAGGATTGCTTGTCCTTGTGCCAATTCGGTACACTGCGACTAAGCTTTTGACCGCAGGCTTGGGCCAGGCCATTTGTCGCTACGGCGCGCCCGAATTCCTCCGCAGCGCAACGAAGTGAGCAGGAATTGAACGAGACAACGCCGCCTTTATCGGTCCTCGTCGTCGACGATTCCGCCGTCGCGCGCAAACTTGTGGTCCAAACCCTGCCCCGCGACGAGTACACCATCCTACTCGCGCGGTCGGGCAAAGAAGCCCTCGAACTTTTCATCCGCTCCCGCCCGGAGATGGTCATCACCGACTGGGTGATGCCTGACCTGACCGGCATCGAACTCTGCGCGCAAGTCCGCGCGGTGTGCAAGGACTCCTACGCCTACATCATTCTGCTCACGACGCTGAGCGGAACCGACCAATTGCTCGAGGCGCTCCACGCTGGGGCCGACGATTTCCTCACCAAACCCTTCAACCCTCCGGAGCTTCTGGCGCGCGTGGCGGCGGGCCGGAGAATCATGCTCCTGCACCGTCAAATCCAAGCCAAGAGCCACCTGCTTGAGCAGCTCGCCCTGACCGACGAACTCACCGGCTTGCCGAACCGCCGCGCCATTGACGACTGGGCCGTGCGCGAGCTGAGGGGAGCCGTGCGCCACGGATTTTCCTTTGCGGTCATCATGGCGGATCTGGACCTCTTCAAGTCCGTGAACGATGAATACGGACACGAAGCGGGTGACGAGGTGCTCAAGCGATTTGCGGGCATTCTCGATGCGAACGTGCGGCAATCCGACATGTGTGCGCGAATCGGGGGGGAGGAGTTCCTCCTTGTCATGGCGCACGTCGACCGCGACGGCGTCGAGGTCGCCGCCGAGCGCATCCGCAAGAAGATGGAAACACAGCGATTCCGGTTCGGCGGGCAAGAGGCTCACGTAACAGCGAGTTTCGGGGTGGCCACCCTCGCCCCCGGCCAGCGGGACGATTTCGCGCGGCTCGTATCGCTCGCGGACGCGGCGTTGTACAGCGCCAAGCGCCACGGCCGCAATCGCGTGGAATTTGCCAGCGGGGATACTCGGCAGCGCTGACCCTTCCTGCTCCATCCGACTTAAGACTTCACGCCCGTCTTGCGAAGAATCGTCATCATCGGACATCAGTTCGCAATTGCTCTCCGCACCCGCGCGTCCAAGACACGGTATCGCCCTCCGCTGACGACGTGGAGCAGTGTAGTGGCCCGTGATAGACCAAACCATTTATCGACTGTCCTGTTTGGAAATACGTCCTTGAATGTCGTGGGGGACCATATATTCAGGAAGGTTTGCACCCGGGATATTCGACGGTGGTCGAATTGAATCAGGTTCCGCAGGTTGGACGGAGGGCCCACAAATCAGCCCCGCTCTGGGCTATGTCTACGGCTTTGGCGCCTCGGCCGCCTGCTTTTCAAAGGTCCAGTGGCAAGGACGCCCAACGATGCCAAGCCCGGTGCTGCGCTCGCCTTTGCCCTCCGTGTCGGTAAACTGGGTCTTAACCTCGTAGCTGTACTCCTCGCCCTCGGTCTTGATCGGGGCATGGGTGTACGCGGCAGAAGCGGTGTTTCCGCTGGCGGTGAGCTTGGCGTTGCCATCGTCGCCTATCTTGCCATCGATGGCGAGATAGGCCGCTTGGCCTTTTGTGCCGCGCTCCCCATGGAGGACGCCGCCTGAGACGGTTGAAACAAAGTGGAGGGTATACCCGAGCGCGCCTCCCTTGGGCTCACAGGTGACGGTGGTGTTCCAGGTGCCGTCAAAGCGACTGGTGTTCTGGCAGAAGGCGGCACAGGTGGTGAGGAAGATTGCGGATAGGATGAGTTTGCGCACAAGCTGCTCCTTTCGGTACGGATTGTACTCCGGAGCGAGGGCAACCGGAATCTTCTTAGTGACTTCAAGAACGAGACCACTGCATGCGGGACAACTGACCAGCCCGAGTTCTTGCACCAAGGCGTGTGAGAGAGTGCACATCAGTTGCTCGGACCGGTTTTTTTTGCACCAACTTCGGGGTGAGTCTCCGGCTGTTTGTGCCCCAAGGAAAACGCGGCTCGCAGGGAGCCGTAGGCGGCCGGAGAGTTGCAATGCGCCGGGCGAACGCCGCTGGCGCAATGGGGGGCGAGGGGGGCTGCTGGGCGCAAACTTGCTCGGCGAACGGCCATGCGAGTAGCGTCGCCAGCAGGGCGGGCGTAGCGAAACGGAAGGCGCTGCTTCGGTGGGCAACAATTCCAGGCCGCCTGCAAATCACGTCACGGGTTGGTCGTACGCGGTTGCTCGTCGGGAGTTTTCACGCGTGCGCAATCGCCGGATCTGCCGCGAGCCACTCTGTTTTCTCAGCGACAATTTCGTAGGTCGTGTGCACGCTGGCGCTTTTCTTCACCATCGCTCCCACCGAGCAATACTTCTCCTCTGACAATCGAATCGCTTCCTCGATCGCGGCGGAATCGATGTCATAGCCGCTGACCACGTGATGGATGCGAACCGCGGTGAACACCTGAGGCGGGCGCTCGGCCTGGTCCGCTTCCACGCGAACTTCATAGCCCGTCACTTTCTGATGATATTTCTGGCAAAGGATGGTGATGACGTCGAATCCAGTGCAACCCGCGAGCGCGACGGCCACCAATTCGATCGGCTTGGGGCCCGTGCCGCCCGCCGCATCATCGAGCAACAGGTGATGCTCGCTGCCCGTGGTCGCGGCAAATTGCCGTTCCATCCGTAGCGGTTGATTCAAAGTAACTTTGGCCGTAAGCATGCTTCCCTCCTGAAAACCCTGTCCGGTGGGCGCTCCCGGGCGGCTCCCTTTCCAGGGGCCACACGAATGAATGCAAATGGACGGGATCTGTTACAGGAAAAAGTGGGCTAAATCGGGAGTGTTTCCGAGGGCCGCTGGGCTGCATTTCTCGCCAGCCGTAAGCCTGCCCGCGCGTAGGCAGGAACGGAGGCGCTCGATCCTGCATTTCTCTGCGTACCTTAGCGATCTCGGCGCCTCTGCGTTATCCCTGTCTGCCGGCAGGCAGGTCTTTCGTACAAACACTCTATCGAAGCGCTGGGGAGAACAAAGATACCGCAGAGACGCGGAGTACATAGAGATACGCAGAGAAGAGCGTCATCATTCGGATCGCCTTGCCCAACCTGGTGTGAAATCCGCGTCAGGCGCGCGTGGCGTGGTTCTTGCCGCGTTTCACGGCCTTCGACATCACGCTCTGATATTCCGACAGCACTTCGCGCCGAAGCCGCGCGGCAACGTAGGAATCGGGCGATTCCTGCGGCGCCGTCCTGCATTGCTCGATCGATTGTTCCAGGCTCGATAGAAAGGCCTGACAGGGTCCGCACCCGTCCACGTGTTTTTCCAGCTCTTCGCACAGCGAATCGTCCAGTTCGTCGTCGAGATAATCGGAAAGCTCGGCAAACATCTCCTTGCACCGCCGCTCGCGTGGTTCAACGCGGGGGCTCCCCGCGAGCGGCAGCGGGCTCAGATCTTTTTCTTGTCGCGAATTCCGCGTCTGACGGCCCGCGCGATGCTGCCCTTCCTTCGCCAGTTCCTTGCGCACGAAAAGCCGCGCGCGGTGTAGCCGCACGCGGATCGTTCCCAACTCGAGGCCGGTGATTTCGGCGATGTCTTCGTCAGCTAACTCTTCCATGTCGTGTAAGACGAGAATCAGCCGGTATTCCGAAGGCAGCTTCTGCACGGCTTCCCGCAGACGCTTGGCGCTTTCGCGGCGCAGGAAAGTTGTCTCCGGAGTTCCGTCCGCGGCGCGGCCCGAGAGTGTTTCGAGCTCTTGCCGGTCCGGCATCAATTCCTCGAGCGAAAGCGCCTGCTTCGGAGCGAACTTGCTCTTGCGCCGGCTTATCAGACAATGATTCTTCGCTACTTTGTAGAGCCAGACGACGAGCGCCTTGGGATTATCGAACTTCGGCAGGTTCGGAACCGACTTCAGCAGCACTTCCTGCATCGTGTCTTCGGCGTCTTGCCGCTGGCCGCACACCTTCATGCTGAATGAAAACACCGTGCCCTGCAGCAACGCGAGCGCGTCTTCGAGGGACTTTGCGTCCTTGCGCTGGAGCAGCTCAACCGCTTGCTCGATTTCCTTTCGCACGACACTAACTCTACCATGCAGGGCGAGGAGAGGATGTCCATGTCCCGCGAGATGCCGAGATAACGCTGCGGGTGTTCCCGTGCGCAGGGCATCGCGGCAGGCAATCACGCTCTAACCGGGTGTACAAAACCACAACGGCGATGCTCCAAGAGCAAAGTGGTATCCTTTGTTCCGTTAGGCTCTCTCCGAGAGGCGAGCGGAAACATTGGTGCGGGTCGCCATCTTCTTGGCTGCATCAGCTGCGATCATTTTGTTGTCGTGGCGGTCGCTGAGGAATTCTCGCTCTCACGGCTACTATCGCTTTTTCGCCTTTGAACTCCTTTCGGCCCTGATCTTGCTGAACGTCCCGGTGTGGTTTCGCGACCCGTTCTCGGCTCGCCAACTAGTGTCCTGGTTCCTCGGAGTTGCCTCGATAGGAATGGCGATTGAAGGGTTCCGGCTACTTCGCGTGATTGGCAAGCCCGCACCGACGGCCGCTCTCAGCACCAATCTCCCTTTTGAAAACACAACCACGCTCGTCACAGTGGGCGCGTATCGCCTTATCCGGCATCCGCTGTACGCGTCGTTGCTGGCGCTTGTGTGGTGCGCTTATTTGAAGAACCCATTCGCGATCAGTGGCGTTGCGCTGGCGGTGAGCGCGACGGCCTTCCTCATCGCGACCTCAGTTGCCGAGGAAAGGGAGAATCTCGCGAGCTTCGGCGGGGCCTACGCAGCTTACATGAAACGGACGCGACGATTTATCCCGTTCTTGTTCTAAAGCGGTATCACCGTCACAATCTCCGCCCGAGTCGTTCTATAATGACCGCGTCCGGCACGTGCCACTCGCCTCGTGGGAGAATCCATGACGGGCAGCTCAAGACTCCTAACACGGTTAATTCTCTGGACGATTTTCACCTTGGTTCTTTTCGGGGCGGCGCTGTTCCTTCCTGCCGGCACGTGGCGGTTCTGGCAGGCGTGGGTTTACCTCGCGTTGACTTACATCTTCATGATTCCGTTTGGGATCTATTTCTACAAACGCGATCCGCAAATGCTCGAACGCAGAATGCAGATGAAGGAAAAAATGCCCGAGCAAAAGCTCATCATGCGCTTCGCCAAACTGTCCTTTCTTCTCGCGTTCGTGCTCCCCGGATTCGACCGGCGGTTCAGATGGTCGCATGAGCCGCTCTGGCTGACGATTCTCGCGCAGGCGATCATGATCGTCGGCTTTCTGTTCGCGTCGTCGATCCCGATCGTCAATCGCTATGCCTCGCGCACGATTCAGGTCGAGTCCGGCCAGCACCTCATTTCCACCGGGCCCTATCGCGTCGTGCGCCATCCGATGTATCTCGGCATGCTGGCGACGTTTCTCTTCCTGCCTCTTGCGCTCGGCTCGTACTGGTCGCTGCCCGTTTTCGCGCTCATCGCCCCGATCCTCGTCCTTCGCCTGCTCAACGAAGAGAAGGTTCTGCGCCGCGACCTTCCGGGCTACGAAGAATACTGCCGGCAGACCCGCTTCCACCTCATCCCGTACGTCTGGTGAACGCGCCCCGCGCCGCCGCGTGGCGCGCGGCAATCAGCGGCTGCGCTCGCATGGGGCCAACTCTAGTTCCGTTCAGGCACTGCCGCTCCAAGCTTCGGAGACGCTGAGCCAGGTGCCTAATTGCCTTCATGGGATGACGTGTACCTTGACGTATTGAACCGGTGGGTCAGGTGCGCAGTTCTGGCACGCATACTTAAAGGCGATGTCGAATCGTGTCACGCCCGGCGGCGGCGTGATGACGACCGTCATCTTCTGAATGAGAATATGAGGAAAAATCCGGTCGAAATTCATTAAACGTGAATGCTCATCGAGACCGGGTACCGTTACAAAACCACTCGGCTCGCTGGCGTACTTGCAACCTTGGCATATGATTATCCAGAACGACCCGTTAATGGCTGTGATCGAAGAGGCGCCGCGAACACCAAGATCAATTGAAACGACGCCATTCGTGAGCAATGCAGGCTCCTCTGAGCTTGTGGAAAGCTCATTGCCGCTAGATGGATAGAATCCGAAATCCAACGAGGCGAATTGATCCTTGACTAGACCACGTTTAGCGACCGATGTCGCGTTCTTAAGTTGTTCCTCTAGGTTCCGTGCCTGACTATCCTTTGCCTCTAGCTCCTGCTTTTCGCCTCGCAATTCAGCGTTCAGCGCATCATTGGCAATAGACAGCTGCTGCTTCTCGACGATGACCTTGGCCAGATTGGCATCTGATTCTCTCAGCATCTTAGCAGGGAGGCGAACAAGTACGACAACAAACACCAACAGCCATGTCCCCAGAGCCCCGGCAAAAACTATCAAAATATTCTCGACCAAGTGCTTTTTCAATTGCTCCCGCCCACGTGCGAGAAGAACTACTCCTGCGGTCACTACAGCTCCTAGCACAGATAGGCCGATGGCCTTGGGCGCTGTACCCAGCGCTCGGAGCGAATCAAAGAATGCCCGTGAGAAAATCTGAAACACGGCAGAACCCCTTCCGATCTTAACTCGGAAGGGGGCCCCGCGCACTCACCTTGCGCCAGCATGATGATCCCGAGGCCGCGGCGCTCGAGCCGACCACCCTCTCTCCCCGCAAGCCTAGACCGGACGACGACTTTCATTTGAGGAAGTACCGCGACGGGGGGAAGACGCCGCGCTTGAGGAGTTCGCGGCCGGCGCGGCGGCGAATCTCTTCGGCCCAATCGGCCCACGTGTCGGGCGAGATGCCGATCTCCCGGCGAACGCGCTCGTAATCACCGCCGCCGAGATAGAACATCCGAAACAATATCAACCGGCTCGCGCTGCCGGGATCGCGGCGCTTGACGCGATGCGCCAGCGCGCGTTCACCGGCGATTGCGAAATCGGCGATGAATTCCGCGAGCCGCGGGCGACGGTCCGGCCGCCACTGATATTGCGACGACGATTCGTGGTGAAGGATCGTGATTTTTTGGGATAGCAAATCCTTCGCCGCTCGATAGACTTCGAGGCAAACATCGAACGCAAGACCCGCCTTGCCCGCTCCCACCACGGAGGGCCTCGTCACGCGCCCCAAGCCACCCTTCCCGCCACGTCCGGCGCGCTTGTCACCGCGCATATTCCCTCCCCCGGCCTTTTCTTGCGTCGCGCATTGCGGGAGCGTGACTCGTGTCGCGAGGCCCGCGACGCGAAGAAAATCACGCGGTCCATCGGCGTCACCCACTGGTTCCACCTGGCGTGCCGCGCCCAGCCGCTGCCAAACGACGCGCGCGTTCCAGCGCAGCGGGCTTCACGCGTGCCGCCGAATGTGGGCCTAGCACGGGACCCGCACCCACATGGATTTCTCGCGCGACGCTCATCGCTCGTTCGTCGCGCCCGTAATTCGTCTGCACCAACGTCGGCGGGAAAGAACTCCTCGGTTGTTCCGCGGTTTTCTCAACAGGAAAAGAGAATTGGGTTTGCCCGTATTTCTCCGGGGCTGCCTGCGCACTGACCGCTGCGGCCACCGGCGCCGATGCCGGCTTCACATCCCTTTCCTTGTTCGTATCCAGACCCAAGTCCAAACCCTGTGCTTGAGTCGCCTCAAGCTCCTGCTTGAGCGGCGGCGCGCCCTCCCACTCGGCCGCAAGGCTCGCGGCGGCCGGCTTCGTCCCGCGCGAAAACCGCGCGACGTACGCGGCGAGCTGCTTCTGCGGAACCGGCGGCGCGAGTTTTTCCAGGCGCGCGCGCCACGACGGCGGCGGCAAACGGCCTGGCACGTCGCTGCCGGTCCAGTGACCGTAGCGTTTCCCATTTTCCTCCCACGTAAAAAGCAGGCCCCGCGCGATGAACTCATCGAAGACTTGCTCGAGCCGCTCGATCGTGAGGTTGTTCCGGATTGCCGCGACGCGCCCCCAAATCACGCGCAAGTTCGTGATCTCGAAGCTGCCCGATGCGTCCGCCAGTCCGTACAACCACGCGTACTCTGCCTGCGCCCACGCTGCACACGACCCCAGTTTGTCCGAGGCCCACATTGCGTCGAAATCAAGCACACGTTTCGGCATTTCGCACCCCGCTTCGATCGACTTCGCTCTGCCTTGCACCGCACGCGTCCACGTTCAGCGCCAAGCTCCTGCCGCGCGCGCCACACGATCGCCTTCGCGCGCTTACACCGCGCAGCATCCCATCTACCTCACGACGCGATACTCCCAACCACTCGGCCGTCTGCCATACGCGCGCCGAGCTGGCCCACGACTGCGCGCCCCGGCCTGCGTTGCGATCGACGCACTGGCTGCAGTCGCGCCGCCGGACCATTTTCTCTCCGCCCGTGAGACGATCATTTCCCCCGCGCCGATTCGCCGGCGCTTGTCCACGCGATATCCCCCGAAGGCCGGCTTCCGCAGATGGCGCAACTGCGCGGAGATGGACGCCTCCCCGAAGCGGGTCATTTCTGCGATTTCGTGCAGCGTAAGCCAGGTATTGCAGTCCGAGGCGGACAGCATCACGTCTCGGATCACCTCGACCTGTGTTCTGAGGTCCTCCGCGTCCAGTGATCGAATTAGGCTCTGACAACTGCCTGTATACTCAATGCGATGCAAAGGTTTTCGCATGTATGGCACCCTCCTGTTTGGCGGCCCTCAAGAGTCCGATAACACTTTCTCAACACGTCGGTCGGCTCGTAGCTAGACCGCTTCCGTCCGATAATGTCTGTCAGCACCTTTGATAGGGCCTATCTCCTGTAGATTCAGCAGCATCCGTTCAGCCCCGGTTCTCGCGCTGTGGCTCATCCTGCTCCTCGTTTTCCACATCCCCCTCCCCCGCCGGAGGGGCCGTCAGATCGGGATTCTCATAGTCTCCAGAGCAGGCGCTACACGCATCGTTAATTAACCGTGCGGGTATATCGCCACCCAAGCTATTCCCCGACGTCGCTTCCATTCTCCTACGCAGGTGGAAAAGAACTTTACAATGTGTGCAATTATCTGCTATATACCTCCCTGCGAGCCACCTTAGGAGCCCCGGCCCATGACTCTTAAACGAAATGACCCCCCTTGGGACTATCTCTCCAGCGCGTCGCCGACTTCGCTTCAAAGCTTCGAGCTCAGCCGCCTGAACCACGCGGCCAATCTGCGACGCGAAATCGGGGTTCTTATGGACCAGTGGCTCGACGAGACCGCCCAAGCCTTGCTCGCTCGCTGGCTGCTCGAGAATCCGGAAGTGCTTAGGCAAGGTCCCCTGGCCGCAGCGCTGAATCGTTCTGGCGTGGAGCTGGATGAGGTGGAGGCGCTTCCCGAATTGCAAGCGCCCGTGATTCGACCGAAACTCGTCAGGCAGGTTAAGCCGCGCGTTCGAGTAGCTGGCCAGCGCGGCTGACTCCGGCGAGCCGCGCGACACGCCCGAAAGGCCGCCACAAACCAAAGGTAAACGATCCCTCACCGCCCTTGCCCCCATAAACGCGCCACCAGCTTCGCGTCCGTCCCGCTTCGTCCACTGGCCGGGCTCATCTTCTCTTCTTGCGTAGCCTTTCGTCGGTACGCCCCGTACTTATGCCGGTCCGCAACTCTTCCTCCGTGACGCCGTCCTATGTTTCGTGCGACTTCTGTTTGCTATTTCGGTGCATCCCAGCATTCTTTAAGAATCCTCCTGTCGCTCCACGCCAACGTGCCTACCCCCCCCTCGTTCACCGGCCCTCGCGGCTCATGAACGCGCCTTCCATTTGCTACTCCCTTCACGCCCTCTTCCCATTTCGGCGTGTCTTCCTGTTTGCATTTGAGTTTGCTCCTCGGTTTGCTGTGGCCTCTAGGTTTGGTCTCGGTTCGGATTTGACCTCACGTTCCAGTGTGCCTCGGAGCGTGAATTTGAATGTACCCATGGTTTTCGCTGTAGATGTGTCCTCGAAAATGACTCTTCTTTGAGTGCACCTGTCGGTGTGATTGTCGGTATGACTTTGGCTTACAGGCTGAACGTAAGTGTGGGCTTGATCGTCGATTTGGGTTTCGGGTTGTCGGTGAGTTTGGCCCCGCCTTTGAACGTGAAAGAGAGCGTAAGTGTGGAGTACGTTTGATTGTGGGTGTGAGCTTCGGTTTGAGAGTGAATGTACTGTTAGGTGTGATTGTCGGCTGGACCTTTTGATGGCCTCTGAAGCTGAGTGTGAGTGTGAGTGTGAGTGTGATTTTGAATGTGAGACCGGGCGTGAGTCTGAGGGTGACTGTCGTCTCGCGTTGCTCGTCGTTGTTTGCATCGTTCCCTTCTCCTTGTCACAGGATCCGGTCCCGCCTAATTTCTGTCGCCGGACCACCGCCTTCAGCACTTCTCATCGACCCGCAAACCGCTACGTAAATAGATCCGCTATATATCCATTAAGATAGTTAACTCTGGCGGTAGTATCGGTAAGGGGTCAGGTCTTCAGAGGGCAAGAAAAACGATGCGGAAATGGGAGAAGGAGAATGAGGAAGCGAATGGAAACTGGAAGAGCTGGTTGGTGAAAGAAGGTACGATTGGTAAAAAACCAAAGACGGAGCAGAATAGGGAGCGAACGCGGGTCACTGAGATGGACCGGGCGAGCGGGAACAGCAAGTGACACACTAGGAGATGGGATGACGACACGGCGCGAAAAGGACTCACTTGGGGAACGGGACGTCCCCGTTGAAGCGTATTATGGGATTCAGACTCAGAGAGCCATCGAGAACTATCCAATGAGCGGCTTGCGGGCCCATCCACAGCTGGTTCGGGCGATGGGAATGGTTAAGAAAGCGGCCGCGCAGGCAAATCGAATTCTGTGCCTCATCAACGCACAGAAGGCGGAGGCGATCGTTCAAGCCGCGGAGGAAGTGATTTCGGGAACGTTCGACGATCAATTTCGCGTGGACGTGTATCAGGCGGGTGCCGGAGTTTCGTTTCACATGAACGCAAATGAAGTGATCGCCAATCGCGCCAACGAATTGCTCGGAGGCAAACGTGGAGACTACTCTCTGTGCCACCCCAACGACCATGTGAACTTCGGGCAGTCCACGAACGACGTGTTTCCGACGGCCATGCGTCTCGCCGGGGTCATTTTGTTCGACCAGTTGCTCGAAAGCCTGTCGACCCTCGAGAAGTCGTTTTCGCGGAAGGCCAAGGAATTCGATCACATCTTGAAATCTGGACGGACGCACATGATGGACGCGGTACCCGTGCGTCTGGGCCAGGAGTTTGCGGCCTACGCGACAGCGTTACGCCGTTGCGCGGGAGTAATTGTGCAGGCGCAAGACCTGCTGCGCGAGATCGGGCTGGGCGGGTCGGCGGTCGGGACCGGTGTGAACACACATCCGAAGTATCAAAGACTCGTCGTCGGGGAACTGAGCAAAGTGTCCCGCCAGCGACTCATCCCCACCGATGATCTGCGATACTCAATGCAATCGAACCTCGCGCTCTCCGTGGCTTCTTCGGCTCTGCGCAACCTCGCGCTCGAATTGATTCGAATCTCGAACGACCTACGGCTGCTCTCCAGCGGACCTAATACGGGATTGGCCGAGATCGGATTGCCTGCGCTGCAGCCAGGGTCTTCGATTATGCCGGGGAAAGTGAATCCCGTCATGGCGGAACTCACCGCGATGGTGAGCTTCCAAGCAGTGGGAGCGGACCTGACTACAGCCCTTGCCGTTCAGGCAGGGCAGCTCGAGCTGAACGTGATGATGCCGGCAATGGCATGGAACGTTTTGCACGCGGCCGAAATTCTCAAGAACGCGATGCGGGTGCTGGCCGAAAAGTGCGTGGACAGCATCGTGGCCAACGAAGAGCGCTGCCGTTTTTATTCCAACGCCACGGTCTCCCTTGCGGCGGCACTGAATCCCTATATCGGCTATGCGGCTGCGGCAGAAATCGCGAAGGAAAGCGTCAAGACAGGGAGGAGCGTTACGGACATTGCGCTGGAACGGAAACTGCTCGATGAGAAATCACTTCGGGAAATTCTCGACCCATATCGCATGACCGAGCCGAGCGCTCCAATCGAAACGGCGAAGAACAAAACGAAGAAGCGCGGGCGATAAGAATCCAGCAAGCTAGAAAGTTTGAGCGGTGGGCCTTGCTGGCCGACAGACGAACCGTCAATTGGCTCGCGACACTGGGATTGTCCGCCCGAGCAAGTCTTCCTTTCGTTTCACGAGTGCATTGATGTCATACGTTGCGAGCTCGAAGCCGTGGCCGTGCGTAATTGCGTCGGTCGGGCAAGCTTCGACGCAATAGCCGCAGAAAATGCAGCGCGAGTAGTCAATGTTATAAACCTTGGCGTAGCGCTCGCCTGCCGAAATGCGCCGGGCATCGGTGTTCTCCGCCGCCTCGATGTAGATGCATTGCGCCGGGCAGGCGGCCGCGCAGAGGAAACAGCCAACGCACTTTTCCAAGCCGTTCTCGTCGCGATGCAGCACATGAATCCCGCGATATCGCGCTTCGAAATGCACGGGTTCGTCGGGATAATTCTCCGTGACGGGTTTGCGCCAAAGATTGCGGAATGTCACTCCGAATCCTTTCACCAGGGCCACAACAGTCCCGCCAACTTCGCTTAGGATTGATGTCATCGGAATTCAGTCTAGCAGTCCGGAGATTCAGGCGCAAACGGGCGGTCTCAGGCGCGAGCGATTAGGATGGCGCCGAATCCGATTTGGAATATTACCCGGCAACGTTTGTGCCGCCCCTATAGGGCTGGCTTGGTACTTGTGTGTTACAGATGACCACCTGGAAGGACAACGAAGTCAAAGAGGGATTCTTCCCCCTTCGCGAGGCTACGGCGAGGCAGGCGAGGAATCTGCTCCTCGCCACAATACAGAAAAAAGACATGTTCCTCGGGCGAGAACCGCCCTCGGAATGACAGCTTCGGGTGGCTTTCAGCACCCGGTGAAGTCGTGCCGTGACACAGCTTCCTAGCTCTCACATACGCTCTCGGTAGCTGAATCGTGGGGGGGCCGGTTCGAAGCCGTCTCACGTGTTTTGTGAGCTGGTGAGCGCGCGAATGATTTGCTTGCCGTGGAAGCGGCCGTTTTCGATGAAGATATCGCTGGTGGCGTTGCCGCCGATCACGACGCCGGCCAGGAAAAGGCCGCGAACATTGCTCTCCAGAGTTTCCGGATTGAAAGCGGGTTTGTTCGTTTCCGGATCCAGTTGCACACCGAGGCTGCGCAAGAAATCGAAGTCCGGGTGGTAGCCTGTCAGCGCGAAGACTTGATCGGCAGGAATTTCGTATTCTCCGCCGGAATTTGCGACCCAAACCTTTCGCGGCTCAATTCGCGTAACGCGCGAGTCGAAGAGTCCGCGAATTTCACCGGCTTTGATGCGATTTTCGATGTCCGGCCGAACCCAGTATTTGATTTCGGCACCGAGCTGCAATCTCCGGTGCACTAGCGTTACGCGAGCTCCGGCGCGATACAAATCCAGAGCGGCTTCGGCTGCGGAATTGTTGCCGCCGATCACGACGACATCGCGGCGCCAGAATTCGTGGGGCTCAGTGTAATAGTGCGAGACGTGAGGCAGGTCTTCGCCGGGGATTCCGATGCGCCTCGGAAGATCATAATATCCCGTGGCCACAACGATCTTGAGCGCGGCGTAATTGTGACGCTGCCCATCTGTGCCGAGCGTCTGAACTTCAAAACTCCCATCTCCGCCAGCGACTCCTTCGACGCGCTCCCAGAGACGCAGCTCCAGTTGATAGTGCTCGGCGCACTTGCGATAATACTTAAGCGCTTCGATCCGCGTCGGCTTCTCCGACGACGTCGTCAGGGGCAGGTCGCCGATCTCAAGTAGCTCCGGCGTAGTGAAAAAAACCATATTCGCCGGATAATGGTAAATCGAGTTGCAAAGCGAGCCTTTGTCGATCACCAAGGTCCGCAGCCCGGCCCGGAC
>DASPOJ010000195.1:0-4112 GCA_035626055.1 Candidatus Methylomirabilota bacterium | reverse complement strand
GATTCGACATCATTACGATCTTCCCGGAATTCTTTCGCGGGCCTCTCGATTACGGCATCATCCGCCGCGCCCGTGAAACCAGTTTGATCGACGTGCGCCTTCACGATCTTCGCCAGTCCACGCATGACCGTCATCGCACCGTGGATGATCGTCCCTTCGGCGGCGGCGAAGGAATGGTGCTCAAGCCGGAGCCGATCTTCGAGGCTGTCGAATCGCTTGAAATGGAATCGGATCAGCCCAGCGCGGTCCTGCTGCTGTCCGCGTCAGGTAAATTGTTTCGGCAGGAGGCGGCGCTTCGGCTGTCAGCGGCGGCTCGCGTGGTGCTGATCTGCGGCCGCTACGAAGGGGTGGACGAACGCGTCGCTGAACATCTAGCAACTGAAGAGCTTTCCATCGGCGATTTCGTTCTCTCCGGAGGCGAACTCGCGGCCGCGCTCGTTGTCGATGCCGTGACGCGCCTGTTGCCCGGCGCGCTCGGCAACGAAGCCTCAGCGGTCCACGAATCGTTCACCGGGCGAGCCGAAACTGTCGCCACCGCAATCGCGAAGGAACTCCCGCTCTCGGTCCCGGCCTCCGCATCAACTACAGCTTTCGGAACCACATCTGCCGCCGGCCTGCTTGACTGCCCGCACTACACCCGCCCTGCCGAATTCCGCAGCTGGCCCGTGCCCGAAGTCCTCCTCGGCGGCAATCACGAGGAGATTCGGCGGTGGCGGCGAAAAATGGCCCTTGCGAAAACGCTTCGAAATCGCCCCGACCTATTTTCTACCGCCGGATTCACGGACGAAGATCGAGGCCTGCTCAAGGAATTGCAGACCAGCCCCTGAACCATAAGGGCAATGGCCTTACCGCCGACGTGCGTCTTTTCGGCGAGATTTATCCTGGCGGGGTTTCGCGCGGCGTCGTTTGGACTTTGCGGACGTCCGGTTCTTTGGCCGTCGCCTCTTCGTGGGCTTACGTTCAGTTGCCATTTCCCGGCGGCGCTTGGACGCCCAGCCGGGCTTATTCATCTGTCGCCCGCGGGCGATCCCGAGCGCGTTCGGCGGTACGTTCTCCGTGATCACCGAGCCCGCAGCCACGTACGCGCCGTCGCCGACGCGAACCGGGGCCACCAGCGCTGTGTCGCTCCCGATGAATACGCGCCGTCCGATCGTCGTGGGGTTCTTCTTCACGCCGTCGTAATTGCAAGTGATCGTGCCCGCGCCGATGTTGGTTCCTCGCCCGATCCGCGCGTCGCCCAAATACGTCAGGTGCATTGCCTTGACGCCGGATTCGAGCCGGCTCTTCTTCACCTCGACGAAATTGCCGACGCGCGCGCCGTCGTCCAGCCGCGCGCCGTCGCGCAAGTGCGCAAACGGGCCAACCCTTGCGCCGCGCGCCAGGTGGCTCGCGCTGACGATGGAGTGCGGCTTCACGGCCACTCCGTCCTCGAGAATCGCGTCCGTCAAAATGCTGCCCGTGCCCACCCTACAATTTGCGCCGATGCGCGTCTTCCCCAGCAGTTGGACGCACGGCTCGATGACCGTGTCCGGCCCGGCCAGAACTTCCGGATCGATCAACACCGTCTCCGGCAGCTCGATGGCCACGCCGTCCGCCATGAGCGACTGGCGTTTACGGCGCCGGAGGATCGCGTCCACCGCCGTCAGATCGGCGCGTGTGTTGCATCCCAGGACTTCGTCCGCATCGGTGGCCAGAATGGCCTGCACGGCCTGGCCGCGCTGGCGCAACAGCGAGATGACATCGGTCAGATAGAGTTCCTTGTGCGTGTTCCGGGGCTTGAGTTGCGCCAGGCAGGGCCAAAGCTGATCGACCGTGAAGCAATAGGTGCTCGAATTGATCTCGTGGATCGCGCGCTGCTCTTCGTTCGCCGCTGAGTCCTCGACGATCGCGGCGACGCTCCCGTCTTCCTTGCGTGCGATTCGGCCGTAACCCGCCGGGTCCGCGATCTCGGCGGAGAGAATCGTCGCTGCAGCGCCGGACTGCCGGTGCGCCCGAATCAATGCAGTTAACGTCTCCGGCCGCAGCAGGGGAGAATCACCCGGCACGACCAGCAGGATCTTCGCGTGGCCGATGGCCTTGCGCGCGACCACCACTGCGTGGCCCGTGCCGCGCTGCGGCTCCTGCAAGACTGCCCGCGCGCCCAGCGGCACGACCTTAGCGCTGACCTCCGCGGCTTGGTGCCCCACTACAACCACGATGGAGCGCGGCCGCAACGGTCGGCAGGCGCGCACGACGTGTTCGACTAGCGTGCGCCCGCCTGTGCGGTGCAGCACTTTCGCAAGGGATGACTTCAGTCGAGTGCCCTTGCCTGCGGCCAGAATGACGACGACCAGATCAGAGGTGGGCATAGGCTGCTATTCTCCGTCGAATCCGGGCCCATTTACAACCGAGTGACCCTGGGCGTGCTCGAATCCAATACGTGAACGTTTCGCGACCACCTCGGTCCCCTTTTCATCCCCATGTCGATTGACTTCGCTCTCAAGGCCGTATAGGTTCGCGGCAAGTCAAGCCATTTTCTTTGGGGGACCCATGAAAAAGTGCCCGGTCTGCGCAACCGAATCCTCCGACGAGGCGGCCTTTTGCATCAGGTGCGGCACAGCCTTGGCGTCCGTTACGACGGCGGCCGCTCCTGCCTCCGGCCAACATGCTAGTCCCGTTCAGCCTGTGCCGACGGCCGTCGTGGGAACTGCGGGCTGGCCTCTCCCGTCTCACGCGGCGAGCCAGGCAGCGCTTGGTGGCGCGGCTCCCCGCGAGAAGAGCAACGTCCTGCTGCTTGTCCTTGTCGGGGGCGGCGCACTCCTGGTGTTTGTGTTGATTGTCGCCGCAATTGCGATCCCGAACTTGCTTCGCTCGAAGATGGCCGCAAATGAGGCCGCAAGCGTGGGCTCTCTCCGCACGCTGAACACGGCGTGTGTGACCTACTCCACGCAATACGGCGGCTACCCTCCGTCACTCGGTGCGCTCGGCGGCGAGGGCAGCGGTGCCGCGCCGTCTGCGACCTCAGCCCAGTTGATCGATAACGTTCTGCAAACTGGAACGAAGAGCGGCTACAACTTCACGTACTCAGCGGGGCCCATCGACAACACGGGCGTCATCGCCTCCTACGCGATCAATGCGAATCCCGTCGTGGCGGGCAACACAGGTGTTCGGTATTTCTTCACGGACCAGTCTGGGGTGATTCGCGTAGAATCCGGCCGCCCCGCAAACGCAGATAGTCCTCCGCTTGAATGATGGCATAACAGATTGATGGTGCGGAGAGTGTGCGGCGCGGTTCAGTCCGCCGGCTGCGTGAACTCGCTCGGAGTTTCCACGCTTTCCGGAGGGACAGGTTCGAGAGTCTCGGAGGCGTGCGCCTCTTCAATCGTTTCGATCCAGAGAGACGGATCGGCCAGCAATCGGCTGACGATCTGCGTGTGCAAGGCGTGCCCCGCTTTATGGGCTTCGACGCGGCCCAGCAGCGGGCGTCCCACCAGCGCCAAATCTCCGATCAAATCCAGCGCCTTGTGCCGCCCGAATTCATCCGGAAAACGCAGCGGGCCGTTCAGAATGGCGTCGTCGCTGAGCACAATCGCGTTATCGAGCGACCCGCCGCGGATCAATCCCATGGCGCGCAGGCCGGCAAATTCTCGAGTGAAACCAAACGTTCGCGCGGGCGCGAGCATGCGGCTGAAAGATTCCCGCGTCACTGCGAGTTCGATCTCCTGCCGGCCCACGGCGGGATGGCGGTATTCCACCATGCAATGCACGCGAAATTCGTCGGCGGGATAGATCGCGATGCGCCGGTTGTCCTCAGCGACCTCGATCGGCTTGATCACCTTGAGGTAGCGTCGGCGCTTGCGCACGCGGCGAATCCCCGCCTCCACGAGCATTTCGATGAAAGGCTGCGAGGAGCCGTCGAGGATCGGCAGTTCCAGCGCGTCGATCTCGACGTAGACGTTATCCACGTCGCAGGAGTAGAGGGCAGCGAGCACGTGCTCGGTCGTCGAAAGCAGGACGCCTTTCTTCATCAGGCTGGTCGCGTAACTCACTCGCGCGACGTTGCGCGCGTGCGCCTCGATCTCAAATCCGTCCAGATCGACCCGCCGAAAGACGATGCCCGTATCCGCCGGAGC
>DASPOJ010000194.1:0-9412 GCA_035626055.1 Candidatus Methylomirabilota bacterium | reverse complement strand
TCATCTTGCGGCGAACGACCCAGGCTTTCAATCTGATCCACTCATCGGCCGCGACGGGCCAGCCGCTGTGCTTGGTCCACTCGCGCTTTTCCATCGAATACCAGTAGCTTTCGTAGCGGCTGCCGAGGCGGCGCTTCTGCTGGAGAATCCATTTTGGTTTTGCGAGTTCGCCGGGAGGCAAGAGCGGCGCGAGAGATTTCGTTTCGAAGTCGAAATAGACTCGGAAACCCGCCGTGACGACCTCCGGCGTTACGCCGACGTAGAGCTCGCCCGCGTCCCAGCCGTCGTGCGGCCGCCCGGGGAACTTCAAATACATGTGCGTACGATAGGGAGTCTTGTCCTTGGAAAAACGAATGTCGCGATTGATGCGGCTGAAATTCGCGCCGGTGCGGCCGGAAACGTCAAAATCGGGATGGAGCCCGAGCGCGACGGGCGCAAGGACATTGAGCAGCGCGCGAAACGGCTCGACCACGGCGGAGCGATAGAGGTCGCGATGCGCGTCCATCCACTCTTTGCGATTGTTGTCTCCGAGCAGCTTGAAGAATCGAACGGTATCGGGTGTGAAGACCACGCTCGACTTTACTCCCAATTTGGCCATGCCCGCCTCCACTCGCTATGAGATAACACGATTCAGCGGGAGCGGCAACTTGCGGGAATTGTCAAGAGCAAACTATTTGCTCGCGAAGAACAGTTGGATTAGTGTACGCGCATGTCCAACCCACAAGATGAGATCGAAGCCCTCAAGGCACAGATCGCAGCGCTTACGGCGCGCGTTTATCATCTGGAGCTGAAAGCCGGCGGCGGGCCGGTGGCCGGCAAGCAAGCAATACCGGAAGGCCGACCGCAAACCGTCGCCGCACCTTCTGTTGGAACGATACTTCAACCTCCACGGGAACAAGGCAGCGGCTGGCCGCTTCCGCCCGGGCAAGCGCCGCCACAACCGAAGCTGCCGTCCCTGCCTGCGGAGCTCGCGAAGGACAACGCGGACCTCGAAAAGAAGATTGGCCAATACTGGCTGAACCGAATCGGGATCGTCGCAGTCCTGATCGGGGTCTCATATTTCGTGAAATACGCGTTCGAAAACAATTGGATCGGGGCTGGCGGACGAATTGCGATCGGCTTGCTGGCCGGAATTGGGCTGATTTTGTGGAGCGAGCGGTTCCGGAGCCGCGGGCATAAACCGTTCTCCTATTCGCTGAAAGCGATCGGCATCGGCACGCTCTACTTGTCGTTGTGGGGAGCCTTCCAGGTTTATCACTTGATCCCCGCGGCGGCGGCATTTGTGGCGATGATGATCGTCACCGGCGCCACGATCGCACTGGCGTTGACCCAGGATGCGGAACTCCTGGCGAGTTTCGCGGTGTTGGGCGGCTTCGCCACGCCAATTCTGCTGTCCACGGGAGAGAACCACGAGGTCGTGCTGTTCTCCTACGTTTGTCTGCTGGACCTTGCGATTCTGGCAATGGCCATCGCGAAGCCCTGGCGGCGCCTGCTGTGGGGGAGTTTTGCAGGAACTATTCTTCTCTTCTGCGGCTGGTACATCGAGTTCTATTCGGACAGCCAGCGCGGGGTCACGGTGCTTTTCGCGGCGGCGTTTGCCGCGATCTTTGCGGCGATTCCATTGGCGACGCGATACGCCCGCTCGACGCTGTTTGGCGGAATTTCGGTCACGCTGACGCTTCTCCCGCTGTTGAATGCCGGAGTCTTTTTCCTGGCGCTGTACCGCATGTATCAGGAAACAACCGCCACGCTGACGTGGTACGCACTGGCGCTGGCCGCTGCGTATCTTGGAATTGCAAGCCTGATCCTGCGGCGCTTCCCCGAAAAGGACACAAGTCTCCTCCGAATGTTGCACGTGTCCATCGCCGTTGCGTTCCTGACGATTGCCATTCCCCTGAAACTCAACGCGCAGTGGATCACCATTGGCTGGCTGATCGAATCCGCCGTTCTGTTGTGGACCAGCGTGAAGGTGAAGGCGGATTTTCTGCGTTATCTGGCGGCCACGGCGCTAGTGATGGGGATTTTCCGCTTGCTGGTCATCGACCGGTTTCAGACGGAGACGCTGGTCTTCAATGCGCGGTTTGCGACGTACGCGATCGCGATCGCGGTGCTGGGCGGAATCGTGAAATTCGGCAAACCATACGCCAAGGCCAAGGAAATGCCGCTCATCCACGTGGCGCTGATCGCATTGAATGTGCTGGCGCTGGTTGCGCTGACGCTCGAAGCCTCGGACTATTTCAACCGCCAGCTGGCGGCTTCCTACAAGGCGGGACTGGGTTACGCCGGCTACGCGCACAATCAGTTCGCGCATGATTTCAGTTACTCGGCGATCTGGCTCATCTACGGCGCCGCGCTGATGGTGATCGGATTTTGGAAGAGATCCGCGTTTGTCCGCTGGCAGTCGCTGGTGCTGATCGCGGTGACGATCGTGAAGGTGTTTCTGTACGACGTGTCCGTACTTCAACAGGGATACCGGATACTGAGTTTTGTCGCGCTCGGAGCGGTCTTGCTGGCAATCTCCTTTATCTATCAGCGCGACTGGCTGAAGCTTTCTTTCCGTTCGCCGAACGAGCGCACAGAAGGAACGAAATGAAAGTAACGATCGGCGTGATTGCGGCGCTGCTGCTTGCCGGCCCCTCGGTCTCTTACTTCAAATACGAGCGGCCGGTATCGGCCGCCGGTTCTGGCGGACAACACTATTTCATCGTGGATGCTTCGATCTGGCAACATGCCCGGCCGGATTTGAGCGACCTGCGGCTTTATTCGGGGAATTCGGAAGCTCCTTACGCCCTGGAGGTCGAGCGAGGCGGCTCCGAAACCGAGCAGAAAGAATTCCGCGTGTTGCAACCCGCCACCGTTGGAGGAAAAACACAGTTTCTGCTGGACATGTCCGACGTGCCGGAATACGACCGCGTTACCTTGAAACTGGCCACCGAGAATTTCGTGGCGCACGCGCGCGTGGAAGGCCAGGACGATCCGCACGGCGCGCATTGGGCTCTGCTCGGAACCACCACTCTCTACGATCTATCCGCGGAACACCTGGGCCACAACAGCACGCTTCAGATGCCCATCGCGACGTACAAATTCTTGCGCGTGACCATCGACGGCACCGTTAAGCCTTCCGACGTGCAGAGCGGCACTGCCGGAGTCACGCGCGCGCAAAAGGCGGTATGGCGGACCATCAGCAACCAGTCGAAACAGGAGCAGCGGGACAAAGATACGGTCCTGACGTTTTCCGTTCTTCAGGGTGTTCCGGTGGAGCGAGTCGTTTTTGCAATCGATCCTGCGCAACCGAATTTTCGCCGCGATGTAGAGCTTTTGGGAAGCGAAGGGCAGCCGCTTAGTTTGGGCGAGATCAGCCGCATTCACATGCAGCGCGGCGGAGAGAAAATTGACGTCGAGCAGACTTCCATCGAGTTCGACACATTGGGCCAGACCAGCTTCAAGGTACTTGTCCACAACGGCGACGACCAGCCGCTGAAAATCACAGATGCAAGCCTCCAACAATACGAGCGGCGAATTTATTTCAATTCAGCTCCGGGGATGCCGCTCACGCTCTACTACGGCGACGAGAAACTCGAAGCGCCCGTCTATGACTACGCCAAGTTATTCCAAAAGGATGCCGGCGCAAGCCAGCTGGAACTGGGCGCCGAATCGGCAAACGTCGCATACACCGGGCGGCCGGATGAAAGGCCGTGGTCGGAGCGCCATCCGGCCCTGCTGTGGGCCGCCATTATTGCGGCGGTTCTGGTCTTGGGCGCTCTCGCCCTCAAGTCAATGCGCGGCGCGTCCGCATAGCGCATTCGCACGCGCGAAACACACGAAAACAATCAAGGGAGCGGTGGAGGCGGAATCAGGTAGTCATCGCCGGTGCGGCCGAGAAGCAATTCGCGGCGGTGCTTGAGCAAGGCGAGCTGATCGCTGAGCTGCTTGAATTCCAGTTTTTCCGCAGCGGATAGATCGCGGCCGGGCTGCGACAATTCGTCCAGGCGCGCCTGGATGCGGGGGATCTCGCGATCGATAAAGACAGGGTGGATGAAAATGACCTTGTCGAATCCGCTGCGGACGCGAAGGCGATTGTTCTCGCCCCAGGCGGGAATGATGCCGACATCGGCCAACTCGAACTGAATCCCCGCCGGGCCGTAGTCCTTTTTCACGATTGAAAATCTCGCGACCATTTCATCGCGTGGATCGCCGGTCTTATCCGGCATCATTCCGCCGACGTACGTTTGCGACTGGTTCGACAGGAAATTCCCGAGCGAATAGAAAATTACCGTCTTGCGGTGGTCCTGCGTGAGATAGGTCTCCACCGGCTGCAGGACGTGGGGATGGGCGCCGATGATAGCGCCGGCGCCCGCTTCGAGCATCTTGTGCGCCATGTCCACGTCTTCAGGGCGCGGCGCGGGCGCATATTCGATGCCCCAGTGAATCGAGACCAGAAGAAAATCGCACTGGGCGCGCGCGGCGGTGATCGCAGCGAGGACGCCGGCTTCGTCGAGGCCGGGAGCGCCGTTGGATTCGCCGGGATACGGGAAGAACGCGACATGCGGCTCGGAATCTTTTTCGGGATTGCGATTGCCGTTCAGCCAGCGCGTCATGCCGAGCCAGCCGACCTTGATGCCGTTTTTCTCGATAATGACGGGCTTCCAAGCGTCTGCGGCCGTGGCGCCTGAACCGACGTAAAGAAGACCCTGCTCCTGCAAATGGCCGAGCGTCTCGTTGAAAGCGGCGTAGCCCTGATCGAAAACGTGATTGTTCGCAAAGGAGACGATATTGATGCCGCTCGCCTTCAAGGATTCGAGCAAGGCGATGGGCGCGTTGAACATAAATGGCTTGGTGCCGTGCGAATGATTCGGAGCGACGGGCGTTTCGAGATTCACGAATCCATAATCGGCCAGGCGAAAGACATCGGCGACGCCGGCGAATAGCGCGTCCCAGCCGTCATGATCGGTGGCGAGCGCAGGTGGCGATGCGGGCGCTGCCGGGGTTGTCGCGCCTTCTGCCGGCGTGGGCGTTGGCTGAGCGGGTGCAGCTTCGGACAGATTTTTTTCGGCGGCCGTCGCGGATTCCACGACGGCCTCGTGCGGAATCACATCGCCGGAAATGGCAAAATTGATCCGGCCGAGTTCCTGCGGATACGTGACGCGCACGGGATTGCCGCCATGCACGCGGTTGACGTGCAGAATGAAAATGGAGAACGCGCAGAAGAAAATAAGCGCAAGCGCGTAACGGCGAGCGGCGGGAGGTTTTCTTTGCGCGGGAGGCTGAGTCATACCGGGACTCGCTCGGCCGAAGCTATTGCCTGGAGAGGGCGCATGGGGTTGGAGCCGTTAATGGCGGCCGCAGCCGCCCGCGCCGCAGCCGCAGGAGCGCGCGGGGAACGCCGCTTCGGCGGACTTGCCATTGCCGGCGGAAGTGGGCGCGGCGAACACGGAGAATTGCAGCGCGTGGCGCTTGCTGCCGCACGCGGGACACGCGACGCGCTGCTCTGAGCGCAACACGAGGTGCTCGAAACGCGTCTTACATTCCTCGCAAACGTATTCGTAGATTGGCATTCGAAGCCGCCGTTTTCGCTCGATTCATTCTCCCGAAGAATTGCCGCTCGCGCAAGCGTAGCGCGCGCAGTGCGTCCAGATGCGCATCAGGTCGGCAGGCGGATGAGGCGCGCCTCGGTGAGTGCGGCAATTTCCATCAGCGGCGCAAGAATCGAGTCCGGCACCTCACCATCGATTCGCACGACCGAAATCGCCTCGGCCTCGGGGACAGGAGCGCGACGTCCCAGGGCGTAGGTGGCGATGTTCATGCCGAGCGAGCCGAGCAGCGTGCCGACTTTGCCGATGGCGCCGGGAACGTCGCGGTTGCGAATGAGCAGAAGCGTGCCTTCGAGCGGGGCTTCGAGCGCCATGCCGTCCACGCGAAGGAGCCGGGGCGAAGCGCCCTCGAGGATCGTGCCTTCCGCCGAGAACGAGCCTCTGCTCGGCTCGCTCGAGGTGCGTGACGCGGTGGTTTCGCCGGTGACTTCGATGGTGTCCGGGAAGCCGTGCTCGCGGCGGCCCGCGCGCTCTTCGACGACGAGGCCGCGAGTGGACGCGATGGATTCCGCGCTGACAAGATTCACTTTCTCGGCAAGCGCGGCGTTCAGCACGCCCGCAAGCACGGCGCTGCGCAGGACGCGCGTGCCGAGCTCGGCGGGCTCGCCGGCGAACGCCACGCGGACGCACTCAAGGCGCGTGCCGCGAGCGGCGATCACTTGCGCGATCATCGAGCCGAGCCGCTCGGCGAGAGAGAGATATGGTTGCACGCGGCGATACTGTTCGGCGGTGAGCGACGGCAAATTCACGGCGTTGCGAACGATCCCGCTTGAAAGATAATCGCGCACCTGCTGCGCGATCAGCGTGCCGACCTCTTCCTGCGCTTCCACGGTCGAGCCGCCGACGTGCGGCGTGGCCACGACGTTCGGCATCGCGAGCAGGGGAGAATCCTTGGGCGGCTCGACGGCGAAAACGTCGAGCGCGGCGCCGCCGAGCTGCCCGGAGCGCAGCGCATCGGCCAAGGCGGCTTCATCCACCAGTTCGCCGCGCGCCGTGTTCACCAACTGCGCGCCCTTCTTCATTTTCGC
Source organism: Candidatus Methylomirabilota bacterium (assembly GCA_035626055.1). Taxonomy (GTDB): domain Bacteria; phylum Acidobacteriota; class Terriglobia; order Acidiferrales; family UBA7541; genus DASPOJ01. The sequence continues at coordinate 2,793 of DASPOJ010000194.1, read as the reverse complement.
GAGCGATTGCGCATTGATGATGCGCTGCGTCTCGGGCACGAGCGCCGTGTGCAGCGTAATGTAATCCGACTGCGCGAACAGCTCGTCGAGCGGAACGAGCGAGACGCCGGCTTCGCTCGCGGCCGATTCGGTCAAATAGGGATCGCAGGCGAGAACCTTCATCTCAAGAGAGCGCGCGCGCCGCGCCACTTCGCTGCCGACACGGCCCATGCCGATGAGGCCGAGCGTCTTGCCGCGCAGCTCGGTGCCGATACCTTTCGATTTTTCCCAGCGGCCGGCGTGCATCGCGGAGTCCAGCATGGGGATGCGCCGCGCAAGCGCGAGCAGCAGCGCCACCGTGTGTTCGGCAACGCTCGGCGCGTTGCCGCCGGGCGTGTTCATCACGAGGATGCCCCGGCGGGTCGCGGCATCCAAGTCCACATTGTCCACGCCGACGCCCGCGCGGCCGACCACGAGAAGCTTTGGCGCGCGCTCGATCAATTCCGCGGTGACGCGCGTCGCGCTGCGCACCACCAGCGCTTCGGCCGCCGCCAGTTCGGCGTTGAGCGTTTCTTTGGTTGTGCGGACGACCTCCCACCCGGGCTGGCGCAACAGTTCGATTCCGCGCTCACTGATTGGGTCTGCGACGATGATTTTCATATGGACCAGAAGCCTAGACGGACGCGCGCGGCCTGTCAATAATTCTCATTCCGGTTGGATTTCGCAGGAACCGCCCGGCCGGCGGTTGCGCAGCGTGTGCTATATTGCTGGGACGCGAAAATGGCCCTGATCGAGCGCATCTCGAAAGATCTGACCGAAGCAATGAAAGCGAAGGACGAACTGCGTTTGAGCGTTTTGCGGATGGTGAAGACCGCGCTCAAGAACAAGGAGGTCGAGAAGATCCGCGCGCTCGAAGACGCGGAGTCGTTGCAGGTGCTGCGGACGCTGGTGAAGCAGCGGCGCGAGTCGGTGGAACAATTCACGCGCGGCGGGCGGCAGGACCTGGCGGACAAGGAAACAAAAGAGATCGCCATCATCGAAAAATATCTCCCAGCCAGCGCGACCGATGCGGAAATGAACGCCGCGATCGAAGCGGCAATCGCGGAAACCGGCGCCAATTCTCCGAAGCAAATGGGCGCGGTCATCAAGGCTGCGCGCGCCAAATTGGAAGGCAAGACGGTGGACGGCAAAGTTCTGGCTGACCGCGTGCGTGAGCGGTTGGTAAAGACAGGCTGACGCAGCCGCGTAGCGCCTGTTCCGATTTCCAACGAAAATCGACCGGTGCGTTGAAAAACGCTCCGAGCCTGTTCCGAAATTTCCCGGGGGGCGCGCAAAGCACGACCTTCGAGCGTCCGGCGGCGCGGGCTGCATTTTGCTTCGCGCGGCGACAGCGTACGGCAGTATGCTCAGGGCGTGCCGCTCCCCGAAACGATTCCCGTCCGATACTCCGAGGAAGAAGCTGGCTACGTCAGTCTGCGGCCGGTCGTGCGGCAGACGTTTGGCGTGCACGAGCTGCTCGACATGGTGCTGCGTGTCACCGGCAAGGACGCAGCGCGCGTGCGGCAAATCCTGCGCTCCGGGACGATCGCCTATCACTGCCATCGCTACTGGTGGGCTGCCTTCGAGACGGGGGAGACCGAACTGGCCGAGGCCCTCGCGCGTTTTCCGGACGCCGATCCCACGCGGGTCTTCAACGAGAGCGAGTGCGTCGCCGTCGTGTTTGAATCGGGCGGTGTGGCAGCCAGAGAGATCGCGACGATCGAGCGGAGCGCGGCTTCACACCGGCGTTGGCTTCGACCACGGAGTTTGTGGGATTTCCTGCTCGCCACGGTTCGCGCAGCCGCGCTGAAGTATCACGGCTATTCGTACGAATGCAGCGCGGATGTCTTTTGCCACGATGTCGGCGAGGAAGAAGCGGCCAAACTCGAGGTAGAAGCGGAGCGGCTCGCGCCGCGCGGGCTACGCCACGCTTTACGCGGACTCAAGGCCGCGCGCCGCGCCCTTTTCATCAGCCCGAGGAGCGACAAGGAAGCGCGCCACGCAAGTTCCTAGAGCGCGCCGCCCCGCCCGTTGGACTGCAATTAATTCGCTGCGCGCTTCAGCACCGCGCTATTGTTTTCGTCCTGAGCGACCCGTTCGAAAAATGTTTTCAAGTCGGAAAGCTGGTCTGTCGGCACGTCCATGCGCTTGACTTCGAACATTCGGGAGTAGCGCAGAACTTTGCCATCGCATTCGACCTTGCTGGTGTAACTTGCAAAGGGATAGTCGGCGTGAACGGGCGGCGGCAGCTCGTCTATGACGTACCCCGGCGGAAGCGCGATCTCAAACATATCCGTTTGAACCGTCGCCGCGCCCAACTCGACCGGGTACCTACGCTCCTTCTCTTCGAGCAGCGCGCTTCCCTTCTCCCCCAGCACCCGAGGACGCACGAGCAGCAGATTCCCGGAATTCTGCGCGTAGTTCGGCGCGCTGAATTCGTAATCTACGACGAGGGTCTGATCGTAGTTGTGCAGATTTTCCACGCTGTCATTCACGAGTTGAAAGCCTTCCAGGAAATTGGAAAGAAAACTTTCGAGCGCTTTAGGCGCCGAGGTGCTCGAATTTCCCAATATCGCCGCGCGAGTACTAACTGCAGGCTCGCCCCAGCGAACCTCGTGGACATTTCCATGGAGCGTTCCGTCAGGGGCAAGGGAGAGCTTTGCCGAGCGTGCCAGGCGATTGGTGGAAGCCGGGAGCAGCGGCAACTCCACAAGCTCCCCGCCCTGGTCGGTAACCAACAGCCCGTAATTCAACTGCAGATCCTCGGATAAATAG
>DASPOJ010000193.1:0-10648 GCA_035626055.1 Candidatus Methylomirabilota bacterium | reverse complement strand
ACACCGTGCAACCCTCCGGAAACTTTGTATGTTTCAGAGTCGAATTTCCCGCCGGCATGAAGCACCGTCATGACGACCTCCGCGGCGGGCTTCTTCTCAGTGGCGTGCATGTCCACGGGAATGCCGCGGCCGTTGTCGATTACGGTGACGCTGTTATCTTCGTGCACCGTGACGTTGACTTCATCGCAATAGCCGGCCAGGGCTTCGTCAACTGAGTTGTCCACTACTTCCCACACCAGGTGGTGTAGTCCCATCTCGCCGGTCGAACCGATGTACATTGCCGGGCGCAAGCGCACGGCTTCGATTCCGCCGAGAACCTTGATGGAGGTCGCGTCGTAACGGTGTCCCGCCTGCCTGCCGGCAGGCACGGCGCCTTTGCCGGCAACGGTCTCTTTCTCACCCATGTTGTGCGTGCTCCTCAGACTGCGCGGATGGGAAGGATGCTCATCGTAAGGCCGACACTCGCCTTACCCTGTGGCCGTCGGCCGGTTCTGGGCCGCGGCTCGAAGGGTTTCTGCTCCATCCCGTCCGGATTCCGCTCCCGCGGAAGCGAACGTGGCGAAGACTACTTACCTCCAGGCCTGCCTTCCCCTGCTATTTCTGGATTGCGCGGGCCTGGCCGACGTGCCGTTTTGGAGGAAACCAAAACTACGCCAATGCAGCCGTTATTTTACCGCGCCGCGTGTCATTCCTCAAGTCGAAAGGAGTGTGCGTGCCCGTCGTAACTGCCGTCGATACAGAGGTTTGCGTGGAGTGTTCGGCCGTTGATCCCAGCGTTTGCCGCAATGAAGTAATCTGGTGCGCCACCTCAAATTCGCATAGGCATGATGACGTAGCGGTAGCGAAGCGACTCATCGCCGAGCGGCACCAATTGCCCGGCGGATTGTTCGTCCTTCAGTTCAATGCTGATGGGGCCGTCTGCGGCCGCCGCGAGAAAATCGAGCATGTACTGCGCGTTGAAGCCGATCGAAAGGGGTTCGTGCTTGTACTCTTTCTCGATCAATTCCTTCGCTTCGCCGTACTCAGGGCTGGACGCAGAAATCTCGATTCCCTCGCTTGCAAATGAGAACTTGACGGCGCGGGAGCGCTGATCCGCAAGTTGTGATACGCGGCGCACCGCATCGTTGAATTCGCCCCGTTCCAACACGACTTTCTTCTGGTTTTCCCGAGGCAACACCGCCTCGTAGTTCGGGAACTGGCCGGTCAGCATCCGGCAGATCAGAAGGCGTTCTCCCATCTTGAAAAACAAGTGGCTATCGTCGCGCGCGAATTCCATCTCCTGGTCTTCCTGCGCCTCTCCTGCCAGCCGCTGAATTTCAGCGAGCGCCTTCTTCGGCACCAGGACACGCACTTCGTTGTTCAGTCCCTCTATTTTGTGGTCGGTCTCGGCGAGCGCGAGCCGGTGGCCGTCTGTGGCCACCATGGTGAGCGAATTGGGTTTCAAGATCAGAAGCGAACCGTTGAGCGTGTAGCGGGACTCCTCCGCGGAAATGGCGAACTGCGTCTTGGCTATCAGCGAGGAAATTGTGTGTGCGCTGATTCGTGCGAGCGCATGTGGAAACACGGGAATCGCCGGGAAATTATCCTTCTCCATGCCCACCATCTTGTATGTCTTGCGGTCCGCAACGATCTGCACCCAGTGGTTCTCGAGGAGCTTGAACTTAAGCTCTCCTTCCGGCAGTAAGCGCACGAGCTCCAGTAATTTCTTTGCGGGCACGGTGCCGGCGCCGTCTTTCTTCACTTTCGCTTCGCAAGTAGACCGAATTGATAGCTCCAGGTCTGTCGCGGTCAGCATGAGCCTGTTGCCCTTCGCCTCGAAGAGCAGGTTTGACAAAATCGGGATTGTGGTCTTTCGCTCGACCACGCCTTGTGTGAGGTTGAGTTCCGCAAGTAGGTCGAATTTTTTCACGCTAAATTCCATCTCTGGAGTTCCTCCACGGAGGCGGAATACGGTAAATGCGTACTCTACCCTTTTTTAAGAGGGGGATAAAGACCGTAGTCGCAGGCGGGCCTGTGGAAATAAGGAAAAAACACTGAGATCGTGCAAAGAAAGCAAGTTACGACTGGCTCAGTCTATGTGCGGAGGGAAAGAACCTGAGGAAACCTGCGCGACGTCGGCCGTGGCCTGTAGCGGAACGATGGAATCAGAAACAGAGTTCACAGGCAGTGCACAGGGATATCCGCATGTTTTCAACAAGCGATGGAGGTAGCCGCCCGTGTGCGCTACTGCCTTGTGGGGCCCGGCAGCAAAGAAAAGTTCACGAGTTTCGCCCGCGAGCGAAAGAGAGGTGGAAAAAAGAGAGTTGTAGGCCGAGAGGAGACAGAGTCAAATCTCAGCCGAAGGAATCCATCAACTTCGCGATCGTGCGATTCAGGTCTTTGTCGCTGCGACGTAGGGAGTCAATCTTGTGGATGGAGTGGAGAACCGTCGTGTGGTGTTTTCCACCAAATTGGCGGCCGATCTCCGGTAGCGATGCCGAGGTGAGCTGCTTAACCAAGTACATGGCAATCTGCCGCGGGTACGCAATGGCCTTGGAATTCGACCGGATCTTGAGATCCTGTTCGCGCAAGCCGAATTGCTCTCCCACCTTCTTCTGAATCAGTTCAATCGTGACGCGTTTCTCTTGCGACGCAATGATATTGCGCAGCACCTGCTGCGCCGTGAGGAGATTCATCGGATTCGCGGTCAAGGAAGTATAGGCGAGCAGCCGCGTCAGCGCTCCTTCCAGCTCTCGCACGTTCGATTTGATCGAGCGCGCGACGTATTCCGCGACCTCGTCGGGGAGCTGCACGTGTTCCGATTCAGCCTTCTTCTGGAGGATCGCGATCTTGGTTTCCAGGTCCGGCGGTTGAATGTCGGCAATCAGGCCCCACTCGAACCGCGATCGCAAGCGCTCCTCAATCGCGGAGATCTCCTTCGGCGGGCAATCGGACGACACGACGATCTGCCGCTGGAGGTCGTACAGGGCGTTAAATGTATGGAAGAATTCTTCCTGCGTCCGCTCTTTCCCCGCGATGAATTGAATGTCGTCCACCAACAACACATCCACAGTGCGGAACCGTTCGCGGAAACTCAGCATGCGGTCAAAGCGCAGCGAGCTGATGACCTCATTTGTAAATTTCTCCGCGCTGATGTACGTCAACCGGGCGGCAGGATTCCGCTTCTTAATCAGGTGGCCGACGGCCTGCATGAGGTGCGTCTTTCCCATGCCCACGCCGCCATACAGAAAAAGCGGGTTGTAGGCGCGCGAAGGATCCTCGGCCACGGCGAGGGCTGCAGCGTGCGCGAATTGATTCGACGCACCGACGACAAAGGACTCGAAGCTATAGCGCGGGTTCAATTCATGCTCGACCGAGTCGAAGTCCAGCTTCGTCTGCCTAGGAGGAACGCTCGTCGGCGGGGCTGCCTCCAGCGTCGTGCAAACAAATTCAAGCTGGGTGTCGGGCATCCCGACCTCCGCGAGCACCGCCTGAAGCAGCTGCCCATAAGTTTCCGTCAGGCGCTTTCGGAAGAGCCTGGAGGGCACACGAACCAGGAGCTTGCCGTTCTCCGAGCCTTCCTGTCGCGTAGGGCGGAACCACGTTGAAAAGCTGTGCGGATTAACCCGCCGCTCCATGTGTTGGAGAATCTTGTCCCACGCTGTCATATGTTCGAGGACCCCTTGGCGCGCTGCCGTAAGGAGGACACAATTTCCACAACTGTGGAAATTGTGTGGAAACCCACCACCTTCGGCGCCACACAGGCTTAAGGGGGCGCGAGCCGAAACAATTGGCCCAGACAAGACGTCTAGGCACGGCCTCCCTGAGCACCTATACCCGGATCGGTCTTGGCTCAGGAACCGCCGCAACCGAATGCGGGGGGATTCTCCACAAACGAAGCGTTCTCTACAAGCAAAATCTGCGAAAGAGCCCGGTCAGGACGCACAACACTTCCACAGGATTTCCACATCAACAAAACCCCAGTGAAATTAAGGACTTAGCAAGCACCTGGAGGTCGGAACATAAGAAGTGTGCTCTGCGGACCGCAGCTTAGTGCTCGGACTTGTCTGATTTGTCGGGCCGGTCGAACTCGTAAACCCCCAAGGGATCCTGACCGAGCAATAAGCGATTGGGCTCGACGAGAATCGTTGTGGCTTCCAAGCGCGCTCCGTCCGGAGTGTAGGTTCGGTAACTTTCGAGGCGGTTGCCATCCTTGTCGAAGTGCATTAGCAGTGAGCCGAAAGAAAGCCAAACCTCCCCCGTCACCCGGTCGATGCCCATCCCGGTAATGATTTGGTGCGGACTCAGTTCGCCGCCGGGTTCCTCGCGGGCGATTTCCCTCCGCGCTGCTTGGGCCGCGGGCCGGAAGTCGAGCGTACCTAGAGAAAGCTCGAGAATGGCGGAGCCGTCTGGGTCGTACTTCCGTACTGTCGGTTCGGGAAAGTACTCGAACGCAATGTAAAGGTTCGCCATGATGTCCCGCCCCAACCGGCCGACATTTACGAGATGATTCAAGTCCGGGCGGTCGCTCAAATCCGCCAGCTCTCCAAATGCGCGGACGAGCTTCCCAGAGCTGTCGTACACGCTAACGAGGCGGTCCGAAGACTGGCTGGTCACAGCGATCTCCCCGCTGGTGAGCAGTGCCACAGAAACCGGTTGGGCGACATTGAAGGAAACAACGAGGGAGCCGTCGGCCGCGTAGACCTTCACCGCGTTGGCGCCCGCATCGGCGACAACCAGACGCCCTGCATCATCAGCGTCCAAACTCACCCCGGACACGATTGCTTCGGGAGCCTTCAACCGCAGATGCTCAGGAACTTGACCGATGGGCTTTCCCGTTGAGTCGTAAACCGACACTGCGCGACTCAGTGCAGTCAACACGTAGTAGCGTCCCTCAGGCCCGCAAGCAACGGCTTGTAATCCGGGCCCCACAGCCGGAAAAACTCGTTGTCTCGCAAGCAACTCAGGCTCAACCTCGTAGTCCGACTGGCAAAACGCCGCAGAAGAAATCAGCAGGAAGGAGAATAAGAACAGCGTGCGACGCAACCATGCTCGGAGTGCATGTTGCATGGGAAACATGAAATTAGGTGTCCAGGCGGTAGCGGCGCCGCTCAATCGTTCGCGCGCGGCCCAATGCTTCGTCCACGTCCAGCAGAACCGCGTTCATTTGCACGTCTCCTGTGGCAACCTCAAATCGCGCCGGAAGATTGTCCAGAAAGCGGCGAAGGATTGTCGTCCGCTCCATACCGATCACGCCGTCATGCGGACCCGTCATGCCCACGTCGGAAATGTATGCGGTGCCCTGCGGCAGCACGTGCTCGTCGGCGGTCGCGACGTGCGTATGTGTGCCCACCACAGCGGACACTCGTCCGTCCAAATACCAACCCATCGCTTCCTTTTCGCTCGTCGTTTCCGCGTGCATGTCTACAACGATGACCTTCACATCGCTCGGCAAAGCCGCCAATTCGCGATCTGCCGCACGGAACGGGCAGTCATTGGAGCCCAAGAACACGCGGCCTTGCAGGTTCACCACGGCGTAGCGCGCGCTGTTGCGCGCCGTTCCGAGAAAAACTCCGCGGCCCGGGGTTCCCTCGGGAAAATTGGCCGGACGAAGTAGCCTCGGCTCTTGCGGAATGTACTCAAGCAACTCTTTCCGGTCCCACATATGATTGCCCCCGGTGAGCACCTCGACCCCGGCCGCAAACAATTCCTCGGCCAAGCGCGGCGTGAGGCCGAAACCTGCGGCGGCATTCTCTCCATTCGCGAGAACAAGATCGATCCCCTCTTGCGACACAATGTCCGCAAGCCGGTCCGCCACGATTCGCCGCCCGGGCGAACCAACAATGTCTCCGATGAAAAGTATCCGCATGTTCCTTACGTTCTCTTTCGATGAGTCCGAATTTGACTATGGATGCGGTCTGCGTGCAGATCGATGCCTGCCGCGGGCCAAGGGCACACCCCACCCATCTTATCTCGACTGGGCCACGAGATGGCACGGCGAGCACAGAAATCCCGCCGCCCGCCCCGCTTGCTTGGAAGCTGCTTAGAAGTGGAAGCTGAGCTCCAGCGTCTCGGTTCGCGGCGTGACGTAGTGCGTCCCGCTGAAAGTAGAATAAAAGTTGTACAGCGCCACCTTGTTCATCAGATTGATCACCGTGAAGCGCAAGCTCCATTGGTAACGATCGGCGTGGAACAGATTGTCGTCGCCGATAGCGGCGTCGAACAAGCTCCGCGGCGCGATCCGCTGCGGATTGTGGTCGTCGTTCTCTGAGTTCGGCGCCGGGATTTTGATCAGAGCCGAATTGAACTGGCTCGCGGGGCAGAAGTAAAGCCCGCTCACCCCGGTTACCGGCGTCCCGATGGGTTTCGTCGGGGTCGCGGCCACCCCATTACAGGTCAGTCCACCCTCGAACTCCTGATCGGCGGTAAGTGGCAATCCGTTGACGTCATTCACCAAGGCTATGTCACCCGCCGGAACGCTGGCCACTCCAATTCCCATTCCTCCATCATCTAGACTAGACGTCGAAAGTGAGCACGTTGCAGTCTGCGCCTCGCAGGGTGTCGCGCCGCTCACGAGTCCGCTGTCGTAGCGCCAGTTAAAGCCGAGCCACGGCCCACGCTTCCACGGCTGGTATTGAATGTGCGTCGTTTGGTTGAAGACTTCGTCGTGATCAATGCGGAATACGCCGGGTGGCGGCGGCGGCGCGATTCCGCTGACAGTTGGCGGGAAGAAGCGCGCAGCCACGTGCGATAGTACAATAAACGCCGTCAAACCGTGAAAATCCGGAACGTTCCCGCGAACGGCAAAGCCCGGAATATTGGATCTGCTCCACTCGATAGGAAGGAAAATAGGGCTGGTGCCGAACACGTTGAAGTCGTAGCCATTGTGCGTGTGCTTCCAGATGTACTCGCCGTCCAGTACGAAGTGGCGTCCGAATGCCTGCTGCAATCCCGCGTGGAATTCATTGCGAAAGCCCGGAGTCAGCGGTGCGGTTGTGCAAGCGAACCCCTGGGCGATGGTCATGATCGCGGCGACCACAGGATTGGTGCATCCCGTGCCTGAGAGGATTAGGTTCTCGTTGAACGGGCTCTCCATCGTGCGAGCGTAGGAAATCTGGAGCACGCTGTTGGTCCGTTTGATGTTGTAGGCGATCCCCGCGCGAGGCTCCGGCTGCCGCGAAATGGCCTGGAGGCCGTTATACAAATCTCCGCGGATGCCGATGTTGAAAGACCAAGGACCTGTGGTGATTGTGTCCTGCGCGTAGAGCGCAGTCTCTTTGACGTCGGTGTGCCCACGGTAGAGGTAGTCATGCCCCCCAGCCGTCAAGTCGTATGGCGCTAGGATCGCGCATTGCGGTGGCGGAGTCTCACCCGAGCAGCCGATCCCCGAGAGTAGAGTGGGATTCACAATTCCAAAACCATCGTTTTCGGTCAGGAAGGTGTGCTCGTATGTGGCTCCGATTTTGATGTTATGAATCCCCTTCACGTATGACCAGTTCGCGCGGACCCCGACGTTCGTCAGGAACCGGAGTTGCGAAACTGTTTCGTCCTGGAGCGGCCCCAGGTCGGAGAAGGGATCGCTGCTCGGGTAGTAATTATATTGATCGTGCCGCACGAAGGCGCCGATGGTAAACACGGCATTCGGACTCAACATATGGGTCCACGCCGGAGCAATGTTGAAGGTTCTGATTTGCGAGCGCTGATCGGTCGGTCCCAGAGGAGCGCTGGTGATCGGGTTGAGGACGGTGGTGCCCGCAGCATTGCACGGTATTCCCTCGAATAGGTCTATATTCGAACAGGTCTGAAGCTGCTGGTCCCACGTATTGGGAGTTTGAAACCAGGAACGCGTGAATCCTAGGTTCAGTTGGAATGTGTTCTTATCGGAGAGATCAAAGTCAAAACGGTCGAAAAAGTTTTCCTCATTTCCCTTATCGTGCAGCACCGCGAATTCGGGCGGATCAAGGAACCGGCTCGTGTTCAGTCCGCTCGCGGAAACGAAGTTGCCCCACGAAGTTCCGCCGTACGAGAGATTGAACCCGGTCGTCACCGAGCCGAAGCTGCCGTAAGAAGTTGTGACCTCGCCGTGTGGCGTGGTCACTCCGAGGCCGGACCGTGTCGTCACGTTGATGATCACGCTCGTCTTGCCTCCGTATTCGGCGGGCGGAGCGCCCTGGATCACCTCCATGGATTGAATGGAATCCGCAGGAATCTGGTTTGAGAACACCTTGCTCTGTTGGTCTGTGATCGGCTGGCCGTCCACCGAGAAGGAGTTTTCCGCATGGTCTCCGAGGCCGTGGAAAAGGCCGTTCGAGTCGGCCGCGATCCCCGGCGTGGCCAGCGTCACAAGTGAACTCACTGAGGAGGATTGGCTTTCAAGCGGAAGCTTCTCGAGCAAGCCACGGTCCACGTCCGTGTGAGCGATGGGGTCGTTCTCAAGCAGGTCGCCCGCGTCCGTCCGGACGCTCACTTGAGCCGTTGCACCCGCGATCTGCAAGCTGATCTTCAGCGTCACCGGTACGGTCGAGCGGACGTCAACATCCTGCACGAACGACGCAAACCCGTTTGCCGTGACCGTCAAGTGATATGGGTTGAAGGGAACGTTTGGAAAACTGAAAGCGCCTGCTGAATCCGTCTGCGTGGTTCGGTTGTAGCCACTCACTGGATTTTGGATTTCTACAGTGGCGCCCGAGATCACAGCGCTCGAAGGGTCGATCACTGTTCCTGAAATGGAGGCCGAACTCCCCGACGACTCCGCGAACAGCCGCAGTGCAATGAAAGACACCGCCACCGCCGCAATAAATGCCCAACGAAATATTCCTTTCCGCATTACATCTCCTTGTGCGCAAAGCCCGCGTGCATCCCAATGCGCGCTGGAAAAAGGCCGAGTTAGGGAACAGCCTGGCCGGAGGGCGGTACCTGTCCGCAAAGAGAAAAAGTCACGGAATCAAATCTGGCCGGGAGGGGCTCGCGAGGACGCGCGTGTAAGTTCAGGAGACGAATAGAGAATCGTCCCGGTTTGCGGCGCGCGAAGTGCAATTGTACAAAGAGTGACCGGCATGGGCGGCGCAACAGGCGCCGTCACCGGCATATGCGCGACCTGGCACACCGGGCAGGCAGCTTCTGTGCCCTGCTCGTGGTGGTGACAGACTCCGCCCGCCGCCAGGAGGCAGAGCAGCGCCACCAGTGCTGCGCTCGTCAGCAGGCGAGTGCGAAGCTCCGAAAGCGAGTTGTCGCGGGGCGCCATGGGAACTACGTATTTTACACTAGATGATGGCGGGCACGACCGGGTTGCAGGCTTTTTGTGCGAGTGGTACTGCCTCTATGCCGATTGGCGCAAGGCGCGTTCAACTAATGTCAGGCAGCGCTCGGCCCGCTCGCGAACGGAAGCGTCGCGCCGCGCGTGTTCCTGCCGCAGTGATTCCAACTCGTCCGCGATGGCCAGCGCCGCGAGCACGGCGACTCGCACCGAATCCACCGTTCCCGAATCGCGCGCAATCCCCCGCATTTTCTCGTCCACGAGACGTGCAAGTTGCGTCACGTACTCCGGATCGAGTTCCCCGCTGATTGTGTACGGCTGGTCGTAAATTTCCACCTTGACGCGATGACTCACGGGCAGCGCTCCTCTAGGGGCCGTGCTATTCTCCGGCCGCGGCGTGTGCAAGACAAGAACAAAGCGCAGAGCCGCCCTGATTCGGGGGCTTGTATGGGGCAAGGAGGAACGTCAGGAGTCCTGAAAGCGTGGCACAAACTTAGGATGTGGCTTGGGAAACTTCTGAACGCTCAGGCCGAATGGCCCGGCTCAGGACGTGCGCAGCCGCCCGCCCAGGGGCTCGAGCGCGCCAACGATGCGGCTGCTCGCGCCAGTGAGTTGCGCGTCCGTGAGCGTTGCGGCGTAACTCTGAAACGTCACGCGGACCAGTAGCGAATGCTCGCCGTCCGGCACGCCCTTGCCGCGAAATAGATCGATTGCTTCGATGTCGGCCACTTCCGCTATATTCAGCGATTGAATGGCTTGCGTGACCTGCGCAAACGTGACGCTGTCGGGCAGAAACAGCGAAAAGTCCCGTTCGACTGCGGGGAACCTAGGCGTCGGCTGATACTGCGGATTTGCGCGCCGCGCGGCGTACGCCGCGTAGAGCGGATCAAGCTGGATCTCGGCAAGATACGCGCCCTGCCGCAGCTTGAATCGCTCGGCTACGCGCCGTGCGAGCAAACCCGCGGCGCCGAGGGAAGTTCCGTCCTCCAGCGCGAGCGACGCCGCCCGTGTCGGCTGCAGCCATGTCGGCCCGCCGTTCGACCAGCGCAACTTCCCGGCGAGAATCTTCAATTGATCGAGGTCCCCTTTTAGATCTTCAAATCCGTACGTCCGCGCGGATTCCGCAACGCCTTGTTCTCGCGCGAAGCCGGACGCTCCGATCGTTAGCACGCGCGCCTCAACGGTTTCTTTCCCCGCCCATGCGTAACGCCGGCCGATCTCGAACAGCCGAAGGTTGCGCTGGCTGTGGTTCAAGTTCCATTCGAGCGTGGTCGCCATGCTGACGGCGCCATTTGACCGGAGCAGCGGCGCGTCCTCCACAATGGGATTCCCGATGCGAACTGGCGTCACGCCCTCCGAGCGAAACAACGCGTCGCGATCAGCGTCCACATGGGTGATGCTGATAATCTCGCG
>DASPOJ010000192.1:0-14144 GCA_035626055.1 Candidatus Methylomirabilota bacterium | reverse complement strand
TTCATGTCCGAACTGACGGGCGAGTGGCCCGGACTAGGAATCGAGAAGGACTCTCCGCGAGCGTGTCCCTCAGAACGCCTTCAATCTATCATCCGGGCCATCCGCCCCCAGGGCTCACTGTCAGGGCTACTTGGGAGGAGTCGAGGGATTCGATGTCTCTTGAGTGCTATTGGGATTCTCTTCGCCCGTATTCGAGGGCTTAGTAGGATGCAGCTTGTGCATCTCCTTTGCGCCCTGCCCTGGATCCATCATCTTCACCTTGATGTCCGAGGCAAACATCCCAGAGGACCATTTCATGTAGTAGATCTTACCCGCCTCGGCGTCGAATCGGATTCTCTCGGCCTGGCCCCTCGTCTGGTTGACCCCCGCGGCGGTGGACATGATGACGCTGGGTCCGTAGTACATTCTTGCCGCCCCGGTAACGATGATCGTGCCCGGATCCACCTCAGTCCAGGCATATTCGCCGTTGAGCAGCGTGCCCAGATACACGCCGTTGACGTAGAGATGGTCATGAGCGGCGGAGCCGAGGGCTCCCCCTGGCCGGTAAATGCAGACGATCGCCTTACCCACGGAAGGCGCTGCCGGCATCGGCGGCATCTCCTTGGCAGGCGTCTGATTCTGGGCCGCTGGCGGGGCCGGTTGTTGATTCTGCGCGGCTGGCGGCGCTGGTTGTTGATCCTGCGCGGCCACAACAAGAACGCCACCGAAAAGCAACAGCGCGCAACAGGCCAGCGCAAGCGCCAGCAACGCCAATACCAGGGAACTCGTTTTCTTCATGGAAAGCCTCCTCGTTGAGACGTGGTTCTTTCGCAGCCGGCCGCGGAACGGGGTCCCGGGATGAGGCAACCGAAGGATTTCGCGAATGCAATCACAAGAATGGCCAGGACCATCCGTTTGACCTTGTCTACCGAAATTTCCGATTTGCACCTCCGACTCGCAGAGTATAAACCTTGCTCCGCTCGCCTCCACAACTTTCTTCGCCAGAGCCGGCCCTGGAGAGAGCTTGCGGTGGGCAAGGGCACTCGTTGTGCCGTCCGACGCGCTCCCCATGTTGTCGCGTAATCGATTTCTCAGACACCGCTCCGACCCTTCTGGTCCGGCTCCCGGATTTTGCAACCGCAGTCGGAGTGCTACCCGCTCGCCACCGGCAGCGCCCAGATGCGCCGGAGCATCGTTCCGAACAGGCGTCGCGTCAGATGGCTCTCCGCTAGCAAAAGCCAATAATACCGCACGTGCTTCACCAAGCGTCCGCCAGTTTTGACCAGGCGTTGCTGCAAGCTGGTCAGCGACCAGGCATCAATTCTCTTCGGCAGCACCAGCCGCCGCCACAAGTTACCGAGGTTGTACGCCAGGACGCTCAACTGTAGGCGCACTTCATTCGCTCGGAAGCGATGACAAGACAACCGTGTCCAATGCGCCCCCTGCTTGCCCTCCTTGATCCATTGCTCCGCCGTGCCCCTCTTGTTGTAGAACCGCACGACCGCCCGACTCGGGAGGCTGAGATTCGTAACGATAAAGCCCACTCTCGGGAACAGCTCCCCGAAGTGGAACTCCACCTTCGCTACTACTCGTCGTGCTGTCTTCCAACTGGCGGCTTGGTAGAGAAAGCCCTTGTACCGGACTACGGGTTTGTGGCTTGGCCTTCCGACTGGCCGCGTCAGCAACTCCGCGATGTCCCGCTCCAGGTTGTCGTTCGCGGGAATGCGAACGGCGTACTTCACGCCCCGCTCTTCCAGAGCCTCGTAAATCTCCGGCTTGGCAAAGGCGGCGTCCGCTCGGAAGGCGACTTGCTTGCCCTCCGCCCGTTGCCGCTCGATCTCCGGCAGCAGCAGCTCGTCCCAGTCTTCAGCGCTGTGCACGTGGCCCGGACGCAGCTTCGCCGCCAAGCAGTCGCCGTGACTGTTGAACAGAAACAGCGGATGGTAGCAGACCGACTCAAAGTGCCCGTTGTAGGCGCTGCCCTCCTGCTCACCGTGAACCGGACTCTCACTGGAATCCATGTCGAGCACGACGCGGTTGGAGCCAGCAAAAGACTCACCCTGCCCGAGCGTCTCCCGGTTCAACGCCATCAGCCCGATCAGATTCTCTTCCTTGGTCAGCAGTTCGGTCTCGAACCAGTGCAAGGTCGAGGTCAGCGCCGCGCCCCGGTCCCAGATTCTCGGTGAGCTGATTAAGCGGAACGTTGGATCGGCGGCCAGTCGCTCGGCGTCGTTGAGATCCTCGTAGCCCGCCAAACGGCTGTAGACCGACTGCCGCAGTAGATCGGTCAGCGTGAATTGCTTGTTCAAGCCTTGTCGCGAGTCGCTCAATTGTTCCCCGATGAGCGTCTCTAGGCCCAGTCGTTCATCCAACTCGCGAATCAGAATCAGGCCTCCGTCGGAAGTCACTCGTGATCCCTGGAAATCGACCTTCAAATAAGCATTGAATGAAAGCTGAAAGGGCTGATTTTGTATCTCACCCATCGGGTGCGGACCTCCAAAGTGTCTCAGATGTGCTGGAACCCGCATGAATCAAGGCTTCCAGGGGCATCATAAACTCAATTCGTCACATTCAAATCGGAAATGGAGGCTCACAGCCTGTACCCTTCGGAACCAAAGTGACCTTGTTGGTCCGCTGGAGGATCGTTTCCGTAATGGTGATATGAATGGAGTGGTTTACTTTGTAGGAGGCAGTCATTTTTTTTGTCGTCACTCGACTTGACCTGGTAGTTCGCCGGTTTGCTGAGGGTGTCTTTGACCGCGATCCACAAATCGCTGCAAGCAACGCCGGGATAGGGAGTCTTGTAGGTCTCGCCAAACGCCGGCAGAGCCACAACAAGCGACAACAAACCCATGACCACATGTGACGTCTTCATGATGCCAGGTCTCCTCGGGCGCGCGCGCTTCTGAACGTGTCAAAACCGGGGAATTGGCCCCGGTTTAGTTAAGAGAAGTGGCTCTCAACTTCGGCCGCGTTACCTCACCTACTCCCGCTGAGTCAACCCTGCCCGCCGCTCGCGGAGAACGCCTGTGGTGAGCCCTGGCGGGCCTGCCTGCCGCCTGCCGGCAGGCAGGGCAGGCAGGGACGGATTCAGTTTGCAACGGGGTTTTGAGCGAAAGCCGCCAGTGGAGGGCGTTAGGAACGTGACGCCTGGACGCTGCCTCGCCGGTGCCGTATGACCTAATGCCCTTTCGGAATCGGTTCCCTTGGACTCGAGCCATGCAGCGTAAGATTCCATTGTGGGAACCATACAGCCTGGATGGGCTCCCGGCGCGGCAAAGAACGTC
The DNA here is from genome assembly GCA_035626055.1 of Candidatus Methylomirabilota bacterium. Classification (GTDB taxonomy): domain Bacteria; phylum Acidobacteriota; class Terriglobia; order Acidiferrales; family UBA7541; genus DASPOJ01. Next base: position 10,878 of record DASPOJ010000192.1, on the reverse strand, counting down.
GCAGCCTCACCCCGGAGCCGCAATGACTATCGTTTCGCGGTGGCGCTTGCACTGATCACTACGGTTGCCGCGCTGCTTCGATTGCACGCGCTTGGGGATCGTGGCCTTTGGCTCGACGAAATAACCAGCGCCAACATTTCGCGCGAGGGATTGCGCCAATTATTCCAAACTCTCAGAGTCCGCGAAATCAATATGGCGTTCTACTATGTCCTTCTACATTTTTGGATGAAGGTCGGCGCCTCCGAGGCCTTCCTGAGGTTGATGTCGGTTGTTTTCTCTGTGGCCGCAGTCCCGTTCCTCTACGCCATAGGTTCGCGGCTGTTCGCGCGCAACGTTGGCCTGATCGCGGCCTGGCTTCTCGCGGTCAACGCATTTCAGGTCCGCTACGCTCAGGAAGTGCGCGCCTACGCGCTGTTTACGCTACTCGCCGTCATATCGACTTACTTGCTCGTTCGCAACATCCAGCAGCCGCAGAATGCTCTTTTTGGTTGCTACGGCGTGATTCTGGCGCTGATGCTTTATTCGCATGTCCTCGGTCTCCTGATTATCCTCGCTCATGGTGTCTCTATTCTTTTCTTGCCGCCTCGCCAGATACCTTGGAGGAATCTGGCTCGGAGCTGCATCTGGCTCATCGGCCTGAGTCTTCCCTTGGCGGTGTTTGTTCACCTGATCAAGGCCGACCCGTTGGACTGGCTGCCCAGACTCGATACATCGATCGTATTCAATTTCCTGATTCTGACGGCAGGTAATCGGGGAACTCTTCTTCTGGTCCTAGGGACGATCGCTGTTGCGATCTTCATTTTTCAGACGGCTCGCGCGCTCATCCGGAATGGACGCTCCAAGGAAAACTGGGGCTCGATACTGGTCCTTTCCTGGTTCTTCGTGCCTTTGGTTGCCGTGCTCACGATTTCGGCGTTTCGGCCGTTCTTCGTGCCGCGCTTTCTGCTTCCTTGCGTACCTGCATTTCTTTTGGCTGCGAGCGTTGGTCTCACACTGATACGTCCCCGCTCTGTTGCGTGGACGCTCGGCGGTGCCATCTCGGTGCTGTGCCTGGCAGGCGTTGTTCCCTGCTATCACCTCGGCGGCGTGCTCGATGATTGGCGAGCAATCGACTCCCATATTTTGGGTCAAACCCTGCCGGGAGACGCAATTTCCTTTTATCCCAAGTACGCTTCCGTCCCATTTGAATACTATAGAACTCGCCAGACGCCGGTACCGGAGTGGCCGGCAGCCATCACGAACTATCCCGGTGCCGCTGTGGATTCTTCGCGTGCCGCCAGCGTGCCAGGCGGATTGGCGAATGCGCAGTTGACGCGGCGTCTGTGGGTCGTCATCTACTGGCCGGCCGGCCGCTCGACGGAAGCAAGGGAAAATCTCAGATTAACCTTGCAGACGTGGCAGAGCAAAGGGTGGCATCTTCAGCAAGCGCGAGAATTCGCCGATGTTAGCGTCCTGCTTTTTGCCGCCTCCTCGACCGGCGCGGTTCCGCTCGCCGAGTTGCCGGCGCTGGTCTCGTCGGCCGCCAAACCGCCGCAGCCCGCCGCATCATCCGCCAAGTAGGTCACAGGCATTCAACCAGTTTCGATGGGCGGCCCGGCCATGAATGGGGGAGACGGGTTGGCGTGCCCCCACGTCGGGATTACGTGCCGGTCTCTTCTCCCTATCAAACCTCAAAACCCGGGGACATCCATGGTAAGTCCAAGTCAAGGGGAAACGGAGATTCCCCGAACTCCGGGAACTCCCGAAGCGAAAGAGCGAGCGAATCAGACTTCAGCCGTTGGTCCCTTACGGCGGCCCAAGCGCCAGCTGGGCCAGACATCCATTTGCGGGAACAGCCTTGCCGCGCCGTAGCCTTGGCGAAGGCGGGCCACTCCCGCGCTCTTTCCCTCGCCTGCCGTGCACTCGCCGAGGCCGTTCCAGGCGACGCCGCGATGCCACTCCGTCTTGGAGTGCCATTGCTCGTCCGCACCCTCCCATGACCGCTGTGTTGTGAGCGAAATGACCACGTACTTCCGGTCGGTCGCTCGAACCGACTTGTGCTCCGGGTTCCTTCCCAAATAACCGATTAGATGAACTACGTTGGGGTACATTTTGTTTCTCCGTTTCTGCCGTTGTAATTGGGGCATCCGGAGGCGAGTGGATGCTGCTCCTAAGGCGAGCGGCTGCATTGTGGGAGGGACCCGAAAAATGTTCGCCAGTCGTTAAAGGATTATTCGGCGAGGAACCGGCAAAGCAGAAGACGCGCAGGCGCCGGGCGCAGGAATTATCCCGAGCCAGTGCCCAATGGAGAGGGCGGGAACGGAGACAATGGACCGCAACGAGTCTTATCGGTGCCGACCGGAATCAGGGCCACAGTAGGGAAAGCTGAGACAAACCGCAAGTTCTGCATTGGACTCGCAAATAAAGTGCCGAAAGGAATGCTCAGCTTGCGCCTCGCAGAGAGTCTACAGCGGCAACTCGGGAGCAGGAAGTTTCTGCAGCCAGAATGCATATTTGTCTGAAGGCGGCAATTGGGCATTTCAAGGAGAAACGGGACTCTATCCCAATGATTTCGTACAGGAATCAGCTCGGCTACATGAGTGTTGCGGTTTCGTGCCGCCACGAGACATGTTGGTGGGTAACATCATCTCTGGGCGAGACGAGCCAAGTACTCCTTGCCCTTGCCAACTTCGAGGTTGATCGGCACGCGCTTGAGACATAGAGGGCATTCATTTTCTTCCCATGACTGCAACGTGAGCTCTGATAGAACGAAATAGTCTTCTGGGCTACCAACCTGAGCGGAGGAGACGCCGCCCCTATTGCAGATGGCTGACACCCCAATAACGCGCCCCAGGGCACCTCTCGCGGCGTCGACAACTGCTCTTGCCGATCCACCGGTCGTCAGAATATCTTCCACTACGAGCACCTTATGATTTCGCAGGAGCTTGTCGTACCCCCTGCGAAACGTGAATACGGACGAGGGGTCTTTCTCTGCGTACACTGCTAGGGCCCGGTTCCCCTTAGAGGTCAGATGGTAGGCTGTCCACTGAGCGAGAACAACCCCGCCAACGGCAGGTGAGGCGACGATATCAATTCCCCTCCCGTCAAAGTGTTCCGCGATTGCGCCACACAACGCTGAGAGAGCAACAGTGTCTGGGTAAATGGCGTCCTTGTTGATGTATGTGTCGCCGTGCCTCCCTGACGTGTAGACCACATGAGTGTTGCGGATTATGGCGTTGTGTTCCTCAAGGGAACGAAGGACCTCATCTTGCGTCATGAAGCGCCACCCTTGTCTAGCTCTTCGATTTCGGCCCTGATCATTGCTGCGGCGGCTTTCCGACTGGGTATCGAGGTGGGCGGTTTGAGAATGGGTCTGCCGATCACCAGATAATCAGCACCGTCTCTGACTGCGTCACCTGGCGTCATAACTCGCCGTTGGTCTCCGGTCTCCGCCCATCTCGGGCGTATGCCAGGAACAACAGTCAAGAGGTCACGTGTCTCAACGGAACCCTTGAGAATCGGCAACTCTTGGGCTGAACAAACTACTCCATCTAGCTGCTCTCGTGCAGCCATGGTTGCCAAGCGCAAAACTTTGGTTTCGATTGTGCTCCCAAAAACATCCTGGGCGCCACCGCTGCTGAAGGAGGTGAGGACTGTGACTGCGACGGCCAAGGCCGGGCCTCTGTTTTCAGAACAAGCCCGGAGTGACTCCAGGCCCGATGACGCGTGAACGTCAAACATCCATACTCCGAGTTTAGACAGAGCACGTGCGGCACCAGCGATTGTGTTGGGAATATCGTTGAACTTGCCGTCGTAGAACACTCTACATCCGAGATCTGCCAACCCTTCAACCACACGCCTGCTCCCTTCAGCGGTCAGCAACTCGAGTCCCACCTTGAATGCGCCTACTTCCTCTCTGATCTCTTGTACGACATCTCGCGCTTCGGTTAGGGATGGCACATCAAGAGCAACGATAATTCTCTCCTTGCCGACAGGGCGCAATCTCCTTTGGGATAGGTCATTAGATGGTGAGACCACTTCGGCACCACTTATTCTTTCCCGGTGCGACTGATCAGGTCGTCCTCGGGATTATGGAATGATATGGGTCCCTGGTTCGGCTCAGTCGTCCAAGGTGATTCGTTGGACAAGTACTGTTGGAGGGTTGGGGAAAGAGCGTCGCGGACGGACTTGGTTACAGCAATTGCCCCGCGTCGCCCCCCATGTATGTTTGCCATCCTGAACGCTAGTAGGCTCGCGCCCCAAGCCGAGTGTGCCCCAGATCGCGCCTCATCGTACTTCGCGATGCCGAACCGCACGTAGTGAATCGCTACGCGCGCCTGATCGTGGTCCCAGGCTTCCAACTGAACCTTGAGCTTATCACGCAGCTCTAGTGTCTTAAGGAAGACTTCGTTCGGATCAGCACCGGCGAGCGCTAACGTATCAGCATTGTAACCCGCAACGAACACCCTGCCCTGACTCGTTGAATCAACGACGGACTGCGCGCTTTTCCTCATCCACTCTTCCAATCGCTCCGCGGTCTCCTGCGAATCATCCTTCTCGTTAAACAGGGGGCAGTTGGCGGCAAAACTCCCAAAATTGTAGAACTCCGCCACGGAGACGTAACCCTTCTTCAGGCGTTGTGACATCTGCTTGCTCATCTTTACTAGGTCAGCTTCGCGGCGCTTCCTGCGCTCATCAAAGAACTCATCGCCTTCAAGCTCGGGGAATCGCACTCTGAATAGCTTTACTATCCCCATGAATGCAGACCGAATTGTCTCCATAGTAGGGACATCAAGAGTGCTGTCCCGTTCAATCCGATCAGTGGCCATTTCTAGCGAGGGCCCGAGTCCACTGAGTTCGGATGCGTTTTCGAGCATCTCACGGAGATAAAATCGCGCGTCCTTTTCCCCTCTGGCCCCGGTCGGCAGCACATACACACGTTGCTCAGCCGTACGCACGTCCTCATCGAGCCCCACTAAGGTCAGGATCTGTCGGAGAAAGCTCGTAAATGGCCGGATGATGCCCGACGCCCAATCCAGTAGTCCCACTGGGTAGTCAGTCTCGAGTCGGTCGGGCATGAATCTTGGGTTTCGATCAACCGTATCAAGGATAATATCCCCTGCATCGATCTCCTCTCGGGCGAACACTTCGGTTGTATGTCGCCTCAATTCAGGCAGATTTCGATACATGTTCAGTTTTAGGGAAAGGAAGCGTGCCGCCTGGGCGAATTCTTTGATTGAAGACCGCAGTCGTTCTCTGCACTCGCCCAGGGGTGAACCAATGATCGCAATATCTGCTAGGTCTGGAAAGAAACGCTCAATTCCTGTCTGTAACCAGTAGGCCAGTTCAAACAACGCACACCGATAAGTCACCTTTTCGTTGCGCGCGGAAGCCAGAACGACAAGCGGGTCATCAAACGGTGGACCCTCCGACCCCACTGTCCTCAAGCTTTGGATCGCTGAGTACGCCTTAATGAGGCCCTTAACTCTTGCAGTGAGAGATCCTGGACATAGCGGAGCACTGAACAATTTCTCCCATGAACCAAGGTCGTGTGTGGAGTACCGCCTTTGACCTCGGTTAGCTACTTCCACATCGAAGCAACGCGACTTAACAAGCACAGGCAAGAGGTAGCGATCAGGGGGTGGCGGAAGGTTTGGCATTGCTCCGAACTTGTAAGGGAACCAATTCATGCTCAGAGGGGGAAGATCCTCTCCCCAGTCATGCACCAAGTTAGAGAGAAGTTTTGCGACGTGGAGCTCGCCTTCCGTTTGAACGCGACGCTGTCGCAACCACAACGACAGCGCATTCGCACATACGACTCGCGTCCGCCTAACCCTCACATCGTCGTATGTTTGCAAATGCTTGCCATCGTATTCTCCACGCCAGAAGGCCCTTTGGATACGGACGATGTCCTGTTGGATCGTTCCACGTTCTGTAGGCTGCAAGCTCCCTGCATCAAGTTCGTAGTCGAGCGCGATGCTAATCGAACGTTCGTCGGCAGGCCCCGTGCGCGCGACAATCTCCGCGAACGATATTGGCTCAGTTTCTCGTTCCTTGTCCTCCAAAGCCTCCCAGCGCTGCGGCACAACTTGGAGGAGACGGTCGCGTGCGTCGAACTTCTCAACGAAATGCACACAGGCGCGATCAGGCTCGATGAATTGTGGAACAGCACTCCTAGAAGCTGGGAACAGGTTCTGGGATGATCGCTGCAGAAGAGCAGAGCGAACATCCTGAGCAAGTTCCTTGCCGCGACGCGGACCGAAGATCGACTTCATTTGGGTCAAGGGCATGCCTGCTAGGCTACGCAATCCAAGGCTGCTAAACACACCTGCTTGGATGGCTTGCCGGAGTAGTTCTAAACTGATGTCCACACAGAGGTCCACGTAAGCACGCTTGAAGTCGGGCAACCCCTCCGCTTGGTTCAATTCGGATTGTGCTGCTCCATAACGGAGTTTCGTCTTCTGGGCCAGTTTAACCCATGCTGCGTGAGGCCCATGGAGCGTGGGAAAAGTTATAAAAACTAGCACGACGCGCGCAGAGATGGGTTCAAAATACCCTCGTATCTTGAAGGGTCCGTCCCAAGTGGCAAGTATGCCTTCCGGCAGTAGCACACGGCTAAGATCAAAGAACGACGGCCGATCTAGAGTGAAACCTTCAACCGTGTCGATATCGCTTTCTTCAGACTGCCAGACAATCTCGCTGTCACCGAACGGCAACAGCGCTTTCACAATTTCTGGCGTCGTCCAATCGCGGTCGGAAGTACCCTCCACTGTAATGTGCTCGACATCCATTGGCGGCGCCCGACGCGCAAGCAGTCGGGAAAGAAAAGTCGCAGTGTAATCGAACGTTGGATCGTCCAAGTCCTCGACCGCACGCATTTCGAGATCGTGGACCTCGCCTGCGATAAAATGTGATCTTCGCCGAATCAGGCAGATGCTTGTGACAAGAACACCAAGCGATTCAAGCCTCTGTCTGAGCAACGCAATCTTGCGCCCGTGCTGCACCATCTCGTCAAAAACGACGACATGCGACCGCCCGAACAATCTCTTGATCTGACTATCTGAAAGGTCGTTAATCGCATTGCTGTGCCAGAGGTTCTCGCCCCAGCTGAAACCTTCTGGCTCGAGGATTGTGAACGTCTTCGCACCACGACGGTCCATGACGACGACATGGAGTGAGCCATCAGACGGCATCAGTCGCCGCAATCCTTGCCGCCAGCTCAGGATTCGAGCCTGGGCCCAGCTCGGGACCACAATGTAGCCCCAAGATCCTACACCGGGTGGCACGGAGCTCTGCTGAGCGTTAACGTTAGCAGAGGCTTTCTCCATGTCAGCCCAGCTGAATCGAATCTGAGAACCGATTCGACGATGGGGTAACCCCCCGAACCGAACCATGCGACGAACGGTGGTCTCTGACACGCGAAGGTATTCCGCCGCTTCAGGGATGGTGAGCAATTGTCCCCTAGCCAACTCTTCTCTCATATGGTCAATATTGGTCACCATAGGTCACTAGTAGCCTCCCAACTGGCATATACTACCTCCTATGGGCGCCAGGAGTCAATATGTCCTGACCCATGCCAGTCGTGCTGGGGTGGGCTAACGGCGAGCAGTCCGACAGACTTGAAAATGCCTAAATCTGACGAATAGCAGCGCCTCGCGCCGAGTGAGCGCCCGGTTATGGGCATCACTTACTGGACGTGGTGGACGAGATGATCGAAGTGAGAATCTCGGAGCTAGCGCGCTGCACAGGCTCAAATGATTCCGCCAAAGTCTCCTGGTCGCCGGAATAAAGGTGAATGTAGTCAGCAGAATTCTGTGCCTTGATGCCGATGGCTTCACAGACGACGAATGCAACTGCTTCTGCTTCGGTTTCGCGGGCGCGCTTTATCCTCGCGCTGCGACGATCTTGGCCGTGGAGGAGGGCCTGCGCGCATTCGTGAGCCAGCGGGGCGAATTCCTCGGCGGGAGATTGCCCCGGCTGGAGCACGATCTTGCTAAGCGAGAACCATCCCCTGGCAGGCGGCGCGGCCTTTAAGGCCGCATTATCAGGTGCCCGTCTCTTCGCCTGCGAAGGGTCCGATCTTCCCGAACCCGACCCACTCCGGTGCTCGCCCTGGGCCATCTATTCGAATAGTAACCTTACAATAAGAATTGACATTTGTTAACTTCCGTGCTATCTAGTTGTGTGAGCTCAAGACAAATTTTCGAATTGTCCGCGCCCCGCCCCGTCCAGCCGCGCTCCGGCGCACCCTTGAGAATCCCCAGAACTGCACCATTCTTGTGCAACTCAAAACTGATACACAGCAAAGGACTTAGCGCGCCCATAAACCCCTTAGAATCAGCACTTACAAACTCCTGCGCTATTTTTCGTAACTCATTGAAAATAAACGGTTGCCAAGTCCTTTATAATCAGCACTTACGTGTTTTCGCCTCGCAACTCCTTTGGATTCAGCACTTACATGAAAACACCGGGGGTGGGGGAGGGAGTACCTTTCGAGTTATCCCCCAAGGGCTCGTTCTCGGCTGGCGGAGCGCTACTTCTGCGGTGCGGGTGCCGGTGTCGGAGGCGGAGGCGCAGGTGGCGGCGTGCTCGGCGATGGGGTTGCAGCCCCAGTCGGAGCAGCAGCAGGAGCAGGAGGCGGAGCCCCTCTCGGAACGGGGTGCACAGCAGGCGCGGCGGGGGGAGCCTGCTTCATGTGTTGCGCGGCGTATTGCAAGAAATCCTGCGACACGTCGAGGCTCAGGCTTGCCCAACGATCGTTGTGCGAGATTGCAGTCGAATCGAGAAGTTGGTGCCAGAACGCAAGGAGCTGCGGATCCAGATTCTTCTTGGTTCCTTCGGAGCCGAGCATTCCCTCGGCGAAGAGACGCAGCGTCGTGAGCGCGCCATCGAGCGTCGCCGCTTGGTCCGGCGTCTCGCATTCGCCTTCGAGCGTGAGGCGCAACCGGTCGTTCATCGGCTGCACGGTGAGGTCTCCCCAGTGCATGGAACGAATCAGATCGCTGAGTTGCTGCGACTGGATTCCGGCCGGCGCAAAATTCTGCGGAAGATTCCGCGTGCGCCATACGATAAAGAACGGCACGCCGGCCACGCGAGCGACTCGCGTCGCGAGCGCCGGCCCCTCAGACGAATCTGCCGCGCCGGTAGCGGGTACGCCTTCCGCGCCGAGGTTGTTCGTCGCGGGCGGGGAGAGTATCGCGTCGAGGCTGCCGCTGTCTGAAATCGCAATGCGATTCGCGCCGAGAAAAGTCAGCGCAATGGTTTTTCCCGGCGTGTCCGACTTGATGAGAAAAACTTCCTTGGAACCGCGACGCTCGAGCGTTCCGTTGGCAAGCGCGTAGCTACGAATCTTTTCCTTATCGAATCGCCCTTCGCCGACGGCGATAAGTTCACTTGGCCCGCCCGCGGTATGCTTGCGCGCCACCAGCATCAATCGGTCGAGGTCGGTGGAGTAATCAAATCCCGTGGCGCGCACGAACGCCGTGTAATCCGCGTCTTGCTGTGTGTTCGACGCCACCGACTCCAGCGGCTGCAGCAGCGGCGATGTGCGCAACGCCGCAAGATCGGCGTACATCACCACGTCGGAGTCCGCCGGCGCGTAGTCCGTGAGACTCGTCACCGACGCGGCGCGCGCTCCCCACACGCTCGCTAACCCAAAGTGGTAGCCGCCCGCCACCACGGCCCCCGTCGCCGCGAACACGACAACAGCTCCGATCGCGACACCGCGCCTTGTCCTGATCATGGGTGGCATTGTCTCACCGACGCGGTCGCAGCGGAAGCGTCGCGGCGTTCCCCCCTGCGCCTGGCCGGCGCACCCTCCCGACGTGGTGCATCGTGATGGGGGGCAACACCTCTCCCCTTGCGTACTTCCCCTTGCGCGTGAGGGCCCGGAGCGGTGTATAATGTCGTTTGCGGTGGATCACGGGTGAAAGACTGGCCCACGAGTTGCTGAGCGCCCGTTGAGGTCTCTTGCAATTGGTGTGCCCTTTTGCTATCCTTTTCCGGTTTGCGCCGTGCTGGCGTAGCTCAGTGGTAGAGCATCTGATTTGTAATCAGAGGGTCGGGGGTTCAAGTCCCTCCGCCAGCTGAGATTGGATTCATGGTTTTGTCGGGATTATTCCCGAGGGGCGGGAGGGCGAATTTCTCCGTCGTAAAACAGGCGAGTTGGTGTCTTCGCGCGGGATGAAGACGGCGGATTCGTCTGCGTTTTGGTTTCCCCGTGCGGACGGGTGGGTGAGTGGTTAAAACCAGCAGACTGTAAATCTGCCGCTCCTTGCGGGCTACGGAGGTTCGAATCCTCCCCCGTCCACCACTCGATCGCACTGTTAGTTGAGGGCGACCAAAGAGCACGCCCGCTTCTGGCGGGCAGGCAACACGAGGTTCTCGAGCGAAAATTCGGTTTCGTGGCTTGAACCCCACGTACGACGCGTGCGAAGGGCGGCGCGAAGCGCGGTCGAAAATTAGCCTGGGTAGCTCAGCTGGTAGAGCGCGTCCTTGGTAAGGACGAGGTCACCGGTTCAAGCCCGGTCCCAGGCTCCAGGGTCAGCAGATGCGGTATCAGCGCTCGATGTAAGGTGGTCGGATTCGTTTTGGAATCGGGGGAGTGGTGCCGGGCGGGGGTAACTCAGCGGTAGAGTCTCGGCCTTCCAAGCCGATGGTCGCGGGTTCGAATCCCGTCCCCCGCTCCATTCGATTGTTGAACGTTCGTGTACATGCTTCGATGCGAGTGATACAGCGAATTGCTGGGGAGTGAGCGGAATGGCGAAGGAAAAGTTTGAGCGTTCAAAGCCGCACGTGAATATCGGGACGATCGGGCACATCGATCACGGGAAGACGACGTTGACGGCGGCGATCACGAAGGTGCTGTCGAAGAACAACCCGAAGGTGGCGTTCCGAGCG
>DASPOJ010000191.1:0-2203 GCA_035626055.1 Candidatus Methylomirabilota bacterium | reverse complement strand
TAATGGGTTTCAACCACTGAGGGCCTTCGCGTGGCCAAGCACCTGAGTTCCAAGACTTGGGAAACCATTGGCGGGCCTTTGACATCAGATAACAAGGGAACCTGTCCGCCTCGCTTGGGTGTACACTGCAGGTAGGCGAAGTATGGGATTCAGATTTACGGAGGAGAGATGATGAAGCGCATTCGCGTAATCATCCTCGGTGGTTTCGTTTCCGCAGTTTTGGTCTGGCCTGCCCTCGCCGCGCAACAGACAACTCCGGCGGCGCCACCACAGCCCGCTGCGCAGAGTTCGAGCCAGCCGCAATCACAGACGCCACAACAGAATCAGCAGAGCCAGCCCGCTCAGGCGCCGCAGACGCCGTCACAAGCCTCGTCGCCGTCGCAGCCTGCCCCCACAGGCAGCCCAACGACGCCGAGCGCGGACGGGTCACAGACTTCGGGCGGAACCTCGAACTCCACCTCGCAGCCACAAGTGTCGCCATCGCAGGGTCCGCCGGCTCCTCCGCCGGACACGAGTTCCAACGGTCAGACAGCTTCTCAAGGACAACCAAGTCAGCCGCAGCAGCAGCCTAAGCCCAAGCCCGGCTCCTGGCAGGATGTCGATTCCATCGGGAACCGCAACGTCGGCAAGGGCCTGGACATGTATTCGCTCGAAACCGAAATCGCCATGGGGAAACAGGCCGCGCAGGAAGTCGAACGAACTTCCAAGCTCGTGGATGATCCGATCGTCGTGGAATACATCAATCGCGTAGGGCAAAACCTGGTTCGCAACTCGGACGCGAAAGTTCCCTTCACCATCAAAGTGATCGATTCGGATGTGATCAATGCGTTCGCGCTGCCAGGCGGGTTTTTCTACGTCAACAGCGGGCTGATTCTCGCCGCCGACAGCGAGGCGGAACTGGCCGGCGTGATGGGCCACGAAATCGCGCACGTCTGCGCGCGCCACGCCACGAAGAACGCCACCAAAATGGAGATCATGCAACTGGCGACGATCCCGTTGATTCTTCTCGGGCCGGGCGGCTGGGCGGGATACGGAATCTACGAAGGCTCGCAACTCGCGCTTCCGCTGTCCTATCTGAAGTTCTCGCGCGATGACGAACGCCAGGCCGATTACCTCGGGCTGCAGTATATGTACAAGGCCGGATACGATCCGAACGCGTTCGTCAGCTTCTTTGAGAAAATCGAAGCCGAGGATAAGCGCAACCCCGGCACGATTCCCAAAATCTTCGCGGACCACCCGCCGACGCCGGACCGCATGGAAGCGGCGCAACGCGAAATCGCCACCATACTTCCCCCGCGCGATCAGTACATCGTGACGACCTCGGAATTCGATATGGTCAAGGCCCGGCTGCGCCGGATCGAAAATCGCCAGAAGGTGCAAGAAAACAAGCCCGATAGGCCCACCCTCCGCACCCGCACCGAGAGGCAGGGAGAACCCCAAGGGCAAGCAGAGCCTGGCCAGTCGGGCGGCGATGGGTCCACTGCGTCTTCCACCTCCTCGGATGACCCGGATCGGCCTGTGCTGAAGAAGAGGACGCAAGCACCGGACAACAGCGGTACGAATGGCGGCAGCAACAGCGGCGGCACAAACAATGGTGGTACGAATAATGGGGGCTCCGGTAGCGGCGGCACGGACAACGGCGCGGGAGGCAGCACCGCTCCCAGCAGCACGCCGAGCGCCGCTCCCAGCACCCCGCCCAGCGGCAGTGGGACGCCCGCACCTACCGGTGGCGGCGGGACGCCTAACTAAACGCCGTTCGGATTTTGGGGGTTCAAGACTTCAAGATGCGCAGGTTTCGGTGCTGGGGCTAAGAGTTGGAGCTGTGCGAGGTTAGATGGACCACGCCCATGCGGCGCATTTCTTCGGAGTAATATCGGCGGTATAGTACTTCCCACTCTTCGGTGCCCTCTAGAATCTCTCGTTTCTGCGAACCGATCTTTTTCCGAACCTGCGCTTCGACCTGTTCTTCTTCCTTGAGCAAGGTCTGAAGCGTCTGGACGATGGACTGTCGAATCGTGTCGCGGTCTTCGACGAAAACTACATCTTGACTCGCGACGAGCAAGTCGGTGATCACGTGCGAAAGGCGATTCGTCTTCTCGCGGCTCAGCCTCATCGCAGGATCAACTTTCTCTGGCGCGCCAGCTCGCCCTTCACCTTTTTGAACATCTCCTGATACGATGCGCCGGTCCGGCGCATCTCTTCG
>DASPOJ010000190.1:0-37285 GCA_035626055.1 Candidatus Methylomirabilota bacterium | reverse complement strand
GATCCCGCTACCGTTGCTCCCTTCCGGGCCTGGCGGGGTTTGCGGGGCCTGGTTGCACAGAGCCCGAAGTTCCACGCATCGGCAGATTGGAATTTCCGAAGCGACCGGCAATCTCGATCTGCAACGCGAGTCTAGCACAGCGAGTCGGGGCGCGGAAGATTCCGCGTGCCTGCCCTGCCCGCCGGCCGCGCGCAAAATTACCTATTGACAGTCGATAGGAGCGAAGTGTATACATATTGGCGTTCTATAGGAGCGCATCGTGGGTGAACAAAACACGGAATTGCTGCAGGGAACGCTGGACTTGCTGATTCTGAAAGCGCTGGCGCTCGGGCCGCGTCACGGCCTGGGCATCGCGCGGCGGATCGAGCAGGTCACGCGGGGGACGTTTCAGGTGAAGCCGGGCTCGCTCTTTCCGGCGCTGCACCGCATGGAGGAGGAAGGCTGGCTGTCGTCTTCGTGGGGCGAATCAGAGAACAATCGGCGCGCGAAATATTACCAACTCACCCGCGCGGGCCGGCGGCAACTCGGCGCGGAGAAGCAACGATGGGCGCGTGTCTCGGCAGCCATCGCGCGCGTGCTGGCGGTGAGTTGAGGAGGTAGAGAGATGCTCTGGGTCAATCGCATGTGGAGTTTCCTTCGCGGGCTCATTCATCGGCAGGAGGATGAACGAGAACTTGACGCGGAGGTGCGCGGCTACGCGGAGATGCTTGCGGACGAAAAGGCGCAACAGGGAATGAGCGAGCCGGAGGCGCGACGCGCGGCGCGGATGGAGATGGGCGGAATCGAGCAGGTGAAGGAAGAAGTGCGAAGCGCGCGAGCGGGCGTGTGGCTCGAAACGCTGTGGCAAGACCTGCGCTTTGGCGCGCGCATGCTGCGGAAGTCCCCCGGCTTTACGGCCGTCGCGGTTCTCACGCTTGCACTCGGCATCGGGGCGACCACGGCCGTATTCAGTGTTGTGAACACCGTACTGCTGAAGCCGCTGCCTTACGCAGACCCCGACCGGCTGATGACCGTGGAATCGACGGACACGCGACGCGGGCTGGCTACCCTAGCCAGTCTTTCCTACCCGGACTTCTTCGACTTTCGTGCGCAAAACCACGCCTTCGAACACCTAATCACATCTCGCGACACGAACGTGGCGCTTACCGGTGTCGGGCAGCCCCAGCAACTCGATGGCGAATTAGTGACTTGGGACGTCTTCCCGGCACTGGGGATCACGCCCCAATTGGGACGCGGTTTTCTGCAATCGGAAGAACAGGCCGGAGCTCGCGTCGTGGTGCTCAGCCACGCATTGTGGCAGAGTCAATTCGGCGGCGCCCCTGACATTGTGGGTCACTCCATCACGCTCAATCGTGAACCGTACACTGTTGTGGGAGTGGCTCCGTCTGGCTTTGCGTTTCCTGTCAACGAACCGAATATTCAACTCTGGACTACGATCGCCGTGGACAGGGAAGCGCCAGCGGGAAGCCAGCCCATCGCCGAGCAGCGAGGCGCTCGTCTCTTGACGGCGCTCGGCCGTCTCAAACACGGCGTCAGCGCGGAGCAGGCGCGGGCCGATCTCAATGTAGTCGCTCAGTCTCTGGCCAAGCAGTACCCCGACACGGATAGCAAGCGAGGGGCCGCCGTGGTCCCTGCGCTACAGACGCTGGTCGGGGATTCCAGCCAGGCGCTTCTGATCCTGTTGGGCGCGGTCGGCATGGTGCTGCTAATCGCTTGCGCGAATATAGCGAATCTGCTTCTTGCCCGCGCGACTAGCCGCGAGCACGAGATAGCCCTTCGCACTGCCTTGGGCGCGAGCCGCGGTCGCGTGCTGCGGCAGCTTCTCATCGAGAGCCTGCTGCTAGCCCTGCTGGGCGGTGTGGCGGGAATCGTGCTGGCCGAATGGGCATTGCAACTTCTGCTGCCACTGGGCGGCCAAAGCATTCCGCGCCTCGCGCAGGCCACGATCGACAGTCGCGTGCTTGGCTTTTCGCTCTTGCTTACCTTCGCTACCAGTCTCCTCTTCGGAATGGCGCCGTCGCTTCAGGCTTTGCAGATTGATCTCACTGGCTCCCTGAAGCAGCAGGGCCGCGGTGCCATGGACCGCCATAACCGGATGCGCGGTGCACTGGCAATTGCCCAGGTCACGCTGGGCATCGTGTTGGTGACAGGTGCGGGCTTGCTCATGGCCAGCTTCCTTCGCCTCCGAGCCAGTGATCTCGGCCTGAAACCGGGTCATCTGCTGACCTTCAGGTTCAGCCTGCCGGAATCTCAATACACCACGCGCCAGCAGGTGGCGTTCTGCGACCAACTGCTTGAGCGCATGCGCGAGCTGCCAGGAGTGCAATCGGCGGCCGGCGTGTGGCCGCTGCCCCTCGGTGGCGATGATGCCACCGTCACGTTCAACATCGAGGAGCGTCCGTCCCCGCAACCTAGCCGTCCCTCGGCGCGCATGGCCTTTGCTACACCGGACTATTTCCGGACCGCAGACATTCCGCTGATCGAAGGCCGGTTTTTCACGGAACACGACGACGAAGAAGCCCCGCCGGTCCTGATCGTGAACAAGGCGTTCGCAGACAGGTTTTTCCCGGGCGAAGACGCAATCGGGAAACGCATCGCGCCCGGCGCCACCCGTCCAGGCCAGAAAGGCGAGTCCATGTACGAGATCGTGGGCGTAGTCGGCAGCGCCAAGTTGTATGCGCTGGATGCAGAGCCGAAGCCCATCTACTATTTCCCTTACAAACAGCTTGCCTGGATGCCGCCGGTGGTGATGCTGCGCACCTCCGTTCCGCCTCAGACACTGGAGTCGGCCATTCGCAATCGAATGGCGGCGCTTGACCCGCTCGTTCCCGTGTTTCAGGTGCGGACCATGGACGAGCTGCTTTCAACGCAAGTCACCGAGCCGCGCTTCCGCACGCTGCTTCTGAGTTGCTTCGCTGGTATAGCGCTGCTGCTGACGATGGTCGGGCTCTACGGCGTGATGTCTTACGCGGTGGCGCAGCGGACGCGGGAGTTCGGCATTCGCATGGCGCTGGGCGCGCGGCGCGAGGATGTTTTGCGCCAAGTGCTGTGGGACGGAACGCGCCTCGCAGCAGCCGGAATCGTCGCCGGAGTTCTCGGCTCACTCGCACTAACGCGATTGCTAAAGAGTATGCTGTTTGGAATCAGACCGACCGACCCGTTGACGCTCGCTAGTGCCGCGGGCGTCCTGGCCGCTGCGGCCCTGCTGGCGTGCTACATCCCGGCGCGGCGGGCGACGAAGGTGGATCCCATGGTGGCGCTGCGGTACGAGTGACGTTTCTTCCGGTTGACATCCGCCGAACTCTGCATCACCCTCCGAGGGGCGCAGACCTTCAATCGGAGAGGATTCGGGTGACACCTGCAGAAGATTCCGCGCGGGCACTCTTGCGTCACACCGTTGCGACGGCGGCATATCGCGGAGGGAAAGCACTTCGCGGCGCGCCGGCGAGTTTTGCGGCGTTCGCGGCGGGCCCGACAACGCGCACCGCGGCGCAGATTCTTGCGCACATGAGCGATCTGTTCGATTGGGCGCTTTCGCTCGCGCGCGGCGCAGAGACGTGGCACGACTCGATGCCGCTCGAGTGGGACAGGGAAGTCGAGCGATTCTTTGCGGCGCTCGCGGCGTTCGACGCATTTCTTGTGTCGGACCAACCGCTTGGCGCATCGCCTGAAAGATTATTTCAAGGGCCGATTGCAGATGCGCTGACGCACGTAGGGCAACTCACGATGCTGCGGCGTTTGGCGGGCGTACCGGTTCGCGGCGAGAATTATTCCGTCGCGGAGATCGTGGCCGGGCGCGTTGGAAACGCGCAGAAGCCGCCGAAGCGAGAATTTGACTGAAGTGCAACACATGCGCCTGGAGCGGCGAATCGCGTTTTGCGACGCTGCCTCACGGGGGCGACAAGCCCCGTCTGACTTGCAACCTTCGATTCATCTATACACAAAATTAGTTCTTTACGCGGACCTCCGGGCGGTCTGGCAGCATCATATATAACTAAAATGTCCCCGCGTCCTGTAGGCCCGAGTGTTCGCGCCAGCGACGTGCTGTCGGCTTGGTGGGGAATTCTGCGCGGGCGCGTGCCGGTGCTTTCGATCGAGATCACGAGGGAATGTCCGCTGAAGTGTCCCGGTTGCTACGCGTATGGCGAGGAGCATCTGGGCGGGGGCCTGACGCTGCGCGAGTTGGGCGATTTTCGTGGCGACGCGCTCGTCGAGGGCGTGATCGGACTCGTGCGATTTCACAAGCCGATTCACGTTTCCCTGGTGGGCGGCGAGCCGCTCATTCGTCATCGCGAGTTAAGCCAGATTCTTCCTGCGCTGAGTGCGATGGGCGTATTCAGCATGGTGGTAACCAGCGCTGTAATCCCCATACCTGCGGAGTGGATGAAGATCCCGCGCTTCCGAGTAGCGGTTTCAGTGGACGGTCTGCCAGAGCACCACGACGAGCGGCGAAAACCGGCAACGTACGAGAAGATCCTACAGAATATCAAGGGCTGCGAGGTGAACATCCACTGGGTGATCACCCGGGCGATGCTCGAGAGACCCGGATACCTCGGGGAGTACGTATCGTTCTGGAGCGCGCGGCCAGAAGTGAATCGGATTTGGTTGAGCGTCTATACGCCGCAAATTGGAGAACAGAGCGTGGAGATGCTGACGCAACAGGACCGCGAGTCGCTGGGTCGACAGTTGCCCGCCTTGCAAAAACAATATCCGAAACTGCTGTTCAACGAAGGCCTGGCGCGGGCGTTCTTGAAGCCTCCGGCGAATCCGGATGATTGCCTCTTCGCGAAGATGTCGGCGAATTATTCGGCGGATCTGCGTTCGCGCGTCGAACCGTGCGTCTTCGGGGGCACGCCCGACTGCTCACAGTGCGGTTGCGCGGCGAGCATCGGTCTGCACTGGATTCGCGACGTCAAGATTGCGGGGCCACTGAAGGTTGGCCACATGGTGGGAGGATCCGTCAACGTCGGTATGGCAGTGAACCGGTTGCGGAAGCGGGTGTTCCGGCCGCCTCGCTGGGAGCCAGGCATCGCGCCAGCGCGGGAGAATTCCGACCTCGTCCGCATTGAACCTTCGAGTGCAGCGGATTTGGGTGATTGACGCGCGAGGCGTGGATTCTGTTTGGGAGTCGTGGGGACGCGGACTTTGCTTTTTGGAACCTCGGGCAGAAATCGCCGTCCGACTCGCAGGCCAAGTTGAAGTACACTCTCCCCGGGTGATTTCCTCCGCACCCTGACCGGCTGGGCTCCCGCAGGGCACGGCCGGTTCCGCGGCGCCAGCGGAACGCCTCACGTGACGAGGCACAGGTGGCACGGCCACCAAGGCACGCACGCGTCTACCCAGCGCAGGACCGCGCGGCCAAGGAGGAAAGTGATGAAGCGATTTGTGTCGGTCGGCGCTATGTCCCGAATCACCGGGGCGGGACTGCTGCTGTTTACGCTGGTAGCGATTCCGCTGCATTCCCAAACCAACCAACTTCTGCAAGGCACGCAAGTACTTTTGACTTTGCAAAGCGGACTGAACACCGCGGTGGCGAAGAGCGGAGATCCGTTCACGGCCGTCGTCGCCGAGCCTGTGTCCGTAGGCAATCGAGTGGTGCTGCCCGCGGGAACGCGCGTCACGGGCGTGGTGGGAGGGGTCATCCACAGCCGCCACTTCGCATTGTTTCGGGGACAGGCCGCGATGAGTTTGAACTTTCGCTCAATGCAAATCGGAGATCACGAAGTTCCGATTCGCATGAGCGTCATGGCCATCCGGAAACCCTCGGTGGACGCAGATGAGCTCGGGAAGAAGCGCCGAGACGTCAAGGTCGAAGAGGGCGAAGTCGTTCGCGAGAAGCCGGACATCACCGGGACCGTCCTAGACGCGGTGATCGGGACGGGCGGTGGTACGGTCGTGGGCTGGATCTTCAGCCATGCCGTCCGTGGATTCGGGATCGGACTCGCGGGCTCCGCGGTTTACGTCCTGTCCAAGAAGGGCAAAGAGGTTCAATTACCCGCGAATACCACGCTGCTTGTGCGCATGGACAATACCGTCGAGCTGCCGAGAATGTCGGCGGAAATTCAAGGCAACACCGGCGGCAGACAGTAGCTTTGCGCGCTGCGTTCTTTTGTTATAAACCAAGATGGAAACCTGCAGGTCGCCGTTACGAATTCGTAAGGAAAACAGTTCTTCCGAAGGTTGCGGAGTCGTGCCCTAGCGCAACAGCTGAGTTCTCAACGGCGCTGAGGGGAGGAGTGTGGTCTCATAGGTTTGGGGGTTCGGGCGGGTTCTTCGGCGGAAAGCTTACTTCCCAAAATTTGTCGTTGCGGAGCTTCAGCGCGCCCACCAACCAGAATTCTCCATCGCGCGCGCGCCATATGACTTGAAACAATTCGGCTTGTGCCGCATCGCGGTTTTCGCCTCGGCGATTCCGAAGCTTGACGGCGACCACATCACCACGGGCCACCGACTCTTTCAGAGCGAATCGGCAGCCGGCCTCGCTGATGTCAGTAGTTTCCGTGTTCTCAGCAAAGAGCACACCTTGAGGATTGAAACCGGAGACTTCAATCGGGAACCTCAGATTGACACGTTTGCCCTTGCGGCGATCGCGCGTAACTTCCCGACTCAGCGTTTCCCAGTCCGTCACAACATTCATAAGATTCCCCCAGGGTCAGAAGTCAGGGGAGCACGCTCCGTGCCAGAAAAGCGGGTCGTAGGACGCTGAAACCAAAGACATTAGACTGGCCAGCGCTGAGAAGCAGTGCAGCAACCCGGAACACTGTTCGCGCGCGGTACACGACCCGCTGCGTGCATGCGTGCGAATCGTTTCTGTTCGGGAGCGATGGCCGGTGTTCAGGCAGCGGTTTCGCCGGCCTTCGGCGGACCCTGCACGCGCTTCAAGAAGCGGTAGAGACTGGTGCGGCCGATGCCCAGGATTTGTGATGCGCGAACACGGTTTCCCTCACACATATCCAGGACGCGCTCAATGTGCTGGCGACGCACCTCCTCGAGCGCAACGGGGCGCCATGTGTCGCCGGCGCGGCCCACAGCGAGCGTGGGCTTCTGCAGATTCTCGGGCAGATCATCCACGTCAATAAATTCATTGACGGCCGTCAGCGCCGCGCTCGAAATCACATTCTCAAGCTCGCGGACGTTTCCGGGCCAGGGATGCTGCAGGAGTACGGTCTGGGCGCGGCGGGTGAGCCCGCGGATCTGCTTGCTGTACGCTGCGTTGTATTTCTTGAGGAAGAATTGGACGAGCAACGGCACGTCTTCGAGGCGCTCGGACAAACTGGGAATGCGAATCTGAATCGTGCTCAGCCGATAGTACAGGTCTTCGCGGAAGCGGCCCGCGAGGACTTCGGCGCGTAGATCGCGATTCGTGGCGGCGATCAGTCTGACGTTGATGCGCCGCACCTCGGGCGAGCCGACGCGTTGAATTTCGCGGTTCTGAATCACGCGGAGGAGCTTGGCCTGCATGGAGATCGAAGTCTCGCTGATTTCATCGAGAAAGACCGTGCCCCCATTGGCGTACTCGAACAGGCCGGCGCGAGTATCCGTGGCGCCGGTGAAGGAGCCACGGATGTGGCCGAAAAGCTGGCTTTCGAGGAGTGAGTCCACAATCGCGGAGCAATTGCACACCGCGAATCGCTGCTGCGAAACTGGACTCATCACGTGCAGCGCGTGCGCCACGAGTTCCTTGCCTACACCGGTCGGGCCGATCAGGAGAACGTTCGTGTAGTGCCGCGCGACCTTTCGAGCCAGCTCGAATACCTCGACCATGGCCGGGCTCTTTCCGACGATTCCGTGGAATTCGAGATCGGAGAGCAGTTGTTGCTCCAGTTCGCGGATGCGGCGCCTGCGGCGAAACGAATCCGTTATTTCGTCGAGGGTTTTTTTTAGGCGCGCTCGCTCGATCGGCTTTGGGAGGTAGTCGTACGCGCCGCGCTTGATCGCTTCGATGGCGGAATCGAGCGAATAGAAGCCGGTCATCAGGATCACGTACACGCCAGGATCGCGCTCGAGGGCCTGCTTGAGAAAGGTCAGGCCATCCATGGCGGGCATGCGCAAGTCACATAGCACGACCCGGCAGCGGCCTTGGCTGATCATGTCGAGAGCGCGCAGTGGATCTGTTGTCCCCAGTGCCTCGCATCCAAGTCGTTCGAGGCTTGCGCTCAGCATCTCGACCAAGGACGTGTCGTCGTCCAAGATGCAAACGGGCACTAGATTGCGGGTTGGGAGTACAGAGTGTTCCTTCGCGGACGGTTCTCTTGTTGCGCTGGTGGTGTTCATGCCCTGCAACCACGGCACGGCGCATGCCAAAATGGCAACGAGAGGGAGTGTTCGGATCAGCGAAGAAAATCTCTCAGCGGCTGGGGGTTGCGGGTCAGCCAATGCCAAGAAATATCAGAGTTTAGAGGCGTCTTACGAAGGAGGGGAGTGTATCCCATTCCCGCCAATCTAGAACTAAGCGTGCTCACATGGGAGAAGCAGCGGGTCGACCAGTCCCATTTCGGCGTGTTCCGGCAAGATTCTTGTTTCATTCTTGAACCGGCCACCGGTTGGCTCTACAGGCGCCCTGAGGCGTGATGTTCTTGCTTCAGTTGAGCGGTTGGTCAGGCATTGCGTTGAGTTCATCGTAGAGTTCCAAATCGAACCCGAGCGTGCGCAAATGTTGCTGGGTCTCCGGTGCCACTTCGCAGATGTATACGGACTGGTTCGCCGAAGCCATTCCAGGATCTGACTCGAACGAAAATGCCATGCGAATCTCTTCGAGGGTGGCCGCGCGATCGAGTATCAAGTTGTCATTCAAGCTAGTTTTCATGAACGTTGACCGGATGCAACTGTTCCTTGCGGGAATCCTCGTGGTCCGATTCGTTCACGCGAGGCTGACAGGGAACGAGTTTCATTTCGAGAGCGCCACGCGAGCGCTGGTCCGGAACCAGCTCCGCCTGGTAGGCGATTGGAACGGTGGCACTGTCGGAGTTCTGCAGCATCAGCCGCGCGAACACCACGGAGCCGTCGCGCACCGCTTCGCGGATCGAAACACGCTTCTCGCCTTTTTCGTTCCAGCGCAATTCGGTTCGCTCGACGAAGAATTCGCCGTCGACGTTCCAGCCGGAGATTTCTATCGGATAGATCGTTGCTGTAAGAGTCTCCACTCCCATAGCTCATCTCTCCCCAGTGAGTAGGAGCAGTCCGTCAACCAAAGGCCTGACTGCGCAACATGTTGCTGCATAAGGAGTTAGCGTCGCGGGGCGCACCTGAGTGCTGTTCCAGGAGCACTCATTTGAAAACAACTGTCCGCTTTTGAAACTTTGTCACAAGGAACAGGCGCGGCGGGCATCTGGGCCGCGAGCGGGCGGACCGAGCATGCCTCTCCGCCCAAGCCGAGGGACCTTGACGGTCAAACTGCCCGCACGGTTGCGCGGCCCGCACAGAAGTGGAATATGATTAGGCGCGATGGCTATGCGAACCCGTTACGGATTGCAGGCGGTTGAGAATTGCCTGACGCGCCCGTTGCTTCAGGACAGGGTATTCAGCAATTTGTCGCGGCGGGCCGTCGAGGACCTGCAGGAAATCTCGTCCTCGGCGACTTATGAAAAAGGCTCAGTTCTATTTACGGAGGGAGAAGAGTCGCGCGGGGTATTCGTCTTAGGTAATAGCAGGGTGAAGCTTTCCGCGAGCTCCCCATCGGGGAAATCACTGATTCTGCGCATTTCTGAACCCGGCGAAGTCGTCGGGCTTCCCAGCGCGATCTCCGGCAAGCCGTATGCGGCAACGGCCGAAGTGCTTGAGTCCACGCAGGCCAGTTTCATTCCGCGGGAGGCGTTTCTGGAATTCCTGCGAATGCACGGAGAGGCTGCGCTGAAAGTGGCGGAGATTCTGAGCGACATTTATCACGCGACTTACCAGGAAGTCCGGTACCTCGGACTTACGAGCTCTGCGGCGGAGAAGCTGGCGCGATTCATCCTCGACTTGGAGGAAGCCCAAGATCGTGCAGTGGGACGCGGCCACGGCTCGCGTCGGACTACACTGACCCTCACGCACGAGGAGATCGCAGAAAGAATCGGCGCCTCGCGCGAGACCGTCACGCGCGTGCTTGCGAGTTTTCGGCGGAAACGGCTGGTCGAGACGCACGGTTCAAGCTTGAGCGTGACAAACCGGGCCGGCCTCGAGAAGATCGCGCACGCCTGAGCCTCGACGGCTGCGAGCAGCGCGATGCTGATCGAGCGTAAGAATTGCATCGGACAAGCCGGAGAAGGGCGGGATTGTGCAGCGAGCCGATGACATGCGCGCAGTCTATGCTAGAATTTCTTCACTCGGTGCGCCCGTAGCTCAGCTGGATAGAGCGTCTGGCTACGAACCAGAAGGTCGGGGGTTCGAATCCCTCCGGGCGCGCCACTTTAGTTTGGTCCGGCCCGGACACATAGGTGACACAACGTACCGGTCACATAGGTAACACTTTTGGGCCGAACGTGTTTTCGAGTGGTTTCGCTTCAAGCTCCTTCGATGTCCTCTCGATTCTCTACGCTTGACCACGCGCTTCACGTTGGACTGTAGCGCGGCCGAGCCAAGCAAAAACGAACAGCACCAGGCCACATATCCAACCACCGGCGCTGAATGATCCCGGAAAGTAATGTGCGATCCCAACACCGCTGAAGATGAGTATCGCGCTCAAGGGAATAAACATTCGCATGCCATAGGAAAAAGTAAAGGGAAGATAGTGCGCTCCCAACAGGATCATTAACGCGGGATAAAACAGGTTTAAACGAAACTCCGTTACGGGAACAAGCAGCAGCATGGAAGGCGGCAGCGTAAACGCGATCTGCATGCCGAGGGCGCCGAATGGGTTGCCTCTCGTGAGATACGTAGGTCGGCCGGATAAACGTAACAGCAGCTGGACTGCCGGAAAGATAAAGAAACCACTGGCTACAATCTGGATGATAGCCGCGCGTGGAGTAACCCAAGATCCAAGAGCGGCTGACACCAGCCAGATTACCGACGAGACCAGTTGACCCCAAAAGCCGCCGATGAAGACAGTACGTACTTCACGCTGAGCATCCTGGACGAGCATGTTCGAGCCCTCCGAGAAAAATGATGAGAAACGTTCAGGCATTCTAACTTGTCACAACATGATGTTGAATAAGCAGCTGCGTCGATCTCCCGTCGACGAAGAATCGCCGGCCTTGGAGGCTGGTTCATCACGAAGGATTTAGCACGCGTTCGTAAGCGACGCGCAGGGAACGATTCCTAAACAGCGGCCCGGGGCGTGAAGTGCGCTTGGTGCCATTCCGGTGGGCAAGCAGCCGACAATCTTAGTTTCCTCTGCGGCATCTAGAGGGGTTGCGGGGCCTCCCGCCGTGCTCTCGTCCTGCATGGCGATCTGCTTGTAGCGCGTGTGAAAATCACAACCTATAATAAACCCGCCGCGGCGGGCTCAGCTTCTTTCTTCAGAGCCTTGGTCGCTAGCGCAACCGAGCGTGCTCGGAAGAAGGAGCCGACAGCGTCATCCAATCAGCCTACTGTTTCCGTTGGTTCTGGTTGTGAACAATGCGGTGCACTGCCAGACTACCGATGGCCAAAACAATGATCAAGAAAGGGCATAATGGGATTCGGTGGACGCCCTGTGTTCGAGAAATCAACCAGAAGGCCAAACCTCCGATGAGCACACTAGCAATCACGCCGAATAATTGAAGCGCGTACCATCGACGCGTTTGCGGC
Source organism: Candidatus Methylomirabilota bacterium (assembly GCA_035626055.1). Taxonomy (GTDB): domain Bacteria; phylum Acidobacteriota; class Terriglobia; order Acidiferrales; family UBA7541; genus DASPOJ01. The sequence continues at coordinate 25,579 of DASPOJ010000190.1, read as the reverse complement.
GCCGTCAGCGCTCGCTGGCGCAGTGGCCGAAGGAATCTCCGCGTGAGTAGGAAATGGGTTGCGATTGCTCCAGCAATGCTAAGCCAGGTGAGTAACTGGTACTCGGCCTCATCCGCAAAGCCAGCCGCGGTGAAAAGGGAAAACTCAAGAAAGGAGGCCCGGAGGGCGCGCCGCAATTCCGGGTGTGAAGATCGGACGGGCTCGACGAACGAGGCAATCAAAAGGACTGGGTTGAGGATTGCGGCAACGACGAGTAAGACCGAGAACACGGCGTACCCAGCCCGCAACGCGTAGACTGCGAAAGACAGCGCCACCACAAAGCCTATTGTCCCGGCCGCCGCCACTAACTTGCCGCCTGATTTGAGACTCATAGTCATATTCGCACTTCGAAGTGTTTCGCGGGCTTGGGCCTTACTCAGGCCATCACAGTTCGAGTCGCGCGCTTTGGCAGGGACACTTGCCGCGCGAGGTAGCCAAGAATCGTGTGGACGGCTTCGGGAATGGAAGCGCGCACCGATTCGGTCAAGTCCTCGTTCAACTCCAACGACTCCACCCCGACACTCAAGGCAAACGCGCGCGTGGGCGCTCTCCCGTACAAGGCTTCCGCGAGTGCGAGCAAAGCCGCTGGATTGAGTTCATGCGTGAACGAGCCGGAGCCCGACCAGGAGGGGGAAACTCGCTCAAACCGGATCGAGCCCGGCTCGTGCGTCACGGACGCATCAACAAAAATGACGCTCTCGACCTGGCTGATTCGCTCCGCCATTTCCGGCCCGAGCTGGTGTGCGGCTACGACCTCGATTCCCGGGCACAAGGGATTGTCTTCCAGCGCCGCCGCAATATGCCAGCCCACAGCGTCATCGCCACGGAGCGCATTCCCATAGGCAAGGATGAGCGTGCGGGCCATCAATTTCTTCGCATCTCATCGAGTTGCGTTCCATCCGGCGCGACCAGCCGCACGACCAATGGCATTTGGCCGATTGCGTGCGTCGAGCAGCTCAAACACGGATCGAAGCACCGGATGACCGCCTCGACGCGATTGAGCATGCCTTCGGTGAGTTTCGTCCCGCGCACAAAATGCTTTGCCGCCTGCAGAATTCCGCGGTTCATCGCCAGGTTGTTGTGGCCCGTGGCGATGACCAGGTTCGCGAAAGTCATCAGCCCCTCTTCATTCACTCGGTAGTGGTGGATAAGCGTGCCTCGCGGCGCTTCCGCAACGCCGACTCCCTCAAGCTCGTTGAGCGATGCGGACGCGCGCACGTGCGGGCTCAAGATGTCCGGCTCGTTCAGGAACTGCTCGATCTTCTCGAGAGCGAACAGCATTTCGATGAGCCGCGCGTAGTGGTAGTGGAATGAGCTGAGCACGGCGCCGCGCTCGAGTTGGCGAAACTCCGCAAATTCCTGATCGGCCAGCGGCGATCCGCAACGGTTCACGATATTCAGCCGCGCCAGCGGCCCAACCCGGTAGATCCCGTCCGGATATCCCATCGGCTTGTAATAGGGGAACTTCATGTAGGTGTACGGCTCGACCAATTCCCCGATAAACTCCGAATACCGCACGGGATCAAGCTTATCGGCCACAATTTTTCCGCGGGCATCGGTGAAGCGGAGATCGCCTTCGTAAAATCCAAGGCGGTCATCGGGCGCGACCAGCCCCATGAAAAGCGTCGGAAAATTCGCGAACGTGCGGATTTCCCTCCGATAGGTTTCCAAATTCTGCTTGAACCAGGTCATGGCGTGCTGCGTGGTGGCGAGCGCGCCGGGAATCATTTTCAAAATGCGATCGCGCTTTTCTGCGGAAAGCGGCTCATTCACGCCGCCCGGGACGACCCAACCCGGATGAACTCTTTTCCCGCCAAGCAACTCAATGACTTGCTGGCCGAATTGCCTCAACCGCACTCCGCCGCGTCCCAATTCCGGATTCGCCTGAAGCACGCCGAAAAGGTTCCGTTGGGAAGGGTCAGAGTCCATGCCCAGCAACAAATCCGGCGAGGAGAGATAAAAGAAACTCAGCGCGTGCGACTGGACCACTTGAGCGAGATTCATCACTTGCCGCAGCCGCCGCGCAATCGGCGGAATACGCACGGCCAGAAGCGCGTCGCACGCTTTCGCGGATGCGATCAGATGGCTCACCGGGCAAATTCCGCAAATGCGCGCCATCAGATTCGGCATTTCGGAGAAGGGCCGCCCTTCGCAGAATCTTTCGAATCCGCGCAACTGCGTTACATGAAAATAAGCTTCCTGCACCTCGCCCTGATCGTCCGTCACTAGCGTGATCTTGCCATGGCCTTCCAGCCGCGTAACCGGATCGATGGTGATCTTTCGTCCCACTAGAGACTCCTAAACGCCAAAGCGCGTCAGGCTGGCGACATCCGGCGTCCGCCCGCCCAGCAATTCCACAAGCACCACATGGATCGTATCCGCGGAAGGCGGACAGCCCGGAACATAGATGTCCACTTGCACAACCTCGTGCACGGGCCGCGCGCGCGGGAGCAGTGTTGGCACGCCCTGGGTCGGAGTTTGCTGCTGCGCTGTCGCATTCTCCCAATAGACTCGTTTGAAAATCGAGTCCGTTGACCAGGCATTTCGCATCGCTGGCACGTTTCCCGTCACCGCACAATCGCCAAGAGATACCAGCGTCTTCGTCTGCGCGCGAATCATCAGGATCTTGTGCAAATCCTCTTCGCTGCTGACCGCGCCTTCCACGAGCGCCACGTCAACGCCTTCGGGATACGTCTTGAAGTCCACCAGTGGACTGAATACGAGATCGAACTGAGCGCTCAGTTCGACCAGGCGCTCGTCCATATCCAGCAAGGACATGTGACACCCGGAGCAGCCGTCAAGCCATACGGTGGCCAACTTGACTTTGCTCATGAGCGGCCATCCCGCATCATGTTCAGGTAGGGGAGGAAGTCCGGGTTTTTCTGCGTCTTTGTTCCGACCTTCCCTTTATCGAACAGCGCTCCCGTCGGGCACACCTGCACACACTTTCCGCAGCTCGTGCACGTCTCCGAGGTGCCCCACGGTTGGTTCAGATCGCTGATGATGAGCGATTGCACGCCGCGTCCCATGACGTCCCACGTGTGCGCGCCCTCGATTTCACTGCACACGCGGACACAGCGCGTGCACAAGATGCAGCGATTGTGGTCGATCGCGAAGCGCTCGTGCGTCGCGTCCATTGAAAGGCGCGGGAAGCGGTACGGGAACTCCACGTGGGTCATTCCCTGGGATTCCGCGAGGCTTTGCAGCTGGCAGGCGCCGTTTGCCACGCAGATCGCGCAGACGTGATTCCGCTCGGCAAACAGCAGCCCGAGGATCATTCGCCGGTATTTTGCAAGGCGCTCCGTTTCGGTCGTCACTTCCATCCCCTCCGCGACTTTCGTCACGCAGGCGGGCAGGAGACGGTTCGTTCCCTTCACCTCCACCAGGCACAACCGGCACGCGCCGACGTCCGAGAGGCCGCCCAGATGGCAAAGCGTCGGAATGCGGATATCGTGCTCGAGCGCGGCATCGAGGATCGTCTGGTCCGCGCGCGCGCTGACGTCGGTCCCATTGATGATCAGGGTTTTTACGTCGGCGGCAGGGCTCACGGCGCCACCCCTGCGGTTGCCCCGATCTCACAAACACCGGCGGGGCACCGCTGAAACTCGATGTGCTGCAGGTACTCGTCCTTGAAATATTTCAGCGTGCTCAGAGCGGGATTCGGAGCCGATTGCCCGAGCCCGCATAAGCTCGTGAACTTGACCATGTCGCACAAGTCCACCAGCAGGTCCAGGTCGCGATGCGTCCCGATCCCCTGGCTGATTCGCGTCAGAAGCTCGTACATCTGCGCGGTTCCAGCGCGGCACGGGATGCACTTGCCGCACGATTCCGTCATGCAGAATTCCATGAAGTATCGCGCGACATTCACCATGCACGAAGTGTCGTCCATCACGATCATCCCGCCCGATCCCATGATCGAGCCCAATTGCACCAGCGAGTCGTAATCCACGGGAATATCCAGGAACTGCTCGGGAATGCAGCCACCCGAGGGCCCGCCCGTCTGCACGGCCTTGAACTTCCTGCCGTCGGGCACGCCGCCGCCAATGTCGAAGATGATCTCCCGCAGAGTCATGCCGATGGGCACCTCGATGAGACCCGTGTTCTTCACTTTTCCGGTGAGCGCGAATACTTTCGTGCCTTTGCTCTTCGCCGTGCCCATCTTCGCGTACCAGGCGCCGCCGTTTCGTATGATCGGCGGCACATTGGCGAACGTTTCGACGTTGTTGATCAAGGTCGGCAAATCCCACAAGCCGGACTGAGCCGGATAAGGCGGGCGTGGACGTGGAGATCCTCGCCGCCCCTCGATCGATGCGATCAGCGCGGTCTCTTCACCGCAGACGAAGGCGCCCGCGCCGAGGCGCAGTTCGATGTCGAAGCTGAATGTCGTTCCGCAAATATTGTTTCCGAGGAATCCCATCCGCCGCGCTTCGCGCAGGGAAGTGCCCAGGCGTTTCACCGCGAGCGGGTATTCCGCGCGCACGTAGATGTAACCGCGGTTTGCTCCCACGGCGTATGCCGCGATGATCATCCCTTCCAGCACCCGCTGCGGGTCGCTCTCAAGCACGCTGCGATCCATGAACGCGCCGGGATCGCCTTCATCCGCGTTGCAGATGAGGTATTTCGATCCCGTCCCCGCTTTTGCGACCGTCTCCCATTTCAAGCCCGTCGGATAACCGGCCCCGCCGCGGCCCCTCAGCCCGCTCTGCGCCAATTCGTGAATCACATCCGACGGCTTCATTTCAGTCAGAGTGCGCAGCAGCGCCTGATAGCCATCCGCGGCGATGTAGTCTTCGATCTTCTCAGGATCGATTCGCCCGGAATTCTCCAGAACGACGTTCACCTGCCGCTTGAAGAACGGCTGTTCGCGGGAACAAACGTGATCGTGCAGAGGCTCCCCGCCCAATCCGCGAATCAACGCGGGCGCATCCTGCGTCCCAACGTGCTGGTACAGAAGTCCATCCGGTTCGACCGCGACGAGCGGGCCTGCGGAGCACAGCCCCATGCAACCCGTCCCTTTCACCTGGCACGGTGAGCCGGCCTCAGCCGCTTCCTTCTCGAGCGCATCTTTCAGTTTGTCACTGTGCAAGGAGAGACAGCCCGCGGCCACGCATACGTGAACTTGCCGCTTCGGTTTCTCGCGTTCCTCCAGGACTCCGTCCGCAATCTGCCGCAATTCTTCAGGATGCATGCGACACCCACCCCTCGAGTTGTTGTTGCAGGCCTTCTCCGCTTGCGTTGGCCGCCAATTCGCCGTCGAGCACGGCGACTGGCGCCAGGCTGCACGACCCTAGGCAGCGCGCCGTCAGCAAGGAGACCTTGCCGTCCGGCGTCGTCTCGCCTGATTTCACCGCGAGGATTTTTTCCGCGCGTGCCACCAACTGTGCAGCGCCTTTGATGTAGCAAGCCGTCCCCGTACAGATCAGGCACGTGTGCTCGCCCGGCGGTTTCAGGCTGAAAAAGTGGTAGAACGTGGCCACGCCGAACGCTTGGCTTAACGGCACGCGCAGCGACCTGGCAACAAACTTCAGTGATTCCTCATCGAGATAACCAAACGATTGCTGCACCGTGTGCAACGTCTCGATGAGCGCGTTGCGCGAATAGCCGTGGCGCCGCATCGTGCCGTTGATGATCCGCCATCGTTTGTCTTCCGACGGCAGAGGCGGGTTTGCTGTGTACGTTGCCACACTCCCCTCCTGCTCGGGGCTGGCGCAGCCCTGTTGAGTCCGGCTCGTTTCTTTAATGGTTTCAACCGGATTGCTTCAACGCGTATAGAGTATCACCCGGACTCGAAGCGTTGTGTGACATCCGTCACAATCAAATGTGACGCACGTCGAATCTATGTCCCGGCCAATGGCGTATATTTCCCAAACAGGGCCTTGCGGCGGGTAGCTTGTGCATTCTGCGACGGCGGTATAGCCTTCTATTGAACATGCCAAGGGGCCCTGGAGAACATTATGTGCCTGGCCATTCCCGGTAAAGTCCTGGACATCTCCGAAGACAATGGGGTGCGCTCCGGCCGCGTCGAGTTTGGCGGAATCGTGCGCACAGTATGCCTGGATTTTGTGCCGGAGGCGCAGGCCGGAGATTACGTCGTCGTCCACGTGGGATTTGCGATAAGCCGGGTCGATCGCGAGGAGGCCGAGCGAACTTTCGAAGCGCTCGAGGCCATGGGCGTTCTCGAAGGCGAGTTGCCGCCGGACGACGGCCCGCTTGGGAGCGCGGCTTGAAATATCTGGACGAATACCGAAACGATCGCATCGCCCGCGGCCTCGCTGCCGAAATCCGCGAGCGCGCCACCCGGCACTGGGTGCTCATGGAGATATGTGGCGGCCAGACCCATACGATTATGCGTTACGGCCTGGACGAGCTGCTGCCGTGCGAAGTCGAACTCGTCCACGGGCCGGGCTGCCCCGTTTGCGTCACTCCGATTGAGACGATTGATCGCGCTATCCAGCTTGCCGGCCGGCCGGACGTCACTCTCGTCTCATACGGCGACATGCTTCGCGTCCCCGGCTCCGGATCGGATCTCCTGAACGCCAAAGCACGCGGCGCGGACGTCCGCGTGGTCTATTCACCGCTCGAAGCGCTGAAGCTTGCGCGCGCAAATCCGGACCGCAAGATTGTTTTCCTCGCCATCGGATTTGAGACCACTGCCCCCGCAAATGCGATGGCAGTTTGGCAAGCGCATCGCGAGGGCCTTGCTAATTTTTTCATGCTTGCGTCGCACGTCCTTGTGCCGCCCGCAGTGCGGCTCTTGCTCCAGTCGCCGGACAATCGCGTTCAAGCCTTCATCGCGCCGGGCCACGTCTGCACCGTGATGGGCTGCCGGCAGTACGAGGACCTCGTTCGAGAGTTTCATGTTCCCATCGTCGTCGGCGGTTTCGAGCCGGTGGATTTGCTCGAGGCGATTCTGATGCTCGTGAAGCAGCTCGAAGGCGGAGAAGCCAAATTGGAAAACCAGTACGTCCGCGCAGTTTCGCGCCACGGCAATCTCCCCGCCCAGCAGATGGTGGAGCGCGTGTTCGAAGTCGCGGATCAGAAATGGCGCGGCATCGGCGAGATCCCGCTGAGCGGACTCCGCATCCGTCCCGAATTTGCCGCCTACGATGCCGAAAAGGCCTTCGGCATGGCAGAGTTTCACGTCGAGGAATCGCCGGAATGCATCAGCGCGCTGGTCCTGAGAGGATTGAAAAAGCCGATGGATTGCCCGGCGTTCGCGGCACGCTGCATGCCCGAGAATCCGCTGGGCGCGCCGATGGTGAGCGCCGAAGGCGCGTGCGCCGCCTATTATCGCTACCGCCGGCACAAGGTGTTGGTCTAACGACGGCGCCTATGCCCAGTGAAACCAAAACGATCGCTTCCTTCTCCTGCCCTGTCCCCGCTCCCGCGGACAAACGCGTCGTGCTCGGGCACGGCAGCGGCGGAACGCTCAGCTCCGATTTGCTCCATAAGATTTTCCTGCCGGCCCTTGGCAATCCGACGCTATCGCGCCTCGACGATCAAGCCATCTTCCGCGTGAACCGTTCGCGGCTCGCTTTCACAACCGATTCCTTCGTCGTGAAACCGCTCTTCTTCCCGGGCGGAAATATCGGCTCGCTCGCCGTCCACGGAACGGTGAACGATCTCGCGATGGGAGGGGCCAAACCCCTGTATCTGAGCGCCGCGTTCATTCTGGAAGAGGGATTGCCCTTTGAGACGCTTGGCCGCGTCGTCGAGTCACTTCGCGACGCCGCCGGGGAAGCCGGCGTGGAGGTCATCACCGGAGACACGAAAGTGGTCGAAAAGGGCGGTTGCGACGGCATGTTCATCAATACTTCCGGCATCGGTGTCGTCCCGGAAGGAGTGCGCCTCTCCGCGAACCAGGCCAGGCCCGGCGACCGCATTCTCCTGAGCGGCTCGATCGGCGAGCACGGCATCGCGATCCTCGCACAACGCGAAGGGCTCGAATTCGAGAGCCCCGTCGAAAGCGACAGCGCCGCGCTGCATTCTTTGGTGGCCCTAATGCTCGAATCGTGCGGAGAAATCCACTGCATGCGCGACCCAACGCGCGGCGGCCTTTCCAGCGCGTTGAATGAGATCGCGGCCAGTTCGCAAGTGGGGATGACGCTCGATGAGCGTGCGATCCCGTTGCGTGAAGAGGTGCGGGGCGCGTGCGAGATGCTGGGTCTCGACCCCCTCTACGTCGCGAACGAGGGGAAGCTCGTCGCCATCGTTGCGCCGGACTCGGCGGAAATCGTATTGGCAGCGATGCGGCGGCATCCTCTCGGCCGCAAGTCGCAAATCATCGGCACAGTAACCGGAGACGATCCCGGCCTCGTAACGATGCGCACGCCGCTCGGAACCACGCGGATCGTGGATATGCTCTCGAGCGATCAACTCCCGCGGATTTGTTGACCCCATGCATGAACTTTCCATCGCGACGCTTGTTCTGGACGCCGTAAACGCCGAGGCTAACCTGCGCCCGGCCATGCGTGTCTCCAGAATTGGAGTGCGGTTGGGTGACTTGGCCGGAGTGGACGCCGATGCGTTGACGTTCTGCTTTGAAGCGCTGATTAAGAATACGGCGCTCGCTTCCGCCGCGCTGGAAATCGAGCGGCGTCCGCAGCGCAACAGATGCTCGCGCTGCAACAGGGAATTCGTCGTCGTCAATTACGAATCGGCCTGTCCCGCTTGCGGCGAATCGTCGACGCAGTTTGTCAGCGGCGACGAACTAGAGCTCGCTTTCGTAGAGATGGAGGAGCCATGAATCACGTGCCTCTCGGACAAAAAGTCTTGAAGGAAAACGACCGCATTGCTGCGGAGCTCCGCGAACGCCTCGCCGAACACGGGATTCTCTGTCTCAATCTGGTCAGTTCACCCGGGGCGGGCAAAACGAGTCTCTTGGAGCGTACTCTGGAGACCTTTGCGCCGCAGAGCCGGATCGCGGTGCTCACCGGAGACATTCAAACCGATAATGACGCCATCCGGCTGGCCCGGTTCGGTTTCCCGGTAAAGCAGATCACGACGGGCGGTACCTGTCACCTGGAAGCCCGTATGATCGAAAAAGCTCTCGCCGATTGGCGCCTCGAAGACTTCGATCTCCTCTTCATTGAGAACGTGGGCAATCTCGTTTGCCCATCGAGCTACGATCTCGGCGAAGCGGCCAAGGTCGTCGTCTTGAGCGTTGCCGAAGGCGAAGACAAGCCGTTAAAATATCCTGCTATATTTTTCCGTTCCGATCTGCTGGTGCTGAACAAGATTGATTTGCTGCCGTACGTGCCCTTCAACCTCGCAAAAGCCCGAGAGTACGCGCGCCGGGTCCACCCCGGCATCGAAATCATCGAGGTCTCCAGCCTGACCGGCGAGGGATTGCCTCAATGGCAGCAATGGGTCGAAAGGCGCATGCGGTCGCACCGGAAGGTCATCGCGGCGACGTAACCTCCCATGCAGGTTCGAAAACGAATCCGCGTCTCGGGGATCGTGCAAGGCGTCGGGTTCCGGCCTTACGTGTTCCGCCTCGCCGGCGCGCATCATTTGAGCGGCCACATCGCCAACGATGCGGCCGGAGTCGTCATTGAAGTTCAAGGCCCGGACGCGAACATCGCTGAATTCTTGCGTGCCCTCCCCTCGAACGCTCCCTCGCTCGCACTCATCACGGATCTGCAAGTCACCGAGATCGCCTGCGACGGCGCTGCCGGGTTCTCCATCCTGCCGAGCGAAAAATTCGAGTCTGTCCGCACCCTGATTCTCCCGGATATCGCCACCTGCGACGATTGCCTGCGTGAGCTCTTCGATCCAGCGGACCGGCGCTACCTCTATCCGTTCATTAACTGTACGAATTGCGGCCCGCGATTCACCATCATCCGCGGCCTTCCTTACGACCGCCCACAAACTTCGATGTCCGTTTTTCGGATGTGCCCGCGGTGTCTCGCCGAATACGAAGATCCCCGCAATCGCCGCTTCCACGCGCAGCCGAACGCTTGTCCGGACTGCGGCCCTCGCGCCGAACTGCTGGATGCGGGCGGCCAGACGCTCGCTTCCGTGGATCCCGTCGGGGACGCAGCCGAGCTTCTGCGCGGCGGCTCAATCGTCGCGGTCAAGGGCCTCGGAGGCTTTCATCTCGCTGCGGATGCCACCAGCGCCGCCTCGGTCGAGCGGCTTCGTGAGCGCAAGAACCGCGTTGACAAGCCGTTCGCCGTGATTGTCCCGGACCCGGCTGCGGCGGAATGTTTCTGCGAACTGACCGCCGAGGATCGCGAGCTTCTGACTTCTCCGCGCCGGCCCATTGTGCTGTTGTCGCGCAAACGGTCGAATCTCATAGTGGACGCCGTCGCGCCGTTTCAATCCACGCTCGGACTGTTCCTCCCCTACACGCCGTTGCATCATTTGCTGCTCCACAAATCGCAATTGCCTGCCTTGGTCATGACCAGCGGCAACCTCAGCGAAGAGCCCATCGCCATCGCCAACAGCGAAGCGGTCTCCCGCCTCGGCGCGATCGCCGACGCATTCATCGTCCACAATCGCGAGATTCTGCTTCGCTCAGACGATTCGGTCGTCCGCCGCGTTACTGGACGCACTCGTCAACTTCGCCGTTCCCGCGGCTACGTTCCGGTCCCGGTTTTTCTTCATCGCGAATTTCCCGCCGTGCTCGCCGTCGGCGGTGAGTTGAAAAACACCGTTTGCATCCTCAAGGGCCGCCAGGCCTTCCTCAGCCAGCACGTCGGCGACCTCGAAAACGCGGAAGCGTTCCACTTTTTCCGTGAAGCCATTGAGCACTTGCAAGAGATCCTCGAAGTCCGCCCGTCTCTCCTGGCCTGCGACCTTCATCCCGACTATTTCTCCACGCGCTGGGCGCTCGCGCAGGCCGGTTTGCGCGCGATGGCCGTGCAGCACCATCACGCGCACATCGCGAGCTGCATGGCCGAAAATCATCTCGACGGCCGCGTGATCGGCATCGCGCTGGATGGCACCGGATACGGCACGGACGGCTGTGTTTGGGGAGGGGAAGTGCTGCTCGCCGGCTACGCTGGCTTCACGCGCTCCGCCCACCTAGCCTACGTGCCAATGCCTGGCGGCGCCGCGGCAATTCGACAACCTTGGCGGATGGCGGTCAGCTATCTTGCTTCCCATTTCGGCGACAATTTCCGCGAGTTGCCGATCGAATTCACGCGTTGGGTCGATCGCGGCAAGGTGAACACACTGCAACGGATGATGAAGGAAAACCTCAATTCGCCTCTGACCTCGAGTTGTGGGCGCCTATTCGACGCAGTTGCCGCTTTGGTTGGCGTTCGCCGAGGCGTCAACTATGAGGGCCAGGCCGCAATTGAACTCGAAGCCGCCATGGGCGATTGCAGCGATGCTACGGCATATCCCCTGGAAATACGCTGCGCCATGCCGCCGAACGAAGCGTGCTGGGAAATCGACACGCGCCCTCTTTTTGAAAATCTCGTACGCGACCTCCAAACGCCCGTGCCTGTGCCCGTCATCAGCCGACGATTTCATAATGGACTGGTCGAGGCCTTTGCCCGCGCCGCGGAACTCATTCGAAACCAATCAACCCTGAGCCGTGTTTGTTTGAGCGGCGGCAGTTTCCAGAATGCCTTTCTACTCGAACATCTGACGCGCCGGCTGGAGGCAGCAGGCTTTGATGTTTTCTCACACTCTGAAGTTCCTGCCAGCGATGGTGGCCTGAGTCTTGGCCAGGCTCTGGTCGCAGCCTATAGTGGCCTGTAGGTTTTTCCTCCGTCAGCCAATCTGACCTTTGAAACGGCCGCCAAGGCCAGTTTCCCAGGCAATGCTTTGCTGTAAACGAAGCTGCTGAGCTCACCCAGCATCAGACCTCAACCCGGCCAGCGGCGGCCTGACCCCGGCGAACATAACCTGAGATTCATCTGTCCGCGCGAGAGAGAAACAATCTCCGCGCTTCCCGTGTGAGATCAGTTCTATGGCTACGCTAACGATGTATGAAGTATAAAGTATAGTAACTACAGACGTGGAGGCTGGCCTTCCTTTTCGCCCACGCCATCGCAAGTCCCGTGTGCAAGAGTTTGCGTATAAGTGCGCAACGAACTCCATAAGCCTAACCCCGCGACCACTTACACCCCAGGGAACCTGTCTGTTTTCAAGAACTTATTGATTGGTAAGTATGGAAGGCGAAGTGCATAGGCAATTAGGGTCACCATGCGTCAATTTATTCCTTGATGAATGTCCCGCACGGGCAGATCTTGTCAAGGGTCGGCCTAGGAACGGGGGTGCCGGATGAAATTGGTGTCCCAAAGCAGAGAAGAAAGTTCGGCGCCACAATCAGCGGCCGGTCAAGAGTGCTGAGTATTGCGTTCATCACCACCGGGCCAGCGGGAGTTTCTCAGTTCGGACCGGGAACTTTATCGTATCCTTTGGGCAGCAAGAAGGGGCGGCTTGGGCCATACCAACCAGATGTAACGTTCGCGTTGAGGTTGCGGAGGTCGAAGAGCGAGGCGGTCAGCTAAGCCATACTGTCCGGTGTCCCCCTCGGAGAACAAGTTATGGAGAAGGAAAGTGAGCCCGACCTCTGAGCGATTGTCCGTTCTGGTCGTCAATGCTGACAAGATGGGAAGCGAATTGCTTGCAGGCGCGCTCAGGCGGGGGCGCAATCACTTCGATGTTGTCGCTCTCGTCGGCGATTCAGCCGACATCAACCGCCAGCTAATCAAGTGTAAGCCGCAAGTGGCTCTGATCAGCGCGGAGTTGGGAGACGGGCCCCGGGCCGGTCTAGAGGTTCTTCTCAGACTTCGCGAAATCCATCCCCATGTGCGAGCCGTCATGTTGTTGGACCACTGCCAACGCGGACTCGTGATCGAGGCCTTTCAGAAGGGAGCGCGAGGACTCTTTTACCGCAATCACTCACTGAAGGCGCTGTCGAAGTGCATTCGCACCGTGAACCAAGGCCACATCTGGGCTGGCAATGAAGAAGTGGAGTATCTGGTGGAAGCGGTTTCCCATCTGAATCCGCTGCGGTTCAGCAGTCCGGATGGAAGGCACCTCTTGACGCAGCGCGAAGAGGATGTCGTCCGTCTAGTGGCTGAGGGTTTGAAGAATCGAGAGATTGCGGAATCGCTCCACGTAACGAATCACGCGATCCGGAACCATCTCTACCACATCTTCGACAAGTTGGGAATTTCGACGCGCGTCGAGCTGGTTCTGTACAACACCACTTGTCCAGCCGGCGCCGGACCTGCCCCGGAGGAAAGTGTTGTGAAAGCCCGCCTGCGGCTCCCCGCGTAGCGTTAACCTTTTTGTAGGTTGTCGCCCGCCGCGCGAGTTTCTTGATTCTCGCTCAACTCGTACTTATGAAGTTCTGGCGGAATAGTGCCGGGATCGCCTGCCTTGGAACAATCCTCACGGTCGTCACCGGATAATGCCTGAAAGACGTGTGATATCGAAATGCCCTTTCACGCCGGCTGGATGGATCGGACGTATGCCCCGTTGCGAGCGTGCTCTTGTACCCACCGAGATTAAAGTTTCACACCCCGCAAGATGGGCAATTCCTTGTGTTCGACTAAGGACAGGGGACTTTATTCCAGCTCGTTTAAGACGAATGTCTTAAAGAAGTGTCAGGGATATCTCGACACTGTTGAACACAGCAGCAGTTACTGCGGAACTACATAAACGCGATTGAATTGGGACGCACACTGGGGCCGTCGGTCCTGCAAGAGAGAGAGTTTAGGCCACTTGCGACAATTCGCGCGACTTCCTATCCTTCCGCCTCAAGCAGCGAACTGACTTTATCAAGTGAAAGAGGCGAGTCTGTATTTGAAAACAGGTCATTCAAAGTGAATCAAGTATCAATGGAACGCCGAAAGGCTACACGCTACCCGGTGAGGGCCCCTGTCTTTTTTACTTGGCGAGAGACGCGCGGACCCCGACTGCGCGGGGAAGGATTGACGCGGGACATCAGCGCCTCGGGTGCCTATGTGCTTACCGTTGCCCGTCCCCCGATGCATGCCGTTCTGCAGCTTGAGATATTGCTTCCGCGGCCCTCCGGCAAGGGAGAAACACGGATTAAGGGCAGAATGGTCGTGCTGCGCGTCGATGGAGAAAGAGGTTCGCGTGGAGAAAGCGGCTTTGCCGGCGAGGCGTCGCATCTGTCATTCCCGGCGGGCGCGCCGCGCTGAAAATGCTTGTCGAGAATTTGTGTGTTCGAATCTGTCCTGAAGAAAGGGTACAGGTGAATCACCGGACTTAGTAAGTGAATCAGGCTTCTCCTGCGAACTGGGATGGCATTCGAGTCGCAACTAGAAGCACAGGCTTTGATATTGATGTCCACCGAGTTTCCGGAAGAAAAATGGGACTGAGGGGGCGGAGCTGTGGCGACCTGCCAGTTGATTGTCGATCCGAAACTGATCTCGCTGGCTGAGGAGACAAACTGGTTTGCGATTCAGACCGTCGCTCGACACGAGAAACGCGTTGCCGGCCAATTCCTCGAGCAGCGAATCTCCACCTTTCTTCCGCTTGTGAATCAAGTGCACGAGTGGAGCGACCGCCGGAAATCCATCCAGGTGCCCTTATTCAGCTGCTACGTATTTGTGCGACTCTCCCAGCAGCGAAAGATCCGCGAGCAGATCCTACGTACGCCCGGGGTACTTGGTTTTGTGGGCGGCCAGGGGCGGGGCACCAGCATCCCGAACGAGCAAATCGAGGCTATCCAGAGGATTCTAGCGGAAGAAGTCCCGTATGGGCTCCACCCTTTCCTGCGAACTGGCATGCGTGTGCGGATTCGCGGAGGGTCCCTTGACGGCCTCGAAGGAATTCTGGTCGAGAAGAACCGTGATCGCAGTTTGATCGTTTCGGTGGAATTGCTGTGCCGATCGCTGTCGGTCCGGGTCGAAGGCTACGATTTGGAACCGGTCTGATCGTCCGATGTTCTCCGGGGAGCCGGCGGGCAGCGCAGCGTGAGCGGAGAGCGGGAGGCGGCACAAATTGCCGTTTGACCTTGAAGGCGGCGACAGGTTCCTTGGTGCTTCCAGATTCTATTCTCTTGGAAAATGGCTAAGGAAAGCATGAGTGAAGAATTCGAGGAGCTGTCCGGCCGCAGTTGGGAGGACTATTGGGCCGTCCTGCTCCGGCGGCGCTGGTGGATTTTTCTGCCGTTCTTCTTCTGTTGGGCCGCAGTTTGGTCGATTAGCTGGCTCTTGCCCGCTGAGTATCAATCGGCCACCGTACTGGGGGGCGAGCAACAGAAGCTGGCCGAACAGTTCGTCACGCCCGACGCGAGATTGAATCTGCAAGACAGGCTGCAACTCGCAACGCAAAAGGTTCTCACCGGTCCGCGGCTACAGGAGTTGAGCGATCGGTTTCACCTCTCTCCACCCACCAGTGGGTGGAGAAGGCTCTTCGAGCTAGGAGATCCCATCGAGCGTGTTCGCCAGAATATCAAGATTGAACTCATTGAATCTCCTGACCGCCCGGGGAACTACACCACCTTCAGGATCTTGTGTTACGCCGGATCGGGTGAAATCGCACGAGAGCTGAACGAGGAGGTGACCTCCCTCTTCTTAACGGAAAACGCGGCTGCGCAGCGCCAGCTCTCGGAAGCCACTTCCACATTTTTGGACGACGAGGTCGCTCGAGCACAGGAACGGCTGGCAACTGCCGAAGCAAAAATCGCAGCGTTCAAGGAGCAGCATCTCGGGCAACTGCCCAGTCAAACGGAAGCCAACGTCCAGATCCTCAGCGGACTGCAGACTCAATTGCAGAGCTTTCAGCGGGCGCTCGACGCGGCAAGACAGCAGAAGCTCTACCTCGACTCTCTCCTGCAGGAGTATCGCGCAGCGCAAATGAATGCCGATGGAGGGTCACCAAACACGCCGAGTTCGCAAGCGCTCGACGGGGAACTCTTGGCCTTGCGGCTCAAGCTGGAGACCTTGCGTTCCCACTATACCGAAGACTATCCCGACATAGCCGCGACACGAGCCGCAATCGCGAAAACCGAAGAGCTAAAGAAACGTTTGAGCGAAGAGGGGAGTTCCGCCGAGGCGGGCGGTCGCGCATCGGCTGGCGGAGATCCTGCGGAGACTGCCAACGGGCAACCAAGTGTGCCGCCGTCCGTAATGGAGGCGCAGGGCCAGCTCAAGGCCAATGCGCTTGAGATTCAGAATGACCAGCAGCGTGCGAGAGAGCTCGAGTCGCAGATTGCCGTCTACCAGAGCCGGCTCAATCTTGCGCCCGAGATTGAGCAGAAGCTGGAGGAACTGTCGTCAGGATACGAAGAGTCCAAGAAAGACTACGACTCCCTCGTGCAAAAGCAGTTGCAATCCCGCCTGGTAGCGAACCTCGAAGAAAAGCAGAGTGCGGAACAGTTGCGCATTCTCGACCCCCCGAGCCTTCCGCAACGGCCCACCTCCCCAAACCGCCTGCGCATCAGCCTCGCCGGTTTGGTGATTGGGCTCGCCATCGGGCTCGGGCTTGCGGTTTTCCGCGAGCTGACGGATGTCCGCATTCGTAAGGAAGAGGAACTCGACGACATCGTCCCCGCACCTTTGTTAGTCGGCATCCCTCGGTTGCGCACGTCTCGCGAGAGCGCTCTTCTCCGAGCCGGAACGTGGATGGAATTCATCGCCGCGACCGCAATGATTATTCTGGTCATCGCCGGCAACCTCTGTTCGCTCTTCAAGGGGTGAGGGACCCATGAGTCGACTTCACGAAGCCTTGAGCAGAATGAGGAGTGAGCCCGCCCCGCTGGAATCAATCAGCGGCATCTCCTATGGACCTTTGAGACCGTTCACGGAGAGCGCGGATCGCGGCGAGGAATTCTCGGCCGTGGAAGCCGTGATGGCGAGCGCGCCGGGGACGTCCCGGCTGGTGGCGCTGACGGAACGCAACAGCCTGGGCGCGGATAAATTCCGCGCTCTCGTCAACCGTCTGACCCACCTGCGAAAGCAAAGGCAATTGCATTCACTGCAAGTCACCAGCAGCGGTGTCGGTGAAGGCAAAACTGTGGTTGCCGCAAACCTGGCATTGACATTCGCGATGTACGCGCGTTGCAGGACTTTGTTGGTCGAAGGCGACCTCCGCCGGCCGGCGATTGCATCCAGTTTTGGTTTGCGCCGATTGCCGGGGTTGGCGGATTGGTGTCTGGGCCACGGGAGGAATTTGGCAAGTTACATTCGCCGCATCCATGGCACCTCCCTATACGTTCTCACTGCCGGAACGGTGTGTGACCGGCCTTCAGAAATCTTGGCTTCCCAGCGGTTCATGCAAGCATTCCTAGATTTCTCGGAACCATTCGAGTGGGTCATAGTGGATTCGCCGCCGATATCACCGGTCGTAGATGTCAATCTTTGGTCGAGGCTGATGGACGGCACGATACTAGTCGTTCGTGAGGGCGTCACTTCGAGAACGGGGCTTAAGAAAAATTTGCTTACCTTGGATGAACCGAAGCTCATCGGTGTGGTGTTGAACGAAGCTTCCGAACTCGATGGCGTGAGTTACGAGCCCCGCTATGGCTCTGATTCAAGTCAGGGAAAATCGTGAGGGGAGAAACTCTGCTTCGTGGCGGTCGCGGGTTTTCCATCGATCTCTCAGCAGGGGGCCGCTATATCGCTGCGCTGGCGATGGCAGGCTTCCTCTTGTTCCTATACGCGCCGACGCTCTTGGGGCTGATCCAGCAATGGTGGACCGATCCAGATTACGGCTACTGTTTTCTTGTGCCCGTGCTCTCGGTGTGGATTCTCTGGCAAGGGAGAAAACGATGGAGAACCGCGTGTCAGCGGCCGAGCTTTCTCGGATTGGTCATCATCTTATTTGCCATGGGTTTGCTGATCGCTGGAACTTTGGGCGCTGAACGATTCACCGCACGCATTTCACTGTTGATCTTGCTTTGCGGAATCATCGTCTTTGTGGCCGGCAGAGGCGTTCTCCGGAGCGTTGCCTTCCCCCTCGCCTACTTGGTCTTCATGATCCCACTGCCGGCAATTGTCTTTTACCAGTTGACTGTTCCTTTGCAACTTCTGGCGTCACGTCTCGGAGCCCACGGTTTAACTGTTCTGGGCGTGCGCACGCTACGCGAAGGCAATCTTCTTATCTTGCCGAATTGCACTCTTGAAGTGCTCGAATCGTGCAGCGGGATTCGATCCCTACTCTGTTTGCTCGCCACCGTCACGGCCTATGGACATTTTGCCCAGGCGGCTCTCTGGAAGCGCTGCGTCCTGATTATTCTGGTTTTTCCCATTGCCATTCTGTGCAACGGCCTCCGCCTGGTTGCGACCGGTCTCTTGTGTCACGCGGCAGGCCCGCAAGCGGATTCAGGCGTGTTCCATCTTGCGCTGGGAGTGGGTTTCTTCCTGCTTGCTTTTTTCCTGACTTGGCTCGCCGACGAAGGTTTGTGCTGTTGCACATTGCGGTTGTCTCCACGCTTGCCAAGTTGATCGTATCCAGAAGATTGTCGATCGTATGCTTCCTTCTCGCGGGGGGCGCTGTCACATTGCACAGCCTGAAGCGCCAACGGACCGCAGCTTTGCATCACCCGCTGACGGAGTTTCCCACCGTTATCGGCTCTTGGCGCGGGGAAGATCGCCCGTTCACGGCGGATCTAGTGCAGGAAATCGGCGCGGACGACTATATAAACCGCATCTATCGAGGTGACGCGCAACCCGTTGAACTCTACGTCGGATTCTACAGCGACGAGCGCTTCGGGGACGCGATGCATTCCCCCAAGAATTGCCTGCCCGGAGCTGGCTGGGAACCCGTACGTTCCGCCCTAGTGCAGATTGGTTGGGCGGAAGGCCGCCCGCTGCTGGTGAATGAGTACTTGGTGGAGAAGCCGAACAATCGAGATCTAGTTCTGTATTGGTACCAAGCGCACGGGCGCGTCGTTGCCAGCGAGTATCTTGCAAAATTCTGGTTGGTTGCGGACGCGCTGAAAAGAAGAGGCGCCGACGGCGCAATGATCCGGGTTTGGACCACCGCCGCTGACGGAGACGCAAGCGCCGAACACCGCGCCCTGGACTTCGCGCAAAGCGCCTATCAGCAACTGAGCAAGTTTCTGCCGAATTAGTGAGTTCGCCCTTCGGCGATTAGGCAGTGCGAGATCGGGAGCCATTCCTTTAGTAGTCCCCAGCGTGGGCTTGGAAGCAGATGGAGGTAGCCGTGAAGAAGACATTTCTACGATTCGCTAGCACTCTCGTCTTCGCCCTTCTCATGTGCGCCCAAGCAGGGCCCAAGGGGCGCGCGAGCCCAAATGTCCTTTTGGCGAGTACTGCCATGACTCAATTTCCAGAGTTCCGGTCCGAACAACCCGGGCCAGGGCCTGTGAACAGCAGCGGCCTCGACCGGGCACTGTTGGACAATCACGACAAAGATTGGGATCGCGACCGTGATCACGACCACGACCGTGATCACCGTAAAGATCCAGATTCCGGACCGGCGCCGGTCCCGGAACCAGCCACGGTCTTGTTATTTGGCGCGGTGCTTCTCGTGGGCGGGACGATCTTCCGCCGCCACCATCGCGCTGTCCACAAGTGAGCCAAGTCTGTCCTCCTCCAAGGAGCTCGCCAGAGCGCCTGTGATTCGTATCTCGCATACAGCTCTCCCGGCACGTACTCTCCTGCTCGGCCTGACGGAGGCCGCAGTCGCGTATCTTGCGTTGGTTGTGGCCGCCGCTGTGCGCGTCGGAAATGCGCGCGCACTGATCCCAGATCACGAAAGTGGTGGAATCAGATTGTTCATAGTGTGTGTGCTCTGTCCGCTCTGTTTCTACTATTACGATTTGTATGACTTTCAACTCTTCAGGGATACGGCGGGAGTCCTCTGCCGGATCTTACAGGCGGTCGGAACGGTGTCCATTCTTCTGGCGATCCTGTACTACCTTTCGCCTTCCCTCCGGATTCAAGCCCGTCAATTCGTGCCGGGCGTCGTGCTCCTGGGATTTTGGCTGGCGGTCTGGAGGAAGTTGTTCTCTGCATTCAGCAAATCTCCGGGCCACATGGAGAGAGTCATCGTGCTGGGTGACGGGCCACTGGCACTGCCCCTGGCGAAGGAAATTGAGAACCGCCCGGAGCTTGGCTTGCATCTCGTCGGAATTGTCTCCCCAGCTGAGGAGCCGGCTCGCATCGCGCGGCACGTGAACAAGATCGGGGAAGTGGGCGAATTGGAAGAGATCGCTGCAAGAGAAAAAATTGGCCGCGTCTTCGTGGCGATGAGAGATCTCCGCGGCGCCCTTCCCCTCGAGACGTTGTTCGCCCTTAAAGCTCGCGGTGTCGTGGTCGAAGACGCGACGTTTCTTTATGAATCGGCGACGGGCCGGGTTCCTTTGCTTACTTCTCTCGGGAGCCGGCTGCTTTTTTCTCCAGGCTTCCGCATCTCGCAGACTATGCTCGTCAGAAAACGAATCTTCTCGTTGCTTGTGTCGTTGACAATCTCCTTTTTCGCTCTGCCGCTGATGGGCCTTGTGGCGGTTCTGATCTGGCTGGACTCTGGAAGGCCCATCCTCTTCGCTCAGGACCGCGTCGGAAGGGGCGGCCGCACGTTCAAGCTTTTCAAATTTCGCTCGATGAGCCGCAGAGAAGAGGGCAACTCCGCGCCCAGCGGGCGATTCGACTCGGCTGGGCTGGAGGACGAGCGCCTCACTCGTGTGGGCAAATGGATCCGGCGTCTGCGGCTCGACGAACTCCCTCAGCTTTACAACATTCTGCGAGGCGACATGGACATCGTGGGCCCGCGGCCTTTCATGCTGGAAGAGGAAGCGGAGCTCAGTCAGCGAATCCCTTTCTACAAGGAGCGATGGGCCGTCCGGCCGGGAGCGACGGGTTGGGCGCAGGTGCGCAGGCCGTATTGCACGACGCTGAAAGATAACGAAGAAAAGCTGTCTTACGATCTCTTCTATCTCACGAACATGTCCCTGGGATTCGACCTGCTTATTATTTTTCAAACCGTCAAGACGATGGTTCTTGGCCGCGGCTCCCGCTAGGTCGCGGACGTCCTTGTTTTCGATATGGTCAGCTTGATGAGGGCGGTGTTCTGGATTAGTACCGCGTGGCTTGCGTATGTCTACGGTGGATACCCGCTGATTCTGTGGATGTTCGGCGCGATCCGCAAAGTCCGCTTTCGTGGCGGCGATGAGTATCTGCCCTACGTCTCGGTCTTGATCTCCGCGCGCAATGAAGAAAAGGACGTTGCTTGGAAAACAGCGGAGACGCTTTCCTGGGATTACCCTTCGGATCGGCTCGAAGTGCTTATCGCTTCCGATGCGTCTGAAGACCGCACGGAAGAAGTCCTGTCTTCGATCTCCGATCCACGGCTGCGCTGGATCGCCAATCGCCGGCGACTGGGGAAAAATCTCTCGCTGAACATGCTTTCCAAACTGGCCTCAGGCGAGTTGTTGTTCTTCACCGACGCGAATTCGCACATTGCCCCGCACTGTTTGCGCGCAATGACGCGCCACTTCGCCGATGCAAGAGTTGGATGCGTGACGAGCTGCGAGCGTCCCGAACGCTCCTTCGCCGACGGCGGCATGGCTTGCGGAGGCAGCCTCTATCAGCGATATGAGTCCTGGCTCAATTCCCTGGAACACCGGATCGGCTCGGTGCTCACCTGTGACGGCTCGATCTTCTGCATTCGGCGCGACTTCTTCGCCCCGCTTGATCCCGATTTGGCCAATGATCTCGAACTTCCTTTGCGGATTGGAGCCAGGGGATACGCGACACTCTATGAACCCTCGGCCTATTCGGTCGAGCGAGCGACTTCCTCGGCGCGCGAGGAGTTTCGCCGGCGTCGGCGCATCTGCGCCCAAGGATTCTTAGCGGTTTGGCGGCTCAGGGCCGCTCTACGCGGTCTCCGTGGATGGCAGTTTGTTTCTCGTAAGCTGATGCGCTGGCTGGCGCTCGTGCCGTTTGTTCTCGCGACCGTTTCCAACATATTCCTCGCCAGGCACTCGCTGTTCTTCGCGTGTGTGCTCTCGCCGCAGACAGCTTTCTATTGGCTGGCGCTCGTTGGCTGGCGACGGAACGCAACCGGGCGAAACAACAACCGCTTGGCTTCTGTCCCGTTCTATTTCCTCCTCGCCCACTCAGCGGCCTTGATCGGCGTCCTGGAAACCTGCTGTGGCCGGCGCTTCAGTTGTTGGGAGAGCGCGGCACTTTCCAGAGGGTCTGAGGTGACGGCGACTGGAAATACTTTTTCGGCTGCGGTGGATGGTCTCGCCGGTCTCAGAAATGCGGGGTCTGGCCGATGAGATCCATTTTCTCGGTGGACGTGGAAGATTGGTTTCACTTGCTGGATCTCCCGGGCGCCCCAGACATCCATCACTGGGCGGAATTGCCGTCCCGCGTAGAGAAGAACTTTCTCACGTTGCTGGCCATTTTCGCCGAGAGCAATGTCCATGTGACCTGCTTCTTCCTGGGTTGGGTTGCGCAGAGGCATCCCCATTTGGTGAAGGAAGCGGAACGGCTTGGCCACGAAGTCGCCTCTCACGGGTTTGGTCATCAACTCGTGTACCGGATGTCCTGTGAGGAGTTTTACCGGGACATCTTGGTCTCGAAGAAAATTTTGGAAGACTTGGTCGGCCATCGCATCCTCGGTTACCGCGCGCCGGGATTCTCCGCCACGCCGAACACGCCGTGGTTTTTCGACCAGCTCATCCGGGCAGAGTACAAGTACGATTCATCGATCTTTCCCGCAAGCCGCAGCAACGGAGGCATTCCGAATTCCCGCGAGGACCCTTACCTGATCCGCAGCTCACCGGATTGGTTCATCGAGTTCCCCGTTACAGTGCGCGAGTTCCTGAGCAAGCGATTCTGTTTCTTCGGCGGGGGCTACTTTCGATTCTTTCCGCTTCCGGTGATTAAGTCGATGGCCGCGCGCGTTCTGGATGAGGGCCGCCCGGTTGTCTTTTATCTGCATCCTCGTGAGATCGACCCCGATCAACCCCGATTGCCCATGAGCCTCCAGCGGAGGTTCAGGACATATTTGAACCTGAAGACGACCGCATCGAAGCTTCGCAGATTGCTTGCAGCCCTGGATACGACCACTTTCCAAAACTTTATCGAGCACGAGCTAGGCCCTCTTTTCCAGCAACAGGCCACTGCTGCCCAAATGTATTGATGAGAATCTCATTCTGGCAAGAGCGCGGCTCCTGGGACGCCTACTTGGATTCCGCACCAGAGGTCTCTCAGTATCATAAATGGGCGTGGGGGCAGGCGATCGAAGACACCTTCGGTCACCAGTCGTACCGCCTGGCCGCCACGGACGACGGCAGAATCCGGGGCGTGCTGCCGCTCGTGATGATGCGCAGCCGCCTCTTCGGCAGTTTTCTGGTGTCGATGCCTTTCTTCAGTTATGGCGGAGTCGTCGCAAGCACACCGGACGCGCGGCGGGGATTGGTTGCCTGCGCCACCGCACTCGCGCGCGACCTGCGCGCAAACTACATCGAATTTCGCCAAGGCGCGCCCTGCGATTTGCCCTGGGCTTGTGCGACCGCCAAAGTCAGGATGGAAGTGGCCCTGCCGCCAACTGCAGAGCATCTATGGACTCGCCTGAGCAGCGGGCTGCGGAACAAGATTCGCTTCGCTCGAAAATACGGGCTGCGTGCCGAATGGGGCGGGGCGGAAGCGCTGGACGTGTTCTATCCCATTTTTGCGGAAAACATGCGAAACCACGGCACTCCGGTCTATCCGCGCCGGTGGTTTGAAAACTTTTTTCTTTATGCTCCGAACCGGGCCTCGATTCTTTCCGTGTGGGACGGCGAGCGCCCAGTTGGGGCTGGAATCGTCACCTCGCACAAGGGCACAGTCGAGTGGCCTTGGTGCGCCACCGTGCGGGCTCTCGGCTGCAAGTATTCGGGCACGTTCCTTCACTGGTCGCTGCTCGCCTGGGCTGCAAAGAATCGATTTCATCGAGTCGATCTCGGACGCTGCACCCCCGGGAGCGGCACGTACGAATTCAAGCGGATCTGGGGCTGCGAAGAGACACCCCTGCACTGGTACTACTGGCTCTCGTCGGGATCTCGGCTCCCCGAACTTCGCCCGGATAGTCCTCGCTATCATTGGGCTACCCAAATCTGGCGGCGTCTGCCGCTCGCTCTGGCGAACCGGCTGGGGCCGCGCATCGTGCGCTCGATTCCCTAAAGGCTCGCCCGGAGCAGTCCATCCGCTGGCCCATCGCCCGTAATAACTCAACTCGCAACTAAGATGACCGATCTTTTCGAGGAGATTTCGTGATCGTCGAAGGCCGAGAATCTCGCCGACCAATTGTCGTCCTTGTCTTGATCGACGCGTTGGGTTGGAGGTGCATCGAAGGCCGGGATTTTCTGAGCCAACTTCTCCCCTATCGCCGGCCGCTCAAAACGGTGCTGGGCTACAGCTCGGCGGCGATTCCGACTCTCTTGACCGGACGGCAGCCTGCGGAGCACGGATATTGGAATCTCTTTTATTACGACCCCGAGGGTTCTCCCTTTCGATGGCTGAAGCCCGCGCGGTTCTTGCCAGACTCGTTCCTGGACAACCGGCTGTGCCGAAAGCTTGTGAAGGAGCTGGGTCGGCGCGTTCTCGGCCTGGGACCGCTCTTCGAGTGCAATTTGAGCCCAAAAATCCTGCCGCGATTCAATTATGTAGAGAAGCGAAACATCCTCGAGCCCGGTGGGATTCGTTGCATCCCTTCGATCTTGGATCAGCTTGCTACGCGAAAGATAGCCTATCAAGTCTATTCGTACCGACAGATGCCGGATGCGCAAATCCTTGAGCGTGCGGCAATTGACGTCGAAGCCGGCGCCGCTTCGTTTTTCTTTTGTACTTAAGCGAAATGGATTCGTTCCTTCACATGCATTGCACCGAGCGCGAAGAGGTCACGGAGCGCCTGCACTGGTATGAAAAGAAGCTGAGCCTGGTGTTCGAGGCCGCGCGCGCGGTTGACCCGGGAGCAGTCTTATCGGTGGTTTCCGATCACGGCATGACTCCGGTCGTGCGCCGTTTTGATCTCGCGCAGAGGATTGCCGCCCTCAGACTCAAGATGCCGCGCGACTACCTCGCCGTGTATGACTCGACGATGGCCAGGTTTTGGCTTTTCAACGAGCGTGCCAGCGCGTCCATCAGCGGCTGCTTGAGCAGTGTAACGTGCGGACGCATTCTGTCCGACGATGACCTCCGCCGGCTCGGTGTGTTTTTCAACGATCGCCGCTACGGCGAACTCATCTTTCTGCTTCGCCCCGGATGGCTCTTTTCGCAAAGCAATTTCAATGGCAACCGGTGGCGGCCGCGCGGCATGCACGGTTACGACCCGGCGGATTCATTTTCCGATGCGATCTTTCTTAGCAATCGGCCCCCATCGATTCCCATGCGCACAATCGCGGATGTCCATGCCTGGCTCCAAGACTTGATAGGACTCGGCGACATTCCGGCTTCGCAACCTCAACTCGGCGTGCGCTTCGCTCAAGCCGGCTCAAGATGAAACGTTTCCCCATTTCCGTGATGCACTTCACAAATAGTGTCGTGCGCGGCGGCGCGGAGGAGCACATTCTGACTCTGCTGCGCAACCTGGACCGGAATCATTTTCGTCTCCACCTCGTTTGCCCCGGCGAATGCGCGAAATTGCT
>DASPOJ010000189.1:0-22179 GCA_035626055.1 Candidatus Methylomirabilota bacterium | reverse complement strand
TGTCATCCCGAGCGCACGCTTGCCGCGCCGCCAGTCCGCCGAAGCCTTGGCGCAGGCCGAAGCCTTGGCGCAGGCGGGAGGGACCTCTCTGCCATTTGGAGTGCGGCGTCTCGACGCCGCTTTTTCCCGCTTGCCGCGCCGAAGCCATGGCGCAGGCGGGCCGCAACTCCAGCGCCGTAGGCGCGACACAATTTAGCCCAGCGCGTAAGCGCTGGGTACCCGACGTATAAAAACCCCGAGCCCTGGAGGGGCGACACAAATGGGCACACACATCTAGCCAAGATTCCCCGCCCTTGAAAGACGCCAAAGGACGGGCCCCCGCAAACCCCATACCGTAACTCCATGTTGAACTATGGAAGTGGTATCATCCGCTCCAGGATGCCCAGTCAAGAAGGAAATGAAGCCCCGGTCACCCGCCAGCTTGATCAGATGGAGTGGCCTAGTGTATCCTGTCTTCATTGAATTGGCTCTCCGAGCACGCCTACATTGCCGAATGGCTCGGACCATTTGTGCCGGTGCTGATTCGTGCCCTTTTAAAAAAAATCTAAAATCTGCTCGAGCAGCGGCTAGGTAGTCGTGTGGCGTTTCCCGTGGAGCGGGGGGGCCCGACCGATGAGCTGGGAAGATCTTGGTTTGAAGATGCCGCTCGCGAGCCCCGCGGCCATTCCTGTCAATTGAATTGCCCGCTGCGGCACCATGCTCGGCGCATTTTGTGGAGTGGAGCGGGAACCAAATTGTTCGCGGATTGATCGCGGCATGCCGGCCCCCACCTCGGGCTGCGCCCCTCATGGTGCCCTGCTAGAATGTCCATGCGATGGCAATTTGTATCTACTGCCGCACCACGGGAACACGCTTTCCAAAAGAGCATGTCATTCCAAAAGCGTTTGGTCGATTTAGACACAACCTCACGCTGGCCTGCGTTTGCGGACAGTGCAACGCCACATTCGGCAAAGACCTTGAGCTCGCGCTGACAAGAGACACCATCGAAGCACTTCAGAGAATCCTCCTTGGTATAAAGAGCAAAAATCGCTCTCGCAGGATTGGCAAGGCGCGACTCGATGTGCGAGTAACTGCCGCCGGAGATTGGTACGGCGCGCGAGTCGCCGTATGGCGGGATGAAAGCGATGGATCGGTCAAGGCCGAGCCACTACCCCAAGTCGCATTCCGCAAGAACGGGGAGACCGAATGGCACTGGTTCCTAGAAGAAGATTTGAACGAGCCACAACGGTGGGAGCGATTTCGTGTCGACGCCGAAACAAAAATCGTGGGCCAGCCCGCCGAAGTCATCGAAAGAATCCTTCAAAAACTGACTGAAGGTGGACTCATCTTTAAGAAGAGGGGCGACTTTGAATTGCACAGAGGAGACGTACCGGTCTATGCCGAAAGAAGTCTGGACGAACCAATCCTCCGAGCGGTCACGAAGATCGCATTTAACTTCTTGGCGTATGTGACGGACACCGATTTTGCGCTGCGATCCGATTTCGATCCTGTCCGCGACTACGTCTGCTTAGGCAAAAGACCCCCGTTCGCCCCAGTTCTGATCAGCCGGACGCCCATTTTATTTGATGAAAGTCGATTCTACCGCCAAACAAACGGTCATATTGTCATACTGGACTGGAATCGAGCGAATACCGGAATCGTTTGTTTGCTGTCGTTGTTCAATCAATTGACGTACCACGTCGCGCTGTGCCCCAACTATTCAGCTCTATGGCATCCCATAAGTGCTGGGCGCCATTTCGATTTAGATACTCAGACGATTTCGGAGATCCGCTCGACAGTTTTGGCTCTGAGCGACCCTAACGCCACCCGCCGGATCACATTGCCAGCCCGTTCCTCATGGTAGGCCCTCCGGGTGGTTTCGTTGCACGGAGCCAGCACCCACGCGAAGGCGGCATGCCCCGCGCTCCAAACGGGTGCGGTGTACTGGAGTTGAGTCGGGCGGGGCATCCTGCGGGTAGATGCAACCGCGAGGAGGAGTCCAGCAGTGTCACTACCCTAGAATACGAACGTAAGACAAGATGTATGATATCTGGGAAGCCGACGCCGCCTGCTTTATTCAGTGCCGTCTGTCCAGCCTAGAAAGGGAGTCTAACTGATGCGACAACTCGCTGACTTCTTACTCACCGTCATTGGATCAGGCGCTGGCGCCACGCTTGTCGGCGCATGGTTCAAGAGAAAGTTTGATGTCCAACTACAAACTCAGATCGCTGCGCTCAAGAGGAATGACCGAATCCACGAGCAGCAAGTGAATGCATTGCTACAGATTCATTCGAACCTAGATCGCGCCCTCTTCTACGCGCAGCGATTGAGCGCATCAGGCCGACTCGAGGGCGAAAGCGACACCATGTTGGGGAAGCGCCTTCTAGAAAAGCTCGGTTCGGCCTCGGATGTATTTTCCGCAAACAGCCTGCTTTTCGACGACAGCCTGAACAAGCAGCTTCATGAATTTTTCCAGACTATGCTGAATTTCCAAATTCTAATCGGCGTACTTTCAGACCAAGCCACCCAAGGGGACGCACGTGCCAAGCTATGGCGCGAGCTGCAGGATAACGCCTACGCGAAACTGCCACCATTACTTAAGGCCGTTTGCTTTTCGGCTAGGTCAGTTATCCATCGTTGACTCCAATCGGCGGGCGGCCGGGAGCGGATGGCTCAGGCAATGAGCTGGGGGAGTTTTGGTCTGAGGGTGGCGGGTGGCCCGAACGATGAGTTAAGAAGATTTTGGTTTGAGGGTGCCTGTAGATGGTCAAGACGTTGTACCAGCTCGGCAGCCGCTGATCGGCGGCATGTAGCTGAGACTACCATGAGGTCTTTGGTGGTTGCAGTAGTCGGTCCAAGGCTGGAGATTTTGATCTCGTTGGCGGGTGGCCCGGCCTTTGATTTTCACTTGAGGGTGGCCCATCTTTGCGCGCAGCGCAAAGGTGGGGCTTTTCGCCGCCGCTGCTCGTCGTCCTACCCTTTCGAACTGTGGAAATCATTTGGAATACTCACTTTATAATTGACATGTGAATATGCATAGGCTACCCTACTCCGTGTTGGTCGCCCCCAATCCCGGCCTGACTCCCACTTCAATTCCTCGATCTGTGTCTCTCTCTATCCGTGTTCATCCGTGTGCATCCGTCGATTCGAGCTCCCCCGGCGTGCTCCTCAAACCTGCACCATTCTTGTGCAACTCAAAAGTGATACACAGCAAAGGACTTAGCGCGCCCGTAAGCCCTTTAGAATCAGCACTTACAGACTCCTGCGCCATTTTTCGTATCTCGTTGAAAACAAATGATTCCCAAGTCCTTTATAATCAGCACTTACGTGTTTTTTCGCCGCAAGTCCTCTGGAATCAACAGTTACATAAAAAGATGGGGGTGGGGGGATGGGAGTACCTTCCGAGTTACCCCCTGCTTGCCTCGCCGAAGCCTTGGCGAAGGCGGGCCACTGCCCATTCGCTTGCCCGCCGAAGCCTTGGGCTTGGGCGACGAGCGCTCTTTGCGAGTTCCGACCCGGTCGGAAAGGCGGGCCACTGCCCATTCGCTTGCCGCGCCGAAGCCTTGGGCTTGGGCGACGAGCGCTCTTTGCGAGTTCCGACCCGGTCGGAAAGGCGGGCCGCTCGCTCAGATCTCCGGGTAAAGATCGAAAAACGCTGCCACCGATTGGTTCAAGGTCTCCTGGATCTCTTCTTTGCTTCCCTCGATCAGGTGCAGCGTGATTCGCGCCGTGCGGCCGTCCTTCAACTTCAGCGTCGCCTCCTGCACTTCCGCGACGTCCTCCGCGGGAAACAATCTCATCCCGTACACCAGCGCCAGCTTCGCCATCGTCTCCTCCTTGCTCTCCGCAAGCCTAAGTCTGGTGGGCCGCTCGATGCAAACCTCGCCGCCACTGGCTGGGCGGATTGCTTCCCGTGTGACGCGAAAGGCGTATACTCAGGCATCCACGCCGTGCGGGGCGAGCATCGTATGGGCAAACGGAGGACTGCGATGCGATATCTACCAGCCTGGGTGTCGGCCCTGATTTTGTGCTTTGGCGGTGCGCTCTTCGCGCAAGAGCAGCCGGGCCCCGTGACGCCTGCCCCCGCCCCGGCCGCGTCGGCTCCTGCGCAAGCTCCGTCAGCCCAGCAAGCTCCTGCCCCTAACTCTCAGGCGCCTGCTGCGACGGCAGCTACGCCCGCGCCAGCAGCGGCCGACGCCGCGTCTGCGACGCCCAACGCGCCGCCTGCCCCGGCCGCTTCGGCGCCCGCACCAGCCAGAATTATCGTTCCTGCAGGGACGAAATTGCCGCTCGTGCTGCACAACGCAATCACGACCCGCAACGCGCACCCTGGCGATCCGGTTTATTTCGAGACGCTTTTCCCCATCGTGTTGAACGACAAGATCGTCATTCCCGCCGGTTCGTACGTCCAGGGTGAGATCACGGAAGCGAAGCGCCCGGGCCGCGTGAAAGGCACCGGCGAATTGCGCCTTCGCCTCACCACCATGATCTTGCCCAACGGCTACACGGTCCATTTCGGCGCTGTGCCGACCAACGCGGGCACCGGCGGCAACGAATCGGTGGACAAGGAAGGCACGATCCACGGCGATACGGACAAGGCCGATGACGCGGCAACCGTCATCACGGATACGAGTGTCGGCACGGTCATCGGCGGCGTCGCCGCGCGCAGCGGCGAAGGCGCCGGCATCGGCGCGGGAGTAGGCGCGGCGGTTGGACTCGCGACCGTGCTGTTGACGCGGGGACCCGAACTGGAGTTGCCGCGCGGCACGACCGTGGACGTCGTCATTGATCGTCCACTGTCGCTCGACGCCAGCAAAATCAATTTCACCGATACGGGCAGGGCGCCGGAACTCTCCGGCCCGCCGAACCGCGAGCCGGTGCGCACGAAGAACCCGATTCCGTATTGAAATTCGCCCGGCCTGTCAGGCTGCCCGGCTGGTTTCCGCAAAACGCAGCGGGCTGAACACTTCCCAATCGAACGAGACGGAGTGATCCGAGATCCATTCGCAGATCAGTTTTGCGGTGATGGGAGCCAGCAGGATTCCATTGCGGTAGTGACCCGTGGCGATGACAAGTCCTTCGACGTCGGTCGGCCCGAGGATCGGCAAGTGGTCGGGCGTGTCGGGCCGCAGTCCGCACCACGTCTCCACGATTTCCGCCTCCGCCAGCGCGGGGACGAGTTGCTGCGTGGCGTCCAACACGCGCGACATTCCGCCGGGCGTGATGCGCTTCTCGTATCCGACGTGTTCGAGCGTGCTCCCGCCGACGAGCCATTGCGGCTGCTCGTCGTCGCAGGGCGAGATGTAGCCTCGCGAGGAGCGCACCACCCGTGTCAACTTCGGCCCGGACAATTGCACCGCAACCATCTGTCCGCGCACGGGCCGCGTCGGCGCATAGCGCCGCATCTCTTCCAGCCGCGAGGAGTAGCAGCCGGCGGCCAGCACGACCTGCGACGCGGCGTAACGCGTTCCGCCGCGGGTCACGACGCTCTTGACGCGGCCGCCGCGAATCTCGATCGAGGTGACTTCGGCGCCGCCCAGAAACTCCGCGCCGCGCTTCTGCGCGGCTTCGACGACGGCTGCGGACAATGTGCGATTGTCCACCGCCCCTTCGTCCGGCATGAACATCGCGGCGCGCACATCGCGGCTCAGCGCGGGCTCCAGCGCCCAGGCGTCCTCGAGCGACAGCGGCTCGGCGGAAAGTCCGAGCCCGTGATGCAGGGCGATGAGCGTGCTGAGTTCGCGCTCCGCATCCGCGGAGAACATGACTTCCAATGCTCCGTGCCGGCGGAGACTGATTGTGCGGCCCGAATCCTCTTCGATCTCGGCAACGAACTGCGGGTACAGAGAGAGGCTCGCGCGTCCGAGCGGCACCAGCGGGATCACCTCAGCGCTGTCCGGCGCGGTCTGCAACATTCCGGCCGCGGCCCAGGACGCTTCCTGGATTTGCGTTTGGCTGTCGAGAATCAGCGGGCGCCCGCCTCGCCGCGCGAGTTCCCATGCGATCGAGCCGCCGATGATTCCGCCCCCGATTACGATGACGTCGTGCTCCGACATATGTCCATCTTAGCGCAAGTTGCGCTTCTTCGCCTCCCGCTGGGAGCGGTAGTCTCCCAGTGCGCGCATCGTGGAAATTACAGCAACGCACCGAGACCGCAAGGCATCTAATAGGATTGCTTCTAGAGGAAAGTTTGATGATCCGCGAATTTGCTTTCCGCTGATGTGTCAAAGTAGACTGGAGCCGTCGTGAGTTCCGTGTCTTAGCGCCGGATGTCTTTCTCGTTGGATTCTAATTCTCAGGTGATTCACTCTTGAAAGTCGCCGTTCAGAATCACGATCTGGCCCGGAGCTGGAATTTCTCCAGGCCGTTTTTCCTGAGACCGGTGATCGTGCTTCTGCTCTTGGGAGTTGCCGGCCTTTCCACCATTGCCAAGGTTGGCCAGTACTATCCCCGAACCAGCTCCGCGCACTACATCTCCTTTGCGAGCAAGATGGATGTAGCCCATCCGCCGGCGGTTCTCGCCCGAAAGCCGATTTATCTTGTCGCTCGGATCACGCCGCCGGAGCCCGCGTTTCGCGTGACTTGGCGCATGGAACCTGAACCACCCCTCACACAGCGAATCTGCATCGTTGTTTCCCTGCAGCACCGCTCTCCTCCTTTGCTCCTCGCATAACGTTTCGGTAGTCCGTTCGTCCTGGGACTGTTGGGATCAAAAGATCCCGATGTCCTCGATCAAGACCACCAGCCAGGGATTCATATCCCGAGGAGAGCTTATGCAGTCTCGCCGGCCATCTCCCGAGCAACTCGAACAGTTACGCCGCCTCAGCACGTGTGTCGTCGCCAGCGCCATTGAAAGGTTCCAGGTCCGCCTGCCGAACACTGGATTTGCGGATTCCAGTGTCCGCTGCGTCTTCAAGGACCTGCCGCCCGTCGTGGGCTATGCGGCCACGGCTCGAATTCGCAGTGCCGATCCCCCGATGGAGGGGCGTAGCTACTACGCCCGGTTTGACTGGTGGGACCACATCTTGACGATTCCGGCCCCGCGGATCGTGGTGATCGAAGACGTGGATACTCCCCGAGGACTCGGCGCGTTCGTGGGTGAAGTCCATGCAAACATCCTGATTGCCCTCGGTTGCGTGGCCATCGCCACCAATGGCGCGGTCCGCGACTTATCCCATCTTCAGTCCACCGGCTTCCAAATGTTCGCTGGAAATGTCTCGGTTTCGCACGCTTACGCCCACGTTTTCGATTTCGGTGGGACCGTCCAGATCGGCGGGTTGAAAGTGCATCCCGGAGACCTGATCCACGGCGACCGTCATGGGATTCAAACGATTCCCCTCGAAATTGCCGATCGGGTACCGGCGGCGGCCCACGAAATCCTGCAACAGAGGCAGCGTCTGATCGGATTGTGCCGTGCCCCCCATTTCACCCCGGAAGGCTTTCGCAAGGCAGTTCAGGATGTGGATTCTTACTACGCAGGCTCACGTCATCACGAAAGGGATTGAGGTTACTGCAATGCGTCTCCGAGTCATTCGATCCAGAAGAACGTTGGAATCAATTCTCTTGGCTTTGTTGTTTGCCGCCGCGTTTGGCATCACCAGCTGCAGCTCGGCGAAGAGCAGCGCTGGCACGGCGGTCCCAACTGTCGCGGTCGTCAAGGTCACGCGGCAGAACATCTCCAGCACGCTTGAAATTGCTTCGGAGTTCCAGCCATACCAGGAGATTGATGTTTTCGCGAAAGTCTCAGGCTACGTCCGCAAGCTCTACGTCAATTGGGGAACACATGTGAAGCAAGGCCAGCTTCTCGCCGATCTCGAAGTCCCCGAACTCGAACAGCAAGTCCAGCAGGACGAAGCATTGGTTCGGCGCAGCGAGCAGGACGTGGAGCGTGCGCGCGAAGAGCTGAATAGCGCCGAATCTTCTTATACCGTTGCGCACCTCACCTACTCGCGCATTGCCGACGTCCAGAAAACGCAGCCCGGCCTCGTTGCACAACAGGAAGTGGACGTTGCTGAGGGCAAGGACCAGGAAGCGAGCGCCGCCGTTTCCGGCGCAAAGGACGCGCTCGCTGGCGCGGAACAAGCGCTGCTCTCCGCCAAGGCCGCGCTCGAAAGAGACAAAGCGGTGTTTGCGTATACCCACATGACCGCTCCGTTCGACGGAGTCATCACCTCGATCAATGCCTACACGGGCGCCCTGCTTCCCGCGGGCACTTCCTCGAGCAAAGGCGACTTGGCTCTCTGCCATCTTTCGCAAAACAATCTTCTCCGTCTCGTGATCCCGCTTCCCGAACGCGCCATCCCCGACGTTCACGTCGGCCAGACCGTGTCCGTGAGCGTGACAACACTCAACAAGGTGCTGCAGGGGAAAATCGTCCGCTTCTCGGACGAGATCGACCTGCAGACCCGCACGATGTACACCGAAGTGGATGTTCCCAATCCCGACTACGCGCTTGTTCCCGGCATGTACGTCTCTGTCGTGATTCCGCTCCACACCCAGCAAAACGTCTTGACGGTGCCGCTGCAGGCCGTCCGCGTGTCCGGTGAGACTGGAGGGTCCGTGCTCGTCGTGAACAGCAGCAGCCGGATCGAGCGGCGGGACGTCACGCTGGGAATTCAAACCGCGGACAAGGCCGAAATCGTCGCGGGTCTCTCGGAGAATGACGAAGTCGTTTTGGGCGAGCCGGATCAATACAAGCCCGGCCAGCTGGTATCGCCGAAGCTCACGCCGGCTGGCGGATCGGACTGAGCGCCCATGCCAATCTTCTCGATACGCCATCCGTATTTCATCGTCGTGTGTTGCCTGCTGGTCTTCGTCATCGGCCTCACCAGTCTGGTGCAGATGCCCGTGGACATGTTCCCGCCCATCAACATTCCCGTCGTGCTTGTCGCGACGTTTTACAGCGGCATGCCGCCGCAACAGATCGAAGCTGACATTACCGACACGTTCGAGCGTTTTTTCGTTCTCGGAAGCGGCATTGACCACATGGAATCCCGCTCCATGACTGGCGTCAGCCTCATCAAGATCTATTTCCAACCAGGCACCGACGCCAACGCCGATGTCACCGAAATCTCGAATCTGGCCATGGCCGATCTCCGCCGCCTCCCGCAGGGCACGCTTCCGCCCGTGGTGATGAAGGTGGACGCATCCAGCCTCCCAGTCTGCTTGCTCACCGTCGAAGGACAGAGCCTCAACGAGACGCAGCTCCATGATTATCTGCAGTATCAAATCCGCAACCAGATCGATAACGTTCCCGGCGCGACCGTGCCGCCTCCCTACGGCGGCCGTTACCGCCAAATCATGGTGTACGTGGACCCGCAAAAACTTCAGGCCCATCAGCTCAGCCCGATGGATGTCGTGCGCGCTACGGACGAATCCAATCTCATTCTTCCTGCCGGCGATGTCCGCATCGGTTCGACCGACTACAACATCTACACCAACGCCCAAGTCGCCGACGCCGCGGCGCTGAACGAATTGCCGCTCAAGACCGAAGGCCAGCAATCCGTCTATCTCTCTGACGTTGGCCACGCCGTGGACGGCTCCGCCTTGCAATACAACATCGTTCGCGTCAACGGCCAGCGCTCGGTTTACGCGCCGGTTCTCAAGCAGGGCGGTGACACCAATACGATTTCCGTCGTCAATGGAATCAAAGACGCGATCCCCACTCTTCGCGACATCCCGTCGCGACTCAAGACGCACGTGGTCTTCGATCAATCCCTTTTCGTCAAGCAAGCTATTTCGACTGTCATGCACGAAGGGGGCATCGGTCTCCTACTTACCGCGCTGATGATCCTGATATTCCTAGGGAGTGTCCGCGCCACGCTCGCCGTTTTCCTCTCGATTCCCATTTCGCTCATGGCGACGTTTTTCATCCTTCATACTGGCGGCGGCACGATCAACAGCATGGTCCTGAGCGGCTTGGCGCTCGCCTTCTCGCGATTGATCGACAACTCCGTCGTTGTGCTGGAAAACATCTATCGCCACCTCGAGCACGGCGAAACACCCGTCGTGGCTGCGGAAAAAGGAGCCAATGAAGTCGCGCTCGCCGTCCTCGCCATCACGCTTGTGACCGTCGTCGTCTTCTTCCCGGTCACGTTGTTGTTCGGCGTCAGTAAGTATCTCTTCACGGCCCTGGCTCTCGGAGTCGTGATTTCCCTCTTCGCGTCCTATTTCGTGGCCGTTTCCGTTGTGCCGCTCTACTGCGCCACATTTCTTCGCGCGGTCCATGAGCACGCCGGCGAAGCCCTCGAAACGAGCAAATCCTGGGGCCGCCATTTCAATGCCTGGTTCAACCATCAATTCGAGCGGATGCTCGGCCACTACGACTTCTGGATCGGGAAAACGCTCAATCGCCCGCGCGCCGTAGTCCTCGGTTTCACGGGCGTCTTTGTGCTGAGTTTCGTTCTCGTGCCAATGGTCGGCACGTCATTCTTCCCGCGCACCGACGCGGGCCAGT
This sequence comes from Candidatus Methylomirabilota bacterium, assembly GCA_035626055.1. Taxonomy (GTDB): domain Bacteria; phylum Acidobacteriota; class Terriglobia; order Acidiferrales; family UBA7541; genus DASPOJ01. Next base: position 11,744 of record DASPOJ010000189.1, on the reverse strand, counting down.
TCATCATCAACGTCAAGGCTCCCACGGGCACGCGTATCGAAGACACTGAAAAATATGTCATGCGGGTGGAGGATATCGTCCGCCAAGAAATTCCCGCGCGCGATCTCAGCACGGTCGTCTCCAACATCGGCCTGATGTCCGATCTCTCCGCGCTCTTCACGCCAAACTCCGGCATGCACACCGCATTCGTCGAAGTCGGCTTGAAGCAGGACCACAGTGTTAGCAGCTTTGAGTACATGAGCCGCGTCCGCCGCCGCGTTGCGGCCGAAGTCCCCGAGGTCCGCACGAATTTCCAATCCGGCGGCCTCGTGGACGCAGTCCTCAATCAAGGCGCACCCGCTCCCATCGACGTTCAGGTCAGCGGCATGGATCTCAATCAGGCCGACTCGATCGCCCAGGACCTCGCGCAGAAGTTCCGCGCCATCCCCGGCGTCGCCGACGTCTTCATCCCCCAGGACATGGATTACCCCGCGCTGCAAATCAACGTGAATCGCGAGCGCGCCAGCGAGTTGGGCCTCTCACCGCAGGAAGTCGTGGACAACGTGATTACCGCGCTCACCTCCAACGCCATGATCGCGCCGAGCTATTGGGTCGATCCCAAAACCGGCAACAACTATTTCGTGACCGTGCAGTATCCGGAAAATCAGGTGAAGTCCATCGAGGATTTGAACGCCATGCCGCTGCGCGCGCCCGGCCTGAAAATGCCCACGTATCTTGGTCAGGTTGCCGACATCTCCCGTATTCTCTCGCCAACCGAAGTGGACCACTATCAGCTTCAGCGCGATATCGACGTGTACGTGACGCCCTCGGGCGAGAACCTCGGCTCTCCGGCGCGCGCCGTCCAGAAAATCGTCGCCGCGACGCAGCTTCCCGCCAACCTCCGCATCAATACGCGTGGCCTCGTCGTGACGATGCAGTCCTCCTTCCGGAGTTTCGGGTTCGGCGTTCTGCTTGCGATTCTTCTTGTCTACCTCATCCTCGTTGCGCAATTCTCCTCGTTTCTAGACCCGTTCCTGATCGTTCTCGCCGTCCCCACCGGCCTCATTGGCGTGATGCTCACGCTGGCCTTCACAGGCACGACCCTGAACATTCAGTCGCTGATGGGCATCGTCATGCTTCAAGGCATGGTCGTCTCCAATAGCATTTTGATCGTCGATTTCGCCAACGTCCTTCGTTCCCAAGGACGCAGTTTGCGCGAGGCCGTGGCCCACGCATGCCGCATCCGCCTCCGGCCAATCCTGATGACCACGCTAGCCACCGTGGTCGGACTCGTGCCGATGGCGCTGAAGCTCGAGGAAGGAAGCGAAGCCTATGCGCCACTCGCTCGCGTGATCATCGGGGGCCTGCTCACTTCGGTTGTTCTCACGGTGTTTGTTGTTCCAGCCACATACGTCCTTGTGTATGGGCGGAAGGATGCGGCTCAGCCTCAAGAGGAGAAGTGATATGAAGCTCTCATTCGTCGCCGCAATCGCGTTGTGTGCAGCTCTCTCGATCTCCTGGCCTTGCCTCGCGCAGAGTCCACCTGCTTCTCAAGCACCCGCGGCCGGCCAGCCGTCATCCGCCGCCGCGCCGCAATCGCTGACGCTCGCCGAGGCTCAGGCCATCGCCCTGCGCAACAGGCCCAGCTTGCTCGCCGCACAATTCACGGCGCAGCAGGCGGGAGCCCTCGCCTCTGAAGCGCGCTCGGCCTATTTCCCACAGGTCTTCGGCGATGCCACCGGCGTGGACGCCCAAAGCAACAGCCGCATCACCGCCGGCGGCTTGAACAATCCCATCATCTACGATCGTTTCGCCGGAGGCGTCGCAGTCACCCAGCTAGTGACCGATTTCGGCCGAATGCACAGCCTCGTTGGGTCCGCCGACCTCGAAGCCAAATCGCAGCAGCAGAATGCCGTGGCTACCCGCGAAGATGTGTTGCTTCAGGTGAACGAAGCCTACTACCGCGCTCTCGAGGCGCAGGCTGTTCTCAGGGTTTCGCAGCAGGACGTCGCCGCGCGCCAATTGGTGGTGGATCAGGTCACGACGCTCGCGAAGAATCAGCTCAAATCCTCGCTCGACGTCAGCTTTGCCAATGTGAATCTCGGGCAGGCGCAGTTGTTTCTCACCCAGGCCGAAAACGATCTTCAATCTGCCTTCGCAGACTTGTCTTTCGCCCTCGGCAATTCTGACGAGCGCACGTTCGTTTTAGAAGACCAGCCCATGCCTGAAAAGCCCGCAGCAAGCCTTGCTGATCTGATCGCGGAGGCCTTTCAACAGCGGCCCGAATTGGCCGGCAGCCGTTTGCATTTGCAATCGGCTCGGGAATACGCGAAGGCCGAAGCCGAACTCTGGAATCCCACGCTCTCCGCGGTCGCTGTCGCGGGAGTGACGCCGGAACGCCAAGCCCCTTTGGCCGCCAATTACGCTGCGGCGGGCTTCAACCTTACGATTCCGATCTTCGACGGCCGCCTCTACTCCGCGCGCCACCGCGAAGCCCAATTCGCCGCCGACGCCGCCAACCAACAGGTGAACGAGCTCACCGATCAAATTGCGCGCGACGTTCGCGTCGCTTACAACGACGTGAATACGGCGTTCCAGAATCTGAGCCTTACCGATCAGTTGAAGCAGCAAGCCGATCTGGCGCTGAAGCTCGCGCAAGCCCGGTACAATCTCGGCCTCAGCTCGATCGTCGAGCTGAGCGAGGCCCAGTTGAATCAGGCACAGGCGGAAGTCGCCCAGGCCCAGGCGAAATACCATTTCCAGATTTCGGTGGATTCGCTCAACTACCAGCTCGGCCAACTCCGCTAGACGGCTTCTAGAGCGATTTCACCAGCTCGTCGGAGAGAATGTGCGCTTTGTGGGCGAGATTGCTCGCGCGCACCCAATCGCCCTCGCGGACCGCATCGTGCGCTTGGCTCAGAAAACCCCGCACTTTCTCGACCAGGTCTTCTTGCGCCGCGTTGAGCTGTCTGCCGGAAGCTAGCTGCAGATTTTTCTCTGCGGCTTGAATATCGACGGTGGTGCGCTGTTCATCCGCGCTCAACTGTTGCGGAGATAGCTCGGGTGCGATCTCGGGAGCCTGGGGCTTCGGTTCCTGAGGCGCTGCGGGAGCCGGGCCGGTTGACGGCGCGGGCTTCGGGCGCACGGGCGCGGGGTTAGCGTTCGCGGGCGGCGTGGAGGGCTGCGGCTGCGGTTTCGGTTCCGAAGCAGGCACGGGAGTCGTCGGCGCGGGAGGCGGCGGAGTCGCCGGAGGAGGCACCGACTCCGGAGGCGTCGAGACGGACGGCGGCGCGGCCTTGACGATGTTTCGCTGGCAGCCGCCGAGAGCAAAAGCGGCAGCCAGGAGCAATCCGGCGAATGCGACGGATGGAAGTTTCATACGTTGTGTTCCACGGCCGTTTTGGAATCCCGCGGACGAGTGGCAGTTTCGCCGGGCCGCTCAAGGGGAAGCTCCATCCGGAACGACGTGCCGCGGCCCAACTCAGTTTCAAAATCAATCGCGCCGTTGTGCAATTGAACAGTCCGGAATGTGCTCGCGAGTCCGATCCCGCTGCCGCCGGGCCGCGTCGTGAAAAAAAGTTGAAAGACGCGATTGCGATGCTCGGGCGAGATTCCGGGTCCCGTGTCTTTGACATGGATCACGGCCATTTCGCCGTGGCGTTCCAGTGTGAGCGTGAGGCGGCCCCCTCCGGGCATGGCCTCCACGGCGTTGAGGATCAGATTCAGCAACGCCTGGCGAATCAGTTGCCGGTCCACGCGCGCTGCAGGGAGATCCGTGTCGCAGTGCGTTTCGACTTCAATTTTCGCCCGCTCGATTTGGGGGCGCGCCACGCGCACGACCTCATCGATCAGTTCGGCGAGTTGCGTCTCTTCCTGATGCAGCTCGAGCGGGCGCGTGAAATCGAGGAAGCGCTTCACCACGCTGTCCAGGCGATCGATCTCGGTATCGAGCACCTTCATGGCGTGCATGGGCAATTCCTCGTCGGCGGAGAAATGGGTCTTCAAAGTTTCGAGCCACAGGCGCATCGAATTGAGGGGGTTCTTCACTTCGTGAGCCACGCCGGACATGATCCGGCCCAGGGCGGACATTCTTTCGGAGACTTGCAACTGGGTGCTGATGCGCTCGCGCGACTCCAGGTCCGTCAGCGTGACGAGCGCGCCCATGCGCGTGCCGCCTTCGGTGATGACCTGCGCGCCGATCCCAACGTGTTGCGGCGGTTCGCCGTTCCGAGAAGGCAGCTCGACTTCGGTCGTGACCGGAGCGATGGCTCCTTCGTCCAGGCCCAGCGCACGCCGCACGGGATGGCCGGCGGGGAAAATATCGTCAACCATGCGGCCGAGCAACTGATCGGCGGGCACGCCCAAGAAACGTTCGACGGCGGGGCTCACCATCACGGCCCGGCCGTCGCGCGTAAAAAGCAGAAGCCCGTCCTCGAGGCCGCCCAGCACCTGGTCGAGGTTTTCGCGCAGCGTGCTGAAAATCTCCTGGACCCCGCGCAGTTGCTGACCTATCCGGCTGATTTTGCTGCTGACCTGGCCGAATTCGTCGGTAGTCCGAACGGGCTGCGGATCGAATTCGCCGCGCGAGATGCGGTCCAATTGGGCCGAAATGCGTTCGAGCGGAGCAAGCGAGATGCTCGAGACGATGGCCGCCAGCAGGACCGACGCGAGCACGGAGCCCAGCGCGAGCCATCCGGCCGAGCGCAGACTGGGCGTAATCTCGCCGCGCAGCAGGCCGGTCTGCACCGCTACGCGGATTTCGCCGAAGGGAACCTGGTGTCCAGCCGGGCCGAGCTTGAAAGGATAGGCGACCTCATAGGAGCGCGGCGGGCCGTAGATGACGCGCCATTGATCGAACGCCCCGCTGCCCACGAGTTGATCGAGCGGCGTGCGCGGGAGCACGGTGTGGTCGATCAGAGTCGAGTCGCTCGAGATGAGCGCCGTGCCGTCGTGATCCACGATCGTGACCTCGTAGACGACGGAAGAATAGCCCACCTCGCCGGTGATGAGCGAATCGAGCGCCGTGCTGTTGGCCAAGGAGTCGCGCACGTACGCGCGCATGTCGGCGGGGCTGTTGGAGGCGGGCGCGTTGCCTGCGGCGGCGGCGTCGGCCAACGCATTCTGCGCTTGAAAGAAAACCTGCTGCGCAACAGTACTTGCCCGGCTGTCAACCTGGCGCACGACCTGGCGTTCGAGGGAAGCCACATTGAGATAAGAGTACACGGCGACGACGGCCAGAACGAGACCGGCCATGGTCAGGGTGATCTTCGTCTTGAGGCGGAGGTGCATGGCCCGGCCCCTCAGGCCGTGGAGGATTTCGACGCTTCGTACTCTTTCAATTTGTTGTGCAAAGTCTTGAGGCTGATGCTCAACAATTCCGCCGCGCGCGTCTTATTGTTTTGCGTCGCCGCGAGGGTTTGCAGGATCAGCTCGCGCTCGGCGGCTTCGACGGTGGTGCCGATGGGAAATCGCAGCGCCGAGAGCTCGGCGGCGCCCAGTGGGTTGGCGCGGCCGAATTCTTCCGGCAAGTGGGCGCGGCCGATGAGGTCCCGGTCGCAGACAATCGCGGCGCGCTCGATAATGTTGCGCAGCTCGCGGACATTGCCCGGCCAGGTGTAGCCTTTGAACTGATCGAGAACCTCGGCGCTGACGCCGCGAATCTGGCGGTTGTATTTTTCATTGAGGTCGCGCAGCATTCCCTCGATGAGGGGCGGAATATCTTCCTTGTGCTCGCGCAGCGCCGGCAAGTGAATGTGGAACACGTTCAGGCGGAAATAAAGATCTTGCCGGAGATCCCCTTTTGCGACCGCGCGATCCGGGTCCTTATTGGTGGCGGCGAGCACGCGCACATCCACCGGCGTTTCCGTCTTGCTGCCGATGCGCCTCACTTTGTGGTCTTCGAGCACCCGCAGAAGCTTGGTCTGCGTGGGAGCCGGCATCTCGCCGATTTCATCGAGCAGCAGCGTGCCGCCATCGGCCAACTCGAAACAGCCGAGGCGGCGTTCGGCTGCGCCGGTGAACGCACCGCGCTCGTGGCCGAAAATCTCGCTCTCCATCAGGGATTCGGGGATCGCGGAGCAATTGATGGCCACGAACGGCCGGTTGCTGCGCGGTGAAAGCCGGTGAATGGTTCGCGCGAGGATTTCCTTTCCCGAGCCGGTTTCTCCCGTGATCAGCACCGACGCCATGGATGGCGCGACCTGCTCGACCACCCGCATGACGTCCTGCATCGGCTTCGACCGCCCGACCATGTCCCCCAGACGCCCCGCTTCTCGCAACTCTTGCGTGAGGGCCGCGACCTGCCGCCGCCCGCGCTCGAGTCCCAGGGCGCGATCGAGCAGCGCGCGCAGGATGGCGGCCTTGAGAGGTTTTTCGATGTACCAAAATGCGCCAGATTGGATCGCTGAGACCACGCGCTCCTCGCTGCCCTTGCCCGTGATCAGAATGGCCGGCAGATGCTGGAGATCTCCGGCGTCGCGCAACCGCTCGAGCAATTCGAGGCCATTCATCCCGGGCAGTTCCACGTCCGCGATGAGGGCGTCAGGAGCGAAATCAGGCATTTTCTCGAGCGCCGCTTCGGCGCTCTCCACTCCTAGGACCTCAAAACCCCATTTTCGGAGCAACGCCTCGTAGCCCCGCCTGGCGTTCTCTTCGTCCTCCACGATCAGAATGCGTTCGGCTGAAGGCGCTCCGATTTGCGGATTGGGTGTTTCGGCCATGAGTCTGTGTCCCGGCCGAGCCGGGACCGTCAGGTGGAATTTACCAGTAGCGTGGGCGAATGCCAAGCTGAGTCGGCGCGGGGGGCGGCCGGTTGGGGGCGAGCCGATATGTCGACGCGGGTCAGTTGTTTCGTTGGCTCTTATTCGTCCGCGAATTTCGCTGGGGACAGAGGAGGTGTTCCAGTTCTTCAAGAACGATCGCGGCGTCCCTGAAAAAGCTCTCATATCGGATGTGCAGGGACCCAGGAGAGCAAACTTAAGACTGGACCAAGAACGAGGGGCAGGTCACCGTCCTCCTCAGGGAATTACCTCGCCATGCATCAAAATGCTCGGTCTCTGCTTGGCCGAGTCGAGTTCGTAGTATTCGATTTTTGAGTCTCTGAATTCGCTCTTCGGAGTTCGGAGCGTCAAGATCGCGTAGTTGTGGAAATACCATCCGTCCGAGTTAACGGCCAGCTCCAGCACGTCCGGTGCAAGACTCGGCAACGCGCTCTGTCCCTGCAGGTCCGGATTTTGGATAAGGCCGTAGGGGTTTTGCGCTTTATAACAGGGAATCGCCGCCGCTCCAACGCAACGGCCTTTCTTCAAACCAAGGTAGGGATCAAAGACTTCGAAGTTGTGTTCGTGTCCCCATAGCCAAAGCGCAATGTTGTTAACGAAAGGCCCAAAAACGGAATACAACCTTGGATTGTAAGCGAGAGATTTCCCCGATGGCCCTTGGCCAATTCCGTCCCCGAAGGCGGTGAAAGGCTGATGGTGCGAGAGAAGAATCGTTTGCCGCCGTCCAGCGTTGTTCAGCTTATCGACATGCCAGGCCGCCTCTTTCGGATCCAGAAACGTGATGTTGGTTGTCACGGTATATGGATCGCAGTCATGAAGTCCTGTATCCATGCCCAGAATTTGCCAGTTCTCGCTTTGCAAGCAAAAATAGCTGGCTTTCTGCTGGTATGGTTTGAGCGCGGACGTGGCATTTAGCTGAGTTAAAACCCAATAAAAGGGATCGCCCCCTGCGTACATGTCGTGATTGCCGGACAGCGTATAGACGGGAATGTTCGGCGCGATAGCATTTATAGGATCGAGGAAATTGCTACGGAACTCGTCAGCCGTTCCCGCGTAATACACGTCACCCAGGTGGATCAGCACGTCCGGGTTTTTCTTCATTACTTCCGAAAGAAGCCATTTTGCGTCATCCAGGCCCGTGCCCCAGTCCGCGATCACGCCGATAACCAGATCCGGTTTATCGGGCAGAGGAATCCTGAAGTCGTTTAGGCTTGAGTAGCGGACGTACGGGACGGGATCAAGCGACGCTTTCCACGCCAAATAAATCGCCAGAGCGATAGACCAGAGCGGGTCGCACGTACTGTAGCGAAGTTCATCTTCGAGTTCCGATGCTCTCAATGTGTCGCGCGTGATTTCCGCCCAGACGTATTCCGCCACCAACTTGGCACAATCCCCGATGACGTTGCCAAAGTCGTCGGTAGCGGGCATCGGCTTGCTCTTTTGCAGCGCATCGAGCGCCGCGTTAAATTGCGTCATTTCTGGCTCCCTCGAACTGAGATACAGCTTCACGCCAGGTTTCTTTTGGGAGATGGCCTTGTGGATGGCGTGCTGCCAAATCGCAGCGATGGGGTTCCGGAAAGTCGTAATTGTTCTTATCATCGCGTTGCCTCACACAACTGAGTCACAATTGCCGTTTGTCGTTCGTCCGCGGCTGCATCAACATGTCAGCCAGAATTTCCGATTTGGGGCCCTGTTTCGCGCATCGTACGCTTCCCCTGCCATCGATACAACGAATTTGCCGCCAGAGCAGGCCCTAGCGAGTCGGCGGAGTCGCTGCGACTCGTTTTTGCCCGCCTGAGAAGCTCCGCTTGTTGTAGGCTCCGCTGAGCGATCTTGCGGTCGCCGGCCCCATCTCCTTCGCCGCGATGCAAACGGAAGGTCTGTACGTCTCGCGGGACGAGGGGGAAGCTGGAACGCTGTACCCGCAGGATCGATTCAAGGATTGTCTCCCGCGTTCGCCGCACCTGCGGGCGAGGCGATGGTATATGTGGCCTCCGCCACCGAGGGCGTTTGCCTGATCGACTGGAAGCCGGCCGGCAGCGCGTTCGACTCGGACAAGCCATAGCGCCTGACTCGCAGGGCTTGAACCCGGTCCAAGTCTGGCACTGGGTGGGCAAGAAGGCGTTTCCGTCCCAACTTGGGTCTCAGCGCAGTTCCATTCTTGCATTTGGTTGATTGGAGACGGCTTAGTAGGCGGATTGCAGTAGTCGGCTTGACATGATTCCCTAATTGGGACTACTGTTCCGCTTCAAGCACTTTCCTGAAGAATAACTAAGTGCTTTGTTTGCGCCAAATTTGGTCTCGGCTCGAATTGGCACTATCGTTGCTCCTATTTTGAGACGAGGTCATCGCAATGGAACTTCAAGCGAGTCCGAAAGCAGCGCCCGCAAGATCGTCAACTCTGAGTTTGCTGATTGTTGACGATGAGGCTGCGACCCGGGAGTTGTGCCGGGACGTCGCGGTGGACGCGGGGCTGCAGGTCCATACTTCCGCGACGACGGAAGACGCGCTGGAAATCCTCGATCAGTTTCCTGTGGACATCGTCGTCACCGATTTAAGAGTTCCGCAACTGGGCGGTATCGAGCTGCTCAAGCGGATTCGTCAACAGTACCCGCAGGCGGCCGTAGTGGTCCTGACCCAGTACGGCACCATCGAGACCGCGGTCGAAGCCACCCGCCTGGGCGCGACCGACTACGTGACAAAGCCGTTCCACGTCGAAGAGTTTCGGACAAAGCTCGAACGCGTGGCGCACGGCATCGAGCTGGACCAGGAAAATCGAGTCTTGCGGGAGCAGCTTCGCAGCCGGCCGGGATTCGGCGGGCTGACCGGAGTTTCCCCCAAGATGCAGAGAGTCTATCGGCTCATCGAAAAGGTCGCACAACACAATTACCCGGTGCTCATTCTGGGCGAGAGCGGCACGGGGAAAGAACTGGTGGCGCGTTCGATTCATTTTTCCGGCCCGCGCCGGAACAACCCGTTTGTTCCCGTGGATTGCTCGGCTCTGGTGCCGACGCTGATCGAGTCTGAGTTATTCGGATACGTCAAGGGGGCTTTCACAGGGGCGCAGCACTCCAAGCAGGGCTTGCTCGAGGCGGCGGGGGAAGGAACGCTCTTCCTGGACGAAATCGGAGATCTCCCCACGGATCTCCAGGCGAAGCTTCTGCGGGCCCTGCAGGAGCGCGAGATCAAGCCGGTCGGCTCGACCGGGCGCGTGGGGGTCCACGCGCGCGTGATTGCGGCAACCAACCGGGACCTGGAAACTGCGATTCGCTCCGGCTCTTTTCGCCAGGATCTCTACTTCCGGCTCAACGTCGTCCAGATCAAGTTGCCGCCCTTGCGCGAGCACCGGAGCGATTTGCCGCTCCTGGTGAACACATTTCTTGAAAAATTCGGCGATCCGCAGCGGCAAGTGCGCACGATCTCCGAGGACGCCATGCGGCGCCTGATGGCCTATGATTGGCCCGGGAACGTCCGCGAACTGGAGAATGCGGTCGAACGGGCTGTGGCCCTGGGCTCGGGCCCGATCCTCCACGTGGGCGACCTCCCGTCCAACCTGCAAAATACGGGGTCCGAACGCCTGCCTGAGCAGGACGAATTGGTCCCGCTCGAAGAACTCGAGCGGCGCGCCATCTTTCGCGCTCTGCGCGAGACGGCCGGCGACAAGTTAGCCGCGGCGCGCCTTCTTGGAATCGGAAAGACCACCCTCTACCGCAAGCTCAAGCAGTACGATGTCCCCACACAACCGGCCCAATCGAATTGACAGACGAAGGCTTTGACCCGCGCCCGCGCTCAAATCCTGCCTGCGATTTCCACAGGTTTCCAATAGAAGCAAAGCAATTCCGGAATGGAATAAGCGCGCTCCAGGAGTTTCGGAGTGGGAAGTTGCATACGAGCAAGTTCTAGTCCTTGTCCCCCATCTGATTGATTCCCGGAGCTTTGCGATGAATGCGTCGTTGGCGCACGCTGTGCAAGGGGATTATCCCGAGGTGCGCGATGACTACGGGGACTCACAGGATTCCATTGCTTTGGTATCGGGGCGTGCGGCGCGCCATCGAGCTCGCCGTCTTCTTCGGGAGTGCCGCGCTGCTGAGCTACCTGGTGATCCAGTCGCACTGACGGAAACTCTTGATGCGGGTGAGGAACTGGATCCGATTGTGGAGGCCCAGAGGCGGCGAGCACAACCGTCCCGGGCAAATCCAGCCAGGCGCGATCGCCAGCACAGCAGTGCAGGGCGAAAGTGCCGAGCGATTGCTCGAGCTGGCTGCCAATGCCCTGCAGACAGTGGCCGGTGCGGATCGCTCCGGCGTGTGGTTGCTAGAAAAAGATGGCGGCGGCCCGGCACGGGGATTGGTGTGCGGTCCATCGAAATCCGCCTTCCCTCATGATTGGAAGCACCTCGAGCTTTCAGCGCCAGCATGGAAAAGGCTCCTCAACAGCCGCGAGGTTGTGTCGGCCGGGCGCGAGGCGGGTTCGGTGTTTGCGAATGCGGGCGCCCTCGCGGGCATGGAGAGCGCGCTGTGGATTCCGCTCCGTGCCGGCAATCGTGCATTGGGTCTGGCAATGGTTGCCTATCGCAGGGTCCACCAGGCGGTTGACACAGCCGCTCTTCGAGCGATCGGCGATGAGCTGGCCCTGGCTGTCGCGCAACAGCGGGATTCGATGCTGCGGAACCGGATCGAAGCCGAGTTCGAGACGCGCGTGCGCCTGTTGCGCGCCCTGGAGAGCGACGCAAGTCCGGAAGCACTGCTCGGCGAAATCGCGCGAGCCGCGGCCCTTTCCGTGCGTGCGGAATTCGTGGCCGCAGCGCGGCGGGAAACGCCGCTGACTCAATGCGAGGGGTGGTCTGGAGAAAAGTATTGGCGGCCAGCCCTGGAAATCGATGCGGTCGCCCGCGTCTGGCGCGCAGCTCTCACCGAGGCGCGGCCGGTGGAAGCGGCCGTGACGCTGCTTCCGGACAGGGCGCCAACGGGTGCGCCGCGGCAGGAA
>DASPOJ010000188.1:0-5928 GCA_035626055.1 Candidatus Methylomirabilota bacterium | reverse complement strand
GCCACGCTGTATTCCGCATATTGCTTCATGTACACGATGGAGTAGAACGCGGCCGGCACGGCAATCAGCGCCGCCAGCAGAAGAAACGTCGCCGTCAGACCATCCACGTGCAGGCGGAGGACGTACCCGATCTTCGGCATCTGCCAGAACTGCTCCGAGTCCGGCGACGGCCCGTGCCTCAATACCTTGGCCGCAGCGTAGAAGATCAGCGCCGCCGTCGAGAGCGTCGTGAAGAACGCAAGCCAGCCTGCAAACGTCTTGAAGTGTGAAACGAGCAGCGTGAGCACCGCGCCCGCTATGCACAGCAGAATCGCATCGACGACGGCTTGTTCCGGGCTCATCTCACGCTCGCTTCAGCCATCGGCCTTGGGGCCGGCGGCTCGATTCGCCGCCGCGGTGATCCCACGCCGCGGAGCAATTCACGGAGTGCTTCGAGAGTTTCTTGCACTGTTGTCGTAAGCGACTGCCCGGCGTTGAGCGATTCCGGTTGGACGCCCAGGAGCCACGACCTCGTCGTCCCGTTCGATTCCGCCCACAATGCCAGGAGGGCAAGAGAAATTTTGTGCGTTGAGACTTGTGGGAAGCGCGCGGCCAGTTCTTTCGAGTCCAGGAAGACCGCCGAGCCGGGCGCGCCGCCGAAATCCACGGCGTCGAGAAAAACGAGATGTTCGCAGCCGTCCGCAACCACCCGGCCAATTACGCGCTCGGGAATGGTTCCCGCGACGACCGCTTGCCAGCCTTCCGGCAGGCCGCCTGCCGCCAGGTCTACCGCCAACCGCACCCCGAATCCGTCGTCGCCGTAATCCACGTTGCCCAGCCCCATCAGGCAGACGCGGCCCGTGAGGCATTGCTCGAGTTGTTCTCGCAAGCCGGGCATCAGATGTCCTCTCCCAGCGCCTTGATCTGCTGGTAGGTGAACACGGGGCCATCGACGCAAACGTAGGCGACGCCGATACAACAATGGCCGCACTTGCCGACCCCGCATTTCATGTAGCGCTCGAGCGTCGAGACGATGTTCCTCTCTTCGAAGCCCATCGCCAACAGATCCTGGATCACGAAACGAAACATGACCGGCGGGCCGCACACGAACGCGATCGAATTGTCCACCGGCACTTGCACGCCGGGCCGTTTGAACAGGCTGCCCACCACGCCCACATTTCCAGTCCATCCCGCTGTGCCGTGATCCACGGTCAGGTGGCATTCCACCCCCGCTGAGTTTTCCCACTCGTTAAGGTTTTGCACGTACATCAATTCTCTGGGAGTCTTCGCGCCGTAGAAAATCTGGATGCTGCCGTACTGATCGCGATGGTTGAGGGCGTATACGATGCAAGAGCGCAGCGGAATCAATCCGATGCCTCCCGCGACGAAGACTAGGTTTTTGCCGTAGTAGTCTTCCATCGGGAAGCCGTTCCCGTAAGGGCCGCGCACCGCGAACTTGTCTCCGGCCTTCAGTCCGTGCAGTGCCGCCGTGCAGCTTCCGACCTGGCGAATCGTAAAGAACGTCTCATTCTCAGTGGGGCTGGGAGGGAGCGATGCGGGGAACTCGCCGACCCCGAACAGTGACACCTGCGCGAATTGACCGGGCCGGAAGCTGCGGAACGCCTGCTGTTCCGCCGGATCGTCAAACCGCCAATAGAACGTTTTGACTTCGGGGATCTCCGACACGACGCGGTCGAGGATCGCGACTTTCGGCAGGTAGACGTTCTCAGTGGCTGATGGGCTCATTCTGTTCCAACTCCGAAGTGGCGCGGCGGATCATCTCCACCACGCTCGGCATCCCCACGTCGCCGTGGCAAACCTCCGCGCAGCGGCCGCAGCCGACGCAGGCCATCGAGAGCTCGCGCTGGATGAAGTAGTGCGCCAGCTTGCGGAAAAAGCGGCGATTGCGACGATCGTGCACGGCCCGGCGAGGATTGAAGCCGCCGGCCATGCGCGTGAATCCCCCGAGCGCGCAGGAGTCCCAGATTCGCACCCGCTCGATCTCGTCCGGGCCCACTTGGCGGTCGGCGACCGTGAAGCACGTGCACGCGGGGCAAACGTACGTGCAGCCGCCGCACTCCAGGCAGCGGTTCCCGATTTCCTCCCAGGTCTTCTCGAGGATCTTGCCCTGCGTCACGTAGCGGACCGTGGCTGAGAACCAGCTCGTCGTGTGCTTGAAGCGTTTGCGAACTTCCTCGAGGATGCTGCGGCGCTTTGCAACGTCCGCCTCGACGCCCTTCTTGAAGATGGCGTTCGAGAACAGCGCTTCTCCCGCGGGCGTGCCTGCCACCGCTATGAACGAATCGCCCAGGTCCATGAGCTGCAAATCGAAGTGTTCGTGGGCCGCGGGTCCGGTGTCGCTGCACACACAAAAACAATCATCCGAGATATCTTGTTCCGGATCGCTGCAAACGACGTTCACGAGGAACAAGTTCTTTCGATGTTTCTCGTAGTACGTATCGCAGAAGTCTCGCCCCAAATAGAAGAGGTCCAATTGATAGATGCCCGCGAGGTCACAGGACCGGATGCCGAAGATGGCCCGCTTGGGCTCTTCGTATGTGGGCTCGATCCGCATTTCGCCGTTCTTCTTCTGGATGGTCAGAAGGCGCTCGATGGGCGGAAAGACGAATCGCTTGGGTGGATAGAAAGGATTGGGAAGGTGGATCTGCACTTGATCCTGGTTCTCGTCCGTCACCGTATCGAAGAAAGTGTCCCGCCCGCGCCCGCAAAACGGCGCCACCACTTCGTAACCCTTCTTGCGAAGCAGGTCCACGACCTTCAGCACGTCACCCCGGTCGAGTATGCGGGCCTTCATGCCGCCTCTTTCTCCACGCGCACGGGAGCGAGGTTACTGCCGTTATTGCCGTAGCCAACCGCTCCCAGAATCTTCTTTTCCAGATCGTGCAGGAAGTAAGGCACGAAAACCGTGCCGCTTCTTACTTCCGGTGTCACGCGTGCCGTCGTCACCGCCGTGGCTTTTGCCGTGCAAAGCCTGATTTTTTGCCCGTCTCGAATGTCGAGCTGATTGGCATCGTCGGTGTTGAGTTCAACGAATCCGTCCGGGTAATCGAGCAACAGAACCCGGTATTCGCGCTTGAGGGTTTCGCTGTAACGGATCAGCACGTTGTGATCCCAATAGTAGATGGAGTTTCCAAATACCAGTGTGAACGGCATGTCCTTCGGCGCCGGGGCCACTTGCGGTCTTGCAACCGGCACGAATGTGAAGGGCGCGCTGGAGCCGGCATCCGCGAAGAGGTATCGCGTGCCCAAGGGACGGTCCTTCGTGCAAGGCCACTGACGGCCGTATTCGCGCTCGAGATTGTCGTGGCTCGCGGCGCCGTAGATGGACACAACTTCGCCGATCTCCTCCATCACCTCCGAAGCCGATTTGTAGCGCCAGTTCGCGCCCAGCAACCGCCCCATCTCGGTGAGTTGCTCCCACGCCGGCCTGGGCCCGGGCGGCGGCTCGATCACTTGTTCGGCCAACTGGATGCGCCGCTCCGAGTTCGTGAACGAAACACGCTCTTCCCCGAAGGCGACCGTCGGCAGCACCACGTGGGCGCACTTGGCCGTTTCATTCATGAAGAGGTGCTGCACGACGATGAGGTCGAACTGCGGCAGGAAGCTGGCAGCGTCTCCAAACGAGCCGGTGCCTACTGGATCGTATCGACAAAGCCAAAGTGCTTTCACTTTCCCAGGGCTCTGGCCGGAGAGAATCGTCCGCGCATCCCGCCCGGGGGTTGAGGGAATCTTGGCCTTCCATGCCGTTTCAAAGGAAGCACGCGCTGCGGCATCGGCCACCGGCCTGTAGCCGGGCAGCCGGTCCGGGAGCATACCCATGTCGCACACGCCAAGGAGATTGTTCTGTTCGCTCAGCGCGTAGATGCCGGCCCCCGGCTTGCCCAGATTGCCCGTCAGCAAAGCCAAATTCACGATCGCCCGGATGCTGTACTCAGGACGCGACTCCGTGCTTGCGGAATAGAGCAAGGCCGCCGCGTGCGCGCGGCCGTAGGTCAGTGCTGCCGCTTCGATCGAATCCGCCGAGACCCCGCAAGTCTCCGCCACCTGCAAAAGATCGTATTCCCGGGACTGAGCGAGAAACTCTTCATAGCCCCGGCACCTGGCCTTGATAAACGGCAAGTTCATAAGTCCGCGGTCCTGGATCACCTTGGCCATGGCGCCATAGAGAAAAGTCTTCGTGCCCGGTTTGATCTGGAGGAAGATGTCGGCGCTCTCCGCCACGCGATGCCTACGCGTGTCGATTACCACGAGCTTCGCGCCATTGAGCTTTGCCCGGATGACCACGCCGCTGATCGTCGGCAGTTGGCGCGCCAAATCCACGCTGTCCACCACGATCACATCGCTCACTGCCAACTCCTCGATGGAATTGGTCGTGGCGGGCGCGCCGATCATCTCCAGTAGGACATCGATCGAGTTGTTGCAGTACACGCCCGTGCCGTGGTCAACGTTGTTTGTGCCGATAACGGCGCGCGCCAGCTTTTGCAGCAGGTAGGCTTCTTCGTTCGAGCAGCGCGGCGAATTGAGAAAGGCGAGCGAATCCGGCCCGTGCTGCTTGCGGATCTCTTTCAAGCGCGTCGCGACATAACCGAGTGCCTCGTCCCAACTCACTTCCTGCAATTGCCCGCTTTTTCGCAGGAGGGGAGTTTTCAACCGGCCGCGCGAACCCGCTACCTCGTGGACATGCCAACCTCGCACGCACAGCCGGCCCGCGTTCGTCGGATGCGATCGGCTGGGGTAGACGCCCACGATCTGGTTGCCTGAGGTCTCGAGATAAACGCCGCAACCCACTCCGCAGAAAGTGCATGTGGTTAGGCAATGTGCCATGCGCGCCTTTCCTGGGTCCGGCGAATAGGGGAAACACCGGAAATGGAGTGTCCACGAATCGATCTGGAAGGGGGAAACGGCGGGCTTAGAACTTGAGAGAGCTTGAGCCGCCTAGGGGACGTCATCAGTGTTGAGACCCAACCTCAAGTTACGATAATTGCGGAACTTGAGCTTCGGTGCTGTGACGAACGTCACCGCACTTTGTGCTCGAGGACACAGCGATTTTTGCGGCGAATCCTGCTGGTTGTGACGGGCCGGAATCCTTTCGATGGCCTCGGTCGAGGAGCTCTCACGCGAAATGTGAAGCACGCGGGGCCGCGTCCCCGTCATCGGACGACATTCCGAAGATGAGCTTAAACGTCTGGGGACATGGCGGAGCCGAGGTTGGACTCCATTGGGCGGCGGCATTCGGCAGCGATCTGTCGGGCCACTTCTTCCACTGCCTGTCGCACCTCAGGCGAGACGTCGGTCCCGAGTTCGAACCGCTGCCCCTCGATTCCGTATACTCGCAGTCGCTCTGGAAGGCGGCCGAGCGTGCGAGCCAGCTCAATGGCCTCCGCCACGTCAAACCCGTGCGTTGACCCCGGCAGGCTGCAAGCACCGGTCACCTGGCGGCCTTCCAGGCGCAGCACCGCGCCGGCAGGGGCGCCGGTCACGACTGCGTCCACCACGATTACGTCCTTGGCCCCGCTCCACGCCTCGATGAGTTCCAAGGCTTCACCTGTGCGAGTCTCGGCCTCTATGCCAAAGTCTCGCAGCCGTCTGGCCACCAGCACTCCAGCGCCGTCGTCCCCTCGCTCCCGATTCCCGCAGCAGAGAATCCGCATGGATCAGACGCCCTCCACATCCGCTCGCTCCACCGTGAGCTTCAGAAAGTGCGTGGCACAGGAGATGCACGGATCGTAGTTGCGAATTGCCTGCTCGCACTTCCAAGTTGCTTCTTCCAGCGGCCAAGCCACCAGTTGCGAGGCGTACTCGCGCAAGTCGTCCTCGATTCGCTTCTGATTTTGCGACGTGGGTGGGACGATCTTGGCTGCAATGATTAGCCCTTTCTCATCCAGGGCGTAGCGATGATAGAGAATGCCGCGCGGCGCCTCGGTGATG
>DASPOJ010000187.1:0-31584 GCA_035626055.1 Candidatus Methylomirabilota bacterium | reverse complement strand
ACTCACACGGCCACGACGACGATTAAGACTAAGGGAGGCACGACCTCCATTACGAGCGCCGCGGTCCGTGCGGGGGAGGCAAGGTAGAAAGAAGCAAACCTAAGCTCCTCGAAGCGGCCCGCGGCGGAAGAAGCCGGCGGGCCGATTTTGTTTTTGGGCCTGTTCCGGTGAACCGGGGAGGCCCCAACCAGCGGGGCACGGCCCCGGCGAAATCCAGTCGCGTTACCGGTGCGGGAGCCATACAATTGGGAGACAGCATGCCTACACAAAAGCTCCGCGCGGGAATCCTGGGCGCCACCGGAACGGTGGGCCAGCGATTCGTTCAAATGCTCGAGAATCATCCGCAGTTCGAGGTCACGGCGCTGGCGGCGTCGGATCGCTCGCAGAATAAGCCTTACGCCGAGGCGTGCACGTGGCGGCTTGTGGGAGATATGCCCGCGGCCGTGCGGAACCTTCCGGTATGCGCGCCGGAGCCGCCGCTCGATTGCGATTTCGTTTTCTCCAGCCTGCCATCGGATCAAGCGCGCGCGGTCGAAGAGCGGTTCGCACGCGCGGGCTATCCCGTGGTGAGCAATTCCGCGGCATGGCGGATGGAGCCGGACGTGCCGCTGCTCATCCCGGAGATCAATCCCGAGCATCTCGGCCTGATCGAGGCGCAGCGCCGCAATCACGGGTTCGGTCAAGGCTATATTGTGACGGACCCGAACTGCTCGACCATCACGCTGGCTCTCGCGCTTGCCCCGCTGGAGGCGCAATTCGGTCTCGAAGCCGTGGCGGTCACGACGATGCAAGCGATTTCCGGCGCGGGCTATCCCGGCGTGGCTTCGATGGACATCGCCGATAACGTCATCCCCTACATTTCGCAGGAAGAAGAGAAAATGGAGCGCGAGGCGCGTAAAATCCTGGGGCACCTTGAAGGGACGACCGTGCGCGAAGCGCCCGTGCGCCTCAGCGCGCAATGCAATCGCGTGGGCGTCACAGACGGTCATTTGGTCGCGGTGAGGGTCAAGCTCGCAAAGCCGGCGAAAATCGACGAGGTTCGGCGTGCGCTGCAATCGTTCTCGGGCGCGCCGCAGCAATTGCGTTTGCATTCGGCACCGGAGCGGCCTGTGATCGTGCGCGAAGAGTCGGACCGTCCGCAGCCGAAGCTGGATCGCGACGCGGGCCGCGGCATGAGCGTCACGGTCGGCCGGCTCTTCCCGGACCGCGTGCTCGACTACAGGTTTCTCGTGCTGGGACACAACACAATTCGGGGCGCGGCCGGCGCGGCAATCTTGAATGCCGAACTGCTCGTCGCCAAAGGTTTGCTCGGTTCGGCATCGCAGTTAAGCTTTCCCGTGGCAGAAAGTGCAGCACTCCGATGACGCGACCTTTGCAGGTGATGAAATTCGGCGGGACGTCCGTCGGCACCGCGGAGCGCATCCGCGGCGCGGCGGGCCTGGCCGCGGCGGGCGCGCGCGACAGCGACGTGGTTGTGGTCGTTTCCGCGATGTCCGGCGTCACCAACGCGCTGGTCGAGGCGGCGAATCGCTCGGGCAGCGGCGACCAAAACGCGTGGCAGGAACTCTCCACGCTGCTGATCACGAAGCATCACGAAGCGTTGCGCGCCCTGGTTTCCGATCCCGCGCGGCGCGAGCGCATCCGGGCGGAAATAGACGGCATCATCGAAGAGGCGGCTCACCGCTGCCGGGCGGTCGCCTGGCTGGGCGAGCTGACGCCGCGAGTTCTCGACGTAATTTCCGGAGTCGGCGAACGGCTTTCGGCGCGACTCGTGGCGGGAACCCTCGTGGAGATGGGAGTGTCTTCCAGCGCTCTCGAAGCCACCGATTTCCTCATCACCAACGACGTCCATGGCGGCGCACAACCGCTCGAAGCGGAAACGCGCGAGCGCGCGCAGGCGATTTTGCTGCCGCGAGCGCGGAGCGGGGCCGTCCCCGTGGTCACCGGATTCATCGGCTCGAGCAAGAGCGGCGTGCCCACGACGCTGGGCCGCGGCGGCTCGGACTATTCCGCGACGATTCTGGGCGCGGCGATCGATGCGGACGATATCATCATCTGGACCGACGTGGACGGCGTGCTGACGGCGGACCCGCGCCTGGTGCCAGATGCTTCGCTGCTGGAACAGATTTCCTACAACGAAGCCGCGGAACTTGCGTACTTCGGCGCGAAGGTGCTGCATCCGAGCACGTTGCATCCGGTGCGTCAACGCGGCATTCCCGTGTGGATCCGCAATAGTTTCGCGCCGGAGCGGCGCGGCACCGTGATCGCGCCGAACGGCAATCCCTCGCAAGAGTGCACTAAAGCGGTGACGGCGACGCGCGACGTCACCTTGCTGACGGTCGGCGGCCCCGGCATCATCGGCGTTCCGGACGTGGCCGCGTGGACGTTTGCCGCGACCGCGCAAGCTCGCGCGAGAATCTTGCTGATTACGCAGGCGTCTTCGCAAGACGACATTTGTTTTGTCGTGCCGTCGGCGGATGCGGGGCGGACGATCGAGGCGCTGCGGCGCACGTTTCTGGTGGGCGTGCGGCCGGTCGAACTCGATCACATTCAAGTCAACGACGACGTCGCGATCGTCGCGGTCGTCGGAGACAAAATGCGCGGCACTCCGGGAATCGCGGGCCGCGTTTTTTCGCGCTTGGGCCGGGAGGGCGTAAACATCATCGCGATTGCACAAGGCTCCTCCGAAAACAATATTTCGTTTCTAGTTGAGGCGCGCCAAATGAAGCGAGCCGTGGCCGCCATTCACGATGAATTCCACCTTGCGCGACCGGCCGCCGGCGTCACGGCAGAACAAGCAAGCGCGGCGCGCTCCGCACCCGCAGGCGCGCCCGAACCCGTCGCGGGACGGAGCGCGAAAGGATGACCGAAGTGTCGCAACGCGCGGCCGTTTCCACGCAAGATGCGACGAGCAAGTTGACCGGCTCCGCAAAGGCGGAGCTGCGCTGCATCGAAGAAGGATGCCGCGCGACATTTTCGCTCGACGAAACATTGGTGGTGTGCGCGCGCTGCGGGGGATTGCTCGACGCCGAATTGCGCGACATCGCGGAGGCGGCGCGGCGCTCCTTGCGAAGCCTCTGGGCGGAGCGGCGGAACTCGCTCGATCCCGCGGACACGAGCGGGGTGTGGCGTTTTCGCGAGTTGCTGCCGATCGCGGCCGGCGCGCCGCTCGTTACCTTGCGCGAAGGCAATACGCCCCTTTACGAAGCGCCGCGCGCCGCGCACTATGCGGGCCTCGAACTAATTTGGCTCAAGCATCAGGGCGCGAATCCGACCGGTTCGTTCAAAGACACGGGCATGACCGTCGCCGTGACGCATGCCGTGCGCCGAGGGGCGCGCGCATTGGCTTGCGCGAGCACGGGCAACACGGCGGCGAGTCTCGCCGCCTACGCCGCGCGCGCCGGAGTCCGCGCGGTGATTCTGGTGCCTCACGGGCAGGTGAGTTCCGCGAAACTCGCGCAGAGCCTTGACTACGGGGCTTCCGTGCTGGAGCTGGAGGGAAATTTCGATGCGGCCATGCGTGTGGTGCGCGAGCTGGCCGAAGATGGCTCGCTCTATCTTGTGAATTCGGTCAATCCGATGCGCGTGGAAGGACAGAAGACGGTCGCGATCGAATTGATGGAACAAATGGGCTGGCGCGTTCCGGATTTCGTCGTCGTTCCCGGCGGCAATCTCGGCAATATTTCCGCGCTGGGCAAGGGATTCATCGAGATGCGCCGCTGGGGGTTGATCGAGCGGCTGCCGCAGTTCGCCGTGATCCAGGCGGAGGGCGCCTCTCCGTTCGCGCGTTTGCTCGACGCACGGCGCCGCGATGCGAACGCCGTGCTCGATCCGGTGGCCGATCCGCGCACGCTTGCGACGGCGATTCGCATCGGCGCGCCGGTCTCCTGGAAGCGCGGTTTGCACGTGCTGGCCGAAACCGGGGGCGTTTCGATCACGGTCAGCGAACGGGAAATTGCCGACGCGAAGGCGATCCTCGGCCGCGACGGCATCGGCTGCGAGCCGGCCTCGGCCACGACGGTGGCCGGAATTCGAAAGCTCGCCGCCGATGATAGAATTCGCAAGAGTGATACTGTCGTTGCCGTGCTGACCGGACACTTGCTCAAAGACGTGGACTACACTGCGAAATATCACACGGGCCGCCTCACCGAGCCCGAAGGCGCCGCGCCCGGCGAACTGAAGCCGATTGCCGGCGCATTTGCGAATCCTCCGGCGCGCGTCCCCGCGACTCGCGCGGGCATCCTGGACCATCTCCGGCGCACCGCGCCGGACTCTTTCCCCGAATGAAGCGCAAAATCGTGAGACGTCATGCTGCTCCCGCACGAGAATTCACCGTGCGCGTTCCCGCGTCCACTGCGAATCTTGGCGCGGGCTTCGATTGCTTTGGGCTTGCGCTCGAACTCTATCTCGAGGTTCGCGCGCGCCTTGCGCCGGACAAGATCAAGAGGGGACGCGTCGTGGTTTCCGGCGAAGGCGCGGTTTGGCTGCCGGCTGGAGCGGACAATCTAATTGTTCGCGCAATGCAATTCGTGGCGGAGCGCGAAGGATTCGTTCTGCCGCCGCTCAGCCTCGAGGTCCGAAACGCGATTCCGCTCCAGCGCGGCCTCGGCAGCAGCGGCGCCGCGATTGTCGCCGGAGCGGTTTTGAGCGCGGCGATCGCGCGAAAGAAAATTCCATCCCAGCAATTGCTTCGCTACGCCGCGGAAATCGAAGGACACTCCGACAATGTTGCCGCGGCGCTTCTCGGCGGCTGGGTGACGATCGTGAATACGCCGGAAGGCCCCGTCGTCTTGCGGCAAGCGTGGCCGGCGGAAATACGCGTGGTGGTCGTTTGCCCGGAGATGCAGCTGGATACGGAGAACGCGCGGGCGATTCTCACGAAGGAAGTCCCGCGCGAAGACGCGGTATTCAATCTGCAGCGCACGGCGTTATTCAGCGCGGCGCTCGCGAGGCACCGCTACGATTTGATCGGCGAGGCCATGCGCGATCGTCTTCACCAGACGCAGCGGCAATCCCTCGTGCCGGGTCTGGCCGAGGCCCTGGCGATTCCGCCGCAGCCGGGCCTGCTCGGAATTGCGCTCTCGGGCGCGGGGCCTAGCATCCTCGCCCTGACCACCGATCGCCACAAGGAAGTTGGAGACGCCATCGTGGCGGCGTTCGCGCAGCGCGGTCTTCGCTCCGTGCCGCGAGTCCTGGGAATTGCCCGGCGCGGCGCGCAAATTCTCTAATACTCCGGCGCTCTGCGACTCTGCCGCCCTTCAGGCTTCGCTTCTCTCGTGGCGCAAATCAGGTCAACTTCTCCATCCGATAGAGATCGCGCGTATGCCGAATCGCCGCGGCCACGAACATCGCGCCCATGCCGGCGATCGCGATCAGCCCGCCGAAATCGAAGAGCCGGTACGGCGTGCCCCAGACGCGCGCCGCCGGGTGCAGCCACAGCGCAAGGTTGCCGGCCGCGAGCAGGATGCGAATTTCCGTCGGGCCAAGTTTCGCGTGCGAGAGGCGGAAGGCGCCGAGAGCGTACGTTGCAAGATACGATTCAATCGAAAGCATGAGAAACGCGATGAACATTCCCATCGCGATGCGCCAGTCCATCAGGCCGGAGAGCGCGAGACCCCCCATCAAAAACAACCCGCCGGCCGTATCGATCATGTGGTCCACGTAGAAGCCGTAGCGCGGGCGTTGCCGGTTGCGCAGGCGTGCAATCGTGCCGTCGAGGCTGTCGCCGAACCAGTTCAGCGCGAGACAACCCGTCGCGAGCAGCAAGCCAATGCGATCCCAGCGGGTCAGTGCGTAGCCTGCTCCCGCGAAGAACATCGCAGCGAAACCGAGCAGCGTCAGATGATCCGAATGCGCCCAAGCGGGCAGGCGCGCCGCGAGCCATACGAGCGCGCTGCGTTCGATTTCCGCGGTGAAGCTCTGCTGCACGCGGGCCGCATCGCGAAATATTTCGCGGGGCGCAGCAACTTCGCCCGTGCGCTTGCTAGTCGAAATCAGGAGCGTTGCTTCCAATTCGTGCGTCTGAGTTCCCATCTCTCCTCCTTTATCAGCACTCGATCCTGGCCTTGGAACACGGTTCACGCGTTTTTCGCTCACGGGTCATTCGCGCTGGCCGAGACGGCATCCTGGGAAGGGGAAGCGAGCGACAGGTGGGCGAGCGCGGCTTTGCGGGTCGCTCCGAGGGTGAATTCAAGGGATTGTTTCGGGATGGTCTCGATGAGCGGGCCAACCAGCCAGCCGAGCCCCATCGGAATGTCCCGCGACAGTGAAACGGCTTCGCACTGCACGAAGACGCCGCGGGACGTCTCCTCAAACCGCCAGTAGGAGTTCATCCGCCACAGAAAACCGTGATCATCCGCATTGGAGAGTGCGCGCTCGCCGGCTTCGCCCGGGTGGACGATCTCCGCGATGCGCGTGCTGCGCGAGAAGCTGGCTTCGCGGTTTGCATCGAGGCGCTCGTAGTGGACATCGTACTCGGTGTCCAGAACGACGGTGATGACGTCGGTTTGTCTCAACCGAAGGTAAATCTTGAAATCGTCTCCGGACTGCGCCAGCAGCTTCGAGCGCTCGACCTCCGGCCGGTAATACTGGCTTTGGCGATCGTAATCCTGCACCAGCGCCAGCACCTGCTTCAGAGTCGCGCCGGGGATGAACACGGTCCCCACCCAGTGATGAATCAACGCGCCGGGAGTTGCGATCTCGGCCGGGGAAGCGGGCGTCGTGAGTTGTTCGGACACGACTTCGCCGCGCTCGAGCCGGGCGAGAACGGACTTGCGCTGCGCCTGCGGCAAACCGTCTATCCGGAGAAATGAGCCGCCGGGCCGCGCCTCCGCCTTCATCTGTTGTTCGTTACGTTGTTCGGTGAGCTGGACGTAGCGCTCGAATCCGCGTGTTGCTTCCGGCGTGAGCTGCGCGCTGGCCGACGCTGTCATCCAGAGCCATGCCGCCGCGGCGAATGCCGAGACTCGAACGATGTTCTTGCGTCGCATGGGTTCCTCCGTTCCACGCCAAACATCGCTCAGGAACAAGAAGAAAACAATACACGCAGGCTCAGTTTCGCATTGCATTCACCTCATTCCGTAATTGCATGAAAAAGCGGCCACTTGGCGGGCCGCATCGTTTAGAATGAGGCCGGTTTTCGCAGGAGATGAGCGGGTGCCCGAAGGGCAAAAACCGAATGGCGTGATTCGCTTCGGCGTATTCGAGTTCGATCGCGCGTCGGGCGACCTACGCAAGGACGGGAAGGCGCGGCCGCGTTTGCAAGGACAGCCACTCGATGTGCTGCTTCAACTGCTCGAGCGCCCCGGTGAAATCATCACGCGAGAAGAGTTGCGCCAGCGGCTCTGGCCCGCGGACACGTTCGTGGATTTCGATCACAGTTTGAACACTGCGGTAAACAAATTGCGCGAGGCGCTCGAGGATTCCGCCAGCAATCCGCGCTTCATTCAAACTCTGCCGCGGCGCGGCTACCGCTTCATCGCTCCGGTGGCCCAGGCCGACCCGCACGAATTCCCGGCCGGTGCGAGCGGCGCGGCCGCCGGCGAGAGCGCCGCTGGTGCGCCTCGCGCATCGCTCTTGAGCGACGCGCAGGAATTGCCGGGCGTCGCGCGAGGAACGGCGCGGCTGCTCTTTTCACTGATTCAATTCCTCTACCTGGGGATCTACATCGCGGCGCTGGCCCGACTGCGCCTGATTGATGCGTTTCTCACGGACAGAACGAGCTACGCCGCGCTGCTTCTCGCGGTCCTGATCGCAACGGCGACGGTGGGCGTAGCGGTACGATTGTATCTGCTGGCCGCCGCCATCTTTGGTTATCGCGGCCTCGCGCGGCAATTCCTTCGCCTGTTTCCCGCGATTTTTCCGCTGGACGAAGCGTGGGCGCTCTCGCCGTTTCTGCTGCTCGACCGGATCGGCATCGGTCTCGTGATGGCCATGACCGCTGCCCTGCTGTTTCTCCCGTTTTCCGAGCGAAGCATTCTCCTGATGGGCGAGCGCGGCGCGCAATCAACGAGCCGCTTCTGAAAGTGCGCGGTTCGTTCAGCGTTTTCCCGGCGCCAGAAGCTCCTTGCGCGCCGCAGCCAGGGCCCGGAGCTTTTCACGATCCATGGTCGGGAAGGCGAGATTCAGTCCTTCGAGCGCATCGATGATCGCGGCCGCAACGATCAAGCGCGCGAACCACTTGTGGTCGGCGGGCACGACGTACCAGGGGGCGTGGGGCGTGCTCGTGGCGCGGATGGCCTCTTCATAAGCGTGCTGGTATTGCTTCCAGTAACGCCTCTCGCGCACATCGTTCAGGGAAAACTTCCAGTTTTTCGCGGGCTCTTCCAATCGTTCCAGGAAGCGCTTCTTCTGTTCTTCGCGCGAGACGTGCAGAAAGAATTTCCGAATGATGGTTCCATTTCGCGTGAGGTGCCGCTCAAAAGCATTGATGTCTTCGTATCTCTCCTCCCAGATGCGCCGGGTCACAAGATCCGGCGGAATCTTCTGGGCCTCGAGGAACTCGGGATGCACGCGAACCACGAGCACCTCCTCGTAGTAGGAGCGGTTGAAGATTCCGATGTGCCCGCGCTCGGGCAAGAAGGAAGTTTCGCGCCAGAGGTAGTCGTGCTGCAGATCTTCGTTTGAGGGAGTCTTGAAGGAAACGACCTGGCAGCCCTGCGGATTCACGCCCGACATGACGTGCTTGATCGTGCTGTCTTTGCCCGCCGCGTCCATGGCCTGCAGGACGATCATCAGCGCCCAGCGATCCTGCGCGTACAGTTTTTCCTGGAGCGCACTCAGGCGTGCGACGTCGCGCTGGAGCGTTTCCTCGGCTTTGGCCTTCGACTTGAAATGGCGCGTGTCCGCCGGGTCGAAAAGTTTCAGGCGGAAGCCATGGCCGTCTTCAATCCGAAAGCGGCGCGCGAGTTCCGTTGTGCTGGACAAGTTGCACCTCCCGCCGGAGCTCCCACAACCGGCTTCAATGGGCCAGAGTGGGATAGAGCTTCGAGGCAATCACCGCCAAGATCAAGAAAATAACCCCCATCACGCAAAAGTCCACGGGCAGCCCGTGCACGCTCTGCCCGCCCTGGATCATCATTCCGCGCAAGGCGTCCACGAGATAGGTGAGCGGATTGAAAAGCGCCACGGCGCGCAGCCAGGCGGGCATAATCGCCAGCGGATAGATTGCGTTGCTCGCAAAGAACAGGGGCATCGTAAGCAGCTGGCCGATTCCCATGAACCGTTCGCGCGATTTCACGATGCACGCGATGATGAGGGAGAAAGTCGAGAAAATCGCGGACCCGAGGACGACTCCGCACAGCACTCCCGCGATCGAAAGCGGATTCCAGCGCACTCCGATGTGCAGCACGAGCGCCAGCAGATAGATGATCGCCGTTTGAATCGCGCCGCGAAAGCCGGCCGAGATCGCCTTGCCCATCACCAGCGCGGAGCGCTCGGCCGGACTCACCAGCAGCTTTTGCACGATCCCCAGATCGCGTTCCCAGATGACCGCGATCCCGTAAAAGATCGCGGCGAACAGGACACTCTGCGCCAAAATTCCAGGCGTCATGAACGCCAGATAGCTAATGTTCCCCGTTGGGATTCCGCGGACGCGGCTGAACACCTGACCGAAAATCACGAGCCAGAGAGTCGGCTGGACGGCGCGGGAGAAGAGTTCCGTCGGGTCGCGCATCAGTTTCTTCAGCTCGACTTCCGCGATCGCGGCGCTCTGCAGGCAGAAATCGAGGACGAGGGCGGAGTCAGCCCAGGCGGCTGGCCGTGTTTCGGGTACGGCGGATGTCACGGTAGTCACCTCCTTCGTGGATGGAGCCTCCACTGAAGTGCGCGAACACATCGTCGAGCGTGGCGTCGGCCCCCAGCGCAGCCTTCAACTCCGACGGTTTGCCGGTGGCGCTCACTTTCCCACGATGCATGATGGCCAACTCGTCACAGAGCGTGTCGGCTTCGTCCATGTCGTGCGTGGTGATCAGTACGGTCATGCTGAAGCGGTCGTTCAGTTCGCGCAGCCGCTCCCAGACGGCGCGCCGCGCGACGGGATCCAGCCCAATCGTGGGCTCGTCGAGAAAGAGGACCGCGGGGCGATGCAGCATGGCCTGCGCGACTTCGAGTCTCCGGATCATGCCGCCCGAATAGGTCTTCGCCAACTTGTTGCCCGCTTCCGAAATGCCCATGAAATCGAGCGCTTCTGAAACGCGCTCCTTCCGGTCCGCGTGCGCCATTCCGTACAATTTGGCGGAAAGCATAAGGTTCTCATAGCCGGTCAGCGAACCGTCGGCGGAGAGCATTTGCGGCACGTAACCGATGCGGCGCCGGACCTGCGATGGGGACTTCACGACGTCAAATCCCGCAACGCGCGCCGCGCCCGACGTCGGCTCAAGGAGAGTCGTGAGAATTTTGATCGTCGTGCTCTTGCCGGCGCCGTTCGGTCCGAGCAGCCCGAAGATCTTCCCGTGGCCCACGCGCAGATGAATGTGATTCACGGCGATCAGATCGCCGAACTTGCGTGTGAGCGAGATCGTCTCGATCGCCGAATCCGGCGCCGCGGGTTGTGAAGTTCGCTCAGGGGTCATGGGGACAGGCGCCGGCGGCGAGGCGACGGCATTCTCGGGCTCCTTCTCAGGTGTGGCGCGCGACGTAAAGCAACAGGCTGAAGATCGCCACTGGAATCAGCGCCAGCATCACGTAAAAAAGAATTCGCCGCAGCCACGGCGAGCGCCGTTTCTTCCAGTCGCGGATCTCAAGGCGGTCCGAGACGCCGACCTGGTCCAGGTGTTCCAGGTCGTTCGCGAATTCGCGCGCGGTCGCGTAGCGGTTTTTCGGATCGCGCTCGATGGCGCGGTAAATCACCTCTTGAAGCTGTGGCGAGATTTCCGGATCGATGTCCCGCGGCGGCCGGGGGTTATTGAGCAGCCGCTCGTTCATGATGGCGAAGGGGCTGGGACCGTGGAAGGGCACCTCGCCCGTCAGCATTTCGTAGAGCATGACGCCCAGCGAGTAAATGTCGCTGCGCCCGTCTCCGCGCTTCCCCCTGACCTGTTCGGGTGAGATGTAGTCGGGCGTTCCCATGGCCTGGGTCAGCTTCGCAAATGTCAGGCGTCGTGCGCCGACGCTGCCGGCGATCCCGAAGTCGATGAGTTTGACGTTGTCATCGCGGTCCACCATGACGTTCTCGGGCTTGAGGTCGCGGTGAACGACCCCGTGGGAGTGGATGTAATCCAGCGCGTCGCAAATACGCACGGTTATGCGGATGGTGCGTTCTACCGGCAGCTTCTTTTTCTCGACCAGGATCGTCCGCAGAAGCCTCCCGTCGACCCACTCCATGACCATGTAAATCCGGCTGCGGTCCTCATCGGCGAAGACCTTCATCACGCCAACGTGGTCTAGGTTCTTGCCGATCTGCTCTTCGCGATGAAAGCGCTCAAAGAGCACGGGGTCGCCTTCCATCTCGGGGTGGGGAATCTTGATGGCCACGGCGCGGCCGTTGCGCTGGTCGGTGGCGCGGAAAATTGAGGCCATGCCGCTTCGCGCGACGAGGTTTTCGATGCGGTAGTGGTCGAGTGTGTCGCCGGAGTGTATTGGAGCCATCGTCTGCGTGGGTCAGCGGCAGCGGCCGGAGGCGAGCCAGCCCGCTCCATGCGAGCTACTCCTTAGCGCAACTTGTATGGCCGCCCGCGGTACATGCCCACGCGTTCGACGCTGCGAACGCGGATTAGCTGGACGCTGATATTATCATTTCCGTCGCGCTGATTGGCAAGCGCGACGAGGGATTGGGCTGCGCCCTTCAAATCCGGTTGGCGGCCCATGGTCTGCGAGATGTCAGCAGGCGTCACCGAGCCGTGCAGACCGTCCGAGCAGAGCAGGAGCACGTCGCCGGGAAGCACCTGCAGTTCGCTGGTTTCCACTCCGACGAACAAGCTGCCTCCGAGCGAACGGCTCAAGACGTGCCGCGTATCCCCTTCGGCCGCTTCTTCGGCCGATAGGAGGCCCAGCTTCACCTGTTCGTTGACGACGGTGTGGTCTTCCGTGAGCAATGTGGTTTTGCCTTGGCGAATCAGGTAGCAGCGGGAATCGCCCACGTGCGCCACAGCGGCGCGATCGTAGCGAAGCGCGCAGGCCACAAGCGTCGTCGCCATACCCGCGCCGGAGATGCCTGTCGCCACCGCGGTCTCAAACACGCGCGCATTCGCGGTTTGGACGAGATCGTGAAGAAGGGAAGTCAGCGGCTCGTTCTTGGGCGCGTTGCGGAAGCCCTCCAACATGCTTTCGACGGCCGCGTGCGAGGCGACTTCGCCTTTCTCTTGTCCGCCGACTCCGTCGGCCAGCGCAAATAACCAGCCATGGCCTCGCGCCTGTGCATGACCGGACGGGGCGAAATGGCCCAAGTAATCTTCGTTATGCGGGCGGACTCGGCCCACATCGGAAAGCTGTGCAAACTCGACATCAAGCATAGAATTCTGCGCTGGAGGAGCGACGCCGCTCACCCGGGCGGCGTTGTCCCACTGCTGTCCCCTGTAACTCTGGAACATTATAACTCCCGGAAAAAGACCGGGCGGGCTTTCGCCCGCCCGGCGCTTGAGGACGATTGTTGCACCTTCATGAGATCGAGGCTTTGCTCTTTGCAAAAGTTGTTCGCCCAGTGGCCTTGCTCGAGTGGGCAAAGTAGATGCCTCCGTAGATGGCCCAGACCGCCGCTATGCCTAAGGCCGTGAACGGCTCCATTTTCGTGCCATAGCCGAAGAATGGAAGGAACAGGTAGGCGCCCATGCAGAGCAGGTTCGCAACCAATCCGAATATCGGAATAAACGTGTGCCTGAGGAATCTGTAGCTCGGGTGTCCCGCATAGGCCACGATGCAAGTAAAGCAACTCAGCCCGTAGAGCAGGAACGTTCCGAAGTTGGAGGCCAGAGTGATTGTCAGCAATGAGTTTGGCAAGGCCGCCATCTTGTCGTGACTTAAATAGCCGACGCTCGACCAGAAGCCGTGCGGCAGAGCTTGAACCACGGTATCCGCGAGGGCGCTCGCATCTCCGAACACGTTCAAGCAGCCGATCACGCCGATCACGGCCGAGATGATGGCCAAGGTCCAGATCGCCCGGTGGGGCGTCAGGTTCCTGCCGTGCAGCATTCCGAAGTGCTCGGGAACTTCGCTATCCTTGCCCATGGCGTACGTCACGCGCGCCCCAGTGTTGATGCAGGAAAGCGTCGTGCCGATCAGCGCCAGAAACACGGTGAACGCTTCGACGAGCATGAAGATGCGGCCGCGGCCCGCGCCGAACAGCGAGTTGCCGACTACAACCATCATGTCGCCGATGGGCGCCGACGACCCCGAGGCGGTCGCCATGGGATAACCCGAGTTTAAGAAGTAGTTCGCCGCAAAATACTCGAACAGATAGCAGAAAGCTCCTTGGATCAGCAAGGAAGCGATGACCGCGATGGGAATGTCGCGTTTGGCATTCTTTGCTTCTCCGCCGAGCGAGGTCACGGATTCAAATCCAACGAGAATCAGGATGGCCACCGTGGCCTGCACGAACATCCACCCTATCTTGTGCACCCCGATAACAGATTTCGCGCTCGGGTGGCTCACAAAATTGCCCGAGCTGTCCTGGTAAGGGTAGTCGACCGTGAAGGGCACGGGCTTCCCGGAGGAATCCAGCAGCGGCTTCGGTACGTTGTTCGCGTCGCGAGCAATGGAACCGTCGGCCGCCGTCTGGAACTGGTACTGGTAGGCATCCCCCGTAGCCGAATCGAAATTCCACGCGACGCTTCCCACGGGATGGTTCAAGCGATAGCCTAGGGCCATTACGGAAAACACAATCAACGCGCTGATCTGGATCACGTTGATCGCGATGTTCACCGAAGTCGAGCCTACAACCCCGCGGTGCGCGATATACGCCACGCCGAAGGAGAACAGCACCGCCACCAGCATCATAAACATCGGGCCGGGATTGGAGGCGCTCATGAAATTTGGCCAGAGGGTCCCCACCACGTACCCGCAGAAGACGCCGGTCACGCACACCATCACGCCCGGATAAATCCAGTAATAAAGGTGCGAGCCCCAGCCGACGATGAACTTTGCGAGACGCGCCCATTTCCAATGTTTGTCGTGATTCAGGAAGGATTGTTCCGCGAAGTAGTATGAACTGCCGGTCCCCGGATACAGCTTGGCCATTTCGGCATAACAGACCGCAGTTGCCAGACACAGCACCAAGGCGAGCACGATGCCGATCCACATCGACGGCGCCGAGACTCCCTCTGCGCCCTGAATTGCAAACGTGAGCCAGAGGAAAGCTCCAGGCGCGATAAGCGCCATGGCGTTCATCGTCAGACCTGTGAGCCCCAGCGTTTGCTTCATTTCGGCCGTTGGTTTTTCTTCTGCCATCTAGACCACTCCTCCTTTAAGGGGTGATTGCTATGGGAGTGGCAATCATGCGGAGAATCGCGGTTTCTGTAAAACGGAAATATTCAATTGCTCGTATAAAACTTTTGTATGGATTCCGTAAATACGTCCGACCGGCCTAACTTGCGCACGTTCAATAAGTTACAAGATTAGACTTCATCTTCGCGGCCTGTTCGGGAAGAATCGCGCCCTGTGGCGGTGATCATAGGGCGCCCTAGATGCGGCCGACGGATGCGATGGGGATGGTCAGTAGAGGCCGCTTCACCGCGAGCGATTGTGTTATCTTTAGCGTCCGCGCGAAATGTTGGAGCGGTTCCTAATTCGTTTGTGGGGCTGACGGAATGAAGTTTGCAGGACTCTGTTTGCTCTCAGCAGGATGGCTGCTGGTTCTCGCGGCGATCGTTTTGCTCTCCGCCGCGGTGCCCAGGGCCGCCTTCGCGCTCGCGGGCTGCGGCGTCGAGGCCTTGGGGTTGGTCCTGACCGTGCGCGCACATTTCGGTGGCTACGGGGCATCCCAATGACTCCTCCGGCCACACCAGTGTTCTCCGACCTCACGACCGCTGTTTGCATTCTCTTTGTCTTCTTGGTTCCGCTGGCCGCAGCCGGAATTGCGCTCATCAACACGGGCCTGGGCCGCTCGCGCAGCGCGGCGCATTCCATGATGACTTCACTTGCGGTGTTCGCTGTGGCCGCGGTCGTATTCTTCTTTTGCGGCTTCGCGTTCCAGGGGTACGCGGGCGGGCCCGGGCATGTCTTGAAAATTGCGGGAAAAGATTGGGGCTGGATTGGAGCGCAGCAGTTCTTCCTGCGCGGACTGCGGTTCGACGGCTCAGCGTCTTCTTTGATCGCCTGGCTCCAAATGCTCAGCGTCGGCCTGACCGCAATCATTCCGCTCGGCAGCGGGGGAGATCGCTGGAAGCTCAGCGCGTGTTGCGCCTCTTCGGCGCTGCTGGCGGGAATCACGTACCCCATCTTCGCGCATTGGGTATGGGGCGGCGGCTGGCTGGCGCAACTCGGAGCGAACTACGGTCTGGGCCGCGGCTTTGTGGACGCCGGCGGCTCGGGAACAATTCAGGTCGTCGGAGGATTGACGGCGCTTTCGGTCGCGTGGATTCTCGGTCCGCGGCACGGCAAATACGCGGTGGACGGAATGCCAGCGGCCATCCCCGGGCACAACGCTGTGTTGGTCCTGTTCGGTTGCTTGCTGTCGCTGCTGGGCTGGTACGGATTGAACTCGGCCGGGGCGATTCTTTTCGCGAACGCGGATCCGAAACGCTGCGTCCTGATTGCAATCAACACCACGCTTTGCGCCGCCGCGGCAACGCTCGCCACGGCAGCCGTCACGCGAATCCGCTTCGGCAAGCCCGACGCCTCCCTTTGTGCGAATGGCTGGATTGGCGGCTTGGTCGCGAGCAGCGCCGCCGCGCCCTTTCTGGCGCCAGCCGCGGCGGTACTGATCGGCATGGTTGCGGGCGCTCTGGTCGCGCTCTCGGTCGAGTGGTTTGAACTTCGCTTCCAGGTGGACGACCCCGGCGGCGCGGTTTCGGTCCATGCCGTCTGCGGGATTTGGGGATTGCTGGCGCTGGGCATTTGCGCCCGGCTGCCCGATCAGCCGCTCAACGGCGCAATCGGCAACCAGAGCCAGTGGCTCGCGCAAGTCGTGGGCATTGCCACGCTGTTTGGCTTCGTCCTGCCGGTAGCGTATGGCCTGAATTGGCTGCTCAACCGTTTCTTTCCGCAACGAGTCGCCGTCGAGGGCGAGCGTCAGGGACTTGATCTCCACGAATTGGGCGCGGGCGCCTATCCTGAATTCGTCACCCACACCGACGAGTTTTTGAATCGCTAGATTCTAGAGGGATCTCTTCGGCGCCGCTGCATGTCACGAGTTTGCGCTTGCCAGGCACCTGTATCCGGCACAGTTCCGAATGGGCAGCGCCGGATACTTGGCAAACGACGGGTCGGTGAACGAGCGGCGGCAGAGATAGAAATTCGAGCCGCGCGCCGAAACTACCCTCTGTGCGTGCCGGCAATCGGCGCAGAGTCCCGCGCGCTTCCGTTCTTCCTCCGCTTCTGCTTCCGCAGGCACTACGACTCCCGGCCACGCAGAATGCGCGCGGCACGAGCGATGCCGGACTCCGCCGATCCGTTCGCGTCATCCTTCTCGTCATCCGGGGAAGCCGTGACGCTTTCGCCATTCGCGGGCACGGTGTCGCCCTCGCCCGGCGCGAGGAACAGGTTGGCCTCGAGGCCGTGCTGCTTGGTGTACAAATCGAAATAGCGTCCGCCGGCCGCGAAGAGCGATTCGTGATTTCCCCGCTCGATAATCCGCCCGCCCTCTACCACCAGAATCTGGTCCGCTCGCCGGATCGTCGAGAGGCGGTGCGCGATCACGAACGTCGTTCGCCCGCGCATCAGGTGCGCCAGCCCGTGCTGGATCAGCGCCTCGGATTCGGAATCGAGGCTGGACGTCGCTTCGTCCAAGATTAGAATGCGCGGGTCGGCCAGAATCGCGCGCGCGATCGAAATGCGCTGCTTTTGCCCGCCGGAGAGCTTCACGCCGCGCTCGCCGATCACGGTTTCGTAGCCCTTCTCGAACGATTCCGCGAATTCATCCACGCGCGCGATACGGCACGCGGCAAGAATGTCTTCTTCGCGCGCGACCGGCCGCGAAAACGCCACGTTCTCTCGGATCGAGCCGTCGAATAGAAACGTGTCCTGCAGCACGATCCCAAGCTGCGTGCGATAGCTGTTGAGCTTCACGCCAGCGAGGTCCGTGCCGTCCACAAGCACGCGGCCCGAAGTCGGTGTGTAAAACGCCGCGATCAGCCCGATGATCGTCGATTTCCCCGCGCCGGACGGCCCGACCAGCGCCGTCACCGAGTCCGGCCGCGCCTGGAAACTCACGTCCTGAAGCACCAATCGCCCGGCATCGTAGGCAAAATTCACGCCGTCGAAAATCACCTCGCCGCGGATCGTAGCGATGGAAACCGTGCGCCGCGGATCGGCGTCTTCCGCGTTTTCCTTGAGGATCTCCGTGGTGCGTTCGAGGCCCGCCATTCCTTCGGTCAATTGCGTGCCGATATTCACGATCTGAAAGACCGGTGCGACCATCATGGCGAGGAACGCGTTGTAGGCGATAAAGGTCCCGATGGTCATCGAGTGCGAAAGAATCCGGCCCGCGCCGAGGTACATAATCAGCGCGCTCACGACACCAAGCAGAACGGTCGAGGAGAGGCTCATCACCGAAGTCGCCGTCAGCGTCTTCAAGATGTTGTCGAGCAGCCGCTGCACCCCTCCGGCAAACACGCGGTCTTCGCGCTCTTCCGCACGGTACCCCTTCACGACGCGCACGCCGGCGAGAGATTCCGTGAGGCGTCCCGTGACCTCGGCGTAGATTTTCGACCGCGCGCGGTAGATCGGCCGGATCGTGCCGATGGCGGCATTCAGCGCGACACCGAATCCGATGAGGATCCCGAACGCCACGGCCGTCATGAAGGTGCTGATGCGCAGCAGAATCATCAGCGCAAACACGCCGGTCATGAGGCTGCCCACGAAATCCACCAGGCCCGTTCCGATGAGGTTGCGCAGGCCCTCGACGTCGTTCATGATCCGCGTCACGAGGGCGCCGGTCTTGTTCGAGTCGTGGTACGTTACGGGCAGGCGCGCGATGTGCGCCTGCACTTGTTTGCGCAGATCGGCGATCATTCTCTGCGCGGCCTTGGAAAGAAGCTGCGTCAGAGAATACGAGGTGACGCCTTGCACCGCCGTCGCGCATAGAATCGCGAGGCCCAGCGGGAGCAGGAGGTTCGCTTGGCGTTTTCCGATGATGTTGTCGAAGAGGAATTTCGTCGAGCCGGGCAGCACGAGTCCTGCGACCCGGTTGATGGTCATCAGGAGAAGTCCGAAGAGCAACAGCCAGCGCTGCGGACGAACGAAGACCCACACTTCCGGCAGCATCTTCACCAAGCTGCTCTTGGCTTCGGGCTTGCCGCTTTTGCCACGAGAGCCCGCACCGGATCGTTCGGGCCGTGTTCGGGGTCCAATCATGGTCCTCTATTGTCTTACATTCTCGCTAACAACGCCGGTTTCCTGCGGCCGGGCCTGACGGTCCGGCCCCCGCACGTTGATTCCGCTGCAAACGGTAAGACCGTCCACGCGAGCCTCACAACAAGTGGTAGTGGCCGTCCTGGCGGACGACTCCAGCATAGCACGGCCTTTCAGGCAGGCGTTTTTCCCGCAAGAGAGGACAGATTCGAAGAATGTGTCGCCCTTCCGGGGCTTACACGAACTCGTTGCGCCTACCTAGGGCTTCGGCCCTGAGCCTGCCGGCTGGCGCGGCCGTTGCTGGCAGGCGGAGAGTAAGGATGTCAGGAGGACGTAATGTTGGCGCGCGCAATCAAATCGAAGATTTCACGAATTTTTGCGCCGAGCTGCTTGGTGCTAAACGGTTTTTGGAGCAGCGACGTGTTCTCACTTTCGAGCTGAGAGATCATTTCGGTTCCGGACGTGTACCCGGTCATGAATAGCCCCAACAGGCCCGGCCGTATCTTCCGCATCCGGGCAAGAGCCTCGGGGCCGCCCATCCGTGGCATGACGACGTCGAGGATTGCCAAGTCGACGGCGTCGCGGTTAGCGCTGAACAGTTCAACCGCTTCCGCTCCGTCTCTGGCCACGAGCAATCGGTAGCCCAATTCCGACAAGCTGTCGCAGATCGTTTCCCGCAGGCCGTCGTGGTCCTCGGCGAATAGCAGCAGTTCCCGCCCCCCGGCCGCGCGCTCGATCTTCTGGCCATTCGGGACCGCCTTTGCGGGCTCCGCGAGCGCCGGAAAGTAAACATGGAAGACGGTTCCATGTCCCAGCTCGCTGTAAACGTGAATGAAGCCCTCGTGCTGCTTCACGATTCCGTAAACGGTGGCCAGCCCGAGCCCGGTGCCCTCGCCAATATCCTTCGTTGTGAAAAATGGCTCGAAGATGCGGTCGAGTGTCTCGTGGCTCATTCCGGATCCGGTGTCGGACACCGAGAGTTGCACGTACTGCCCGGGACGAAAGTAAGTGTGCGATTCACAGTAGATCTCGTCGATAGTGACGTTTCGCGTTTCGACCACGAGACGTCCGCCTTCCGCCATGGCGTCGCGTGCATTTAGACAGAGATTCACGATAACCTGTTCCACTTGTCCGGCGTCTGCACGGATTCCAAGCAGGTCCGACGCCAGAACGGTCTTGACCTCGATTTGCTTTCCGATCAGGTTTCCCATCATGGCCACGGTTTCGCTCGCCAGGTAGTTGAGATCGAGATCGGTCCGTTCCAGGATTTGGCGCCGGCAGTATGCCAGCAATTGCCGAACAAGTCCGGCGGCCCGCTCCGCCTGCGCCTGAGTTTTCTCGAAGTAACTGCGCAGCTTGCTCCCCGGCTCGGTTTGTTCCTCGCCGAGTTCCGCCCAGCCGAGAATCGCTCCCAGGACATTGTTGAAGTCGTGTGCGATTCCCCCACTCAGCCGCCCCAGCGCTTCAAACTTTTGCGCCAGCCGGAGTTGCCTCTCAAGTTGCCGCTCGTGGGTGACGTCCCGCTTCGACGCGATGTAGTTCAGAATGCGGCCCTGAGCGTCCCGCACCGGAGTAATGGTTGTGGCTTCCTCGTAGAACGTGCCGTTCTTGCGACGATTGATCGTGCTGCCGTGCCACACGTTTCCACTTCCCACCGTCTTCCAAAGTTGCTCGTAAAACGCGTCTGGATGCTTGCCACTCTTGAATAGCCGCGGAGTCTGGCCGAGCATCTCCGCCCGGCTGTAGCCGGAGATTCTTTCGCACGCCGGATTTGCGTACACGATGGTGCCGTCGCTCTTCGTGATCAGAATGGATTCGGCGGCCTGCTCGATCGCGCGGCTTAGGATGACGCGTTCCATCTCCGCTCGTTTGCGCTCCGTGACGTCCGTCATGACCAGGCTGATCGCAGGGAGTTCTTGGTTTTCGGTCATCACCGGGCGGCAATTCACAATCCAGGTGCGTTCGACATGGGGCTCGCCGTCCAGTGCTGCCGTGATCTCAAGATTGAAGACAGGTTCTCCTCCCTCGAACACCCGCTCGAATACGGGAGGAAGGAGCTTGGCGACGGCCGGGGCAGCTTCGCGAATGGGTCGCCCGGTGAGACGCGCGGGCGCATCGCCGAGAATTTCCGCCGTACCCTGGTTCAAGCGCAGGATGCGCAGCGACCTGTCCAACACCGCGAGACATACCGGCGCCGTCCGATATACCGCTTCCAGTTCCGCAAACTGCCGTTGCACGCTGGTCAGGTCTGTGACCACAAGCGATACGCCTGAGACGCCGTCGGCGGAAAACGCTCGCATCGAGAAGAGCGTGTGAATCTGTTCGTCGCCGAGGGTTCGCAGTAGTATCTCGGCTTGTTGGGGACCGTTCTGGCTGGCCGCAAGCAGCGTGCGGACTTTGTCGCGCTCGCTCTCTGCCGCGAAACGCAGGATGGATTCGCCGAGAATGCACTGCGCATCCGCCCCGGTCATCTGTAAGAACCGGGGATTCGCGTAAACGATGATGCCTTCCGCAGTCAGGCTGAGCGCGCCTTCGTTCATCGTCTCCAGGAGCGCGCGGCAGGGGGAATCCGCTTTCACAAACGCGAGCTCCCGCGGCTCCTCTGGGCCTGGCAGGACGGCGGCATCCGTCCCGCGCTCCTGAATCGCCGTCCGGGTCTTCTCGACTTTTTCGTCGAGAGGGGCCGGCGGCGCGGAGAGCGGGCGTCGTGACGAACGCGGCATTCTCGACTTCATGCCTGTCTCCTAACACGCCCGGTCGAGCGCCTGTCGAGTCGCGCGGGATGAGTGTCGTTGCGCCCGTCCGTCGTCACAGAGTCTTCCTCGCAGCAAATAGAGGTCGCGTCGGTTCGGATCCGTCGAGGCGCACAGTCGCGCCGAGGGCCTCACCTTGGCAAAGCTTTGCTGCTCGCCTGCGGGCCGAACGAACGCGCGCACAGGGAGGAGCAAGGACAGGAAGGGGTAAGAAAATCCTAGCAGAGCGCGTCTTGCAGTCAACCTTATCCGTAGCCTTGTTTGTCGGGAAGAGTAGTAAGCATTATCCATCCGGCACACTGTTTCATTGCGGAACGGGTTGAGTTCGCAGGGGTGTGAAGCTCTTGCCGCAGCGCCACCGCGCGACACTCCGATCAGAGCGGCTCGCCGGCCGAGACGACTCCGGCACGCTGCGGAGGCTCGGGAAGCTGTTCGATACTACCGAGAAGAAAGATGTAGCCCGCGATACCGATGGCAAGATAAACGGCCGCAACCCCCATGGCGGGCGCAAACGAGTGGTGCTCGACGATGAAGCCGGTCACCGTGCCCGCGGCCAGGGCAGACAATTGATTGCAGGTGTTGAGAATGCCGCCCAGCGTCCCCACGCTTTCCTTGGGCGCGAGCAGAGATGGAATGGACCAACCGATCGCCGATGCCGCCGACAAACCGCCGATCGCGATCGTGATCCAGACCAACGCAACCGGAATGCGCGATGTCGTCGTGGCACCGACAAGACCCAGCCCCATCGAGGTTCCGACGATCAGAACGAACCGCCGCACCCGGTCACCGTTCCAGCCGTGCTCAATCAGTTTGTCCACGAGCAGGCCCCCAATGAACAATTCAGCGGCAGTCGCCAGAATCCACGGAATACTCGACAAGAGAGCCGCGCGCACCGGCGTCGTGTGGAGCGCCGTCGAAAAAAATGTCGGGAGCCAGAAGAGCAAGAAGTAGAACGTGTAGTTGTACGAAGCGTAGCCCAAACACATCCCCCAGACCTTCTTCTTGCGCAGCAGGTAACCGATGGGGGCGCCGCGCGCCGCCAGAACTTTGTCCTCCGGCTGGGCGCCTCCGCGCGCGATGAACCTCCGTTCCGCGTCCGTGAGTCTGGCATCTTCGCTGGGGTTGCGGTAATACAAAGTGAAGAGCGCGAAGAAGATAAGGCTGATGAAGCCCGTCGCGGCAAAACACCACCGCCATCCGAACTCGTAGAGCAGAAGACCAAGCACAGGGTAGCCGAGTCCCACGCCAAGCTTCGACGCCCCGTCGAAGATCGAAGTGCCGATACTTCGCTCCGCCTTCGGGAACCAGTAGCCGACGGCCTTGGCGTTCGCGGGGAACGTCGGCGCCTCTCCCACTCCGAGAACCAAACGCGCCGTGAAAAAAGTAGGCACGCCCCTCGCCAGCGAAGCTCCGAAAGATGCGACGCTCCAGAGGAAAGTGCTCACACGGCCGATGGTTTTCACGCCGAAGCGGTCGAGCAGCAGTCCCGACGGCACTTGGAGTACGGCGTACGTATAGGTGTACGCGCTCAAAAGAAATCCGAACATGACGGTGGAAATTCCGAACGAGGCGTGCAGGGCCTCCTTCGCCACGGAAAGGTTCACCCGGTCGAAGTAGTTCACCAGGATGCCGAAGGACAGAAGCCACGCGATCGTTTGGCGGCGTCGGGGGATCTTCTGGAGGCTTCCTTCGATTTGTGGCGGCGTGGCCATGATCGGTTAGCTGGGTCCCACTTCCGGTGCGAAGCCAGCCTGAGATGCGGTGGGCGCGCCGGGAACGGGGGAGTATCGCACAACGGGGCGCGGAGTTGTGGATCAGGTTGCGGCCAGATGAACGGCTGGACGGCCCCTGATGAATATCAGGCCTTGGCAAATTTCAACGCTACCGAGTTCATGCAATAGCGCAGGCCCGTTGGCTTAGGGCCGTCCGGGAAAACATGGCCGAGATGCGCATCGCACCGGCTACAGGACACGGCGGTGCGTTCCACGCCGAGACTATCGTCGGTGGTTTCGACTATGTTTTCTTTCGCAATGGGCGCCCAGAAACTGGGCCAGCCAGTGCCGGAATCGAATTTCGTTTCGGAGCTGAAGAGAGCATTGTCGCAGCAAATGCACCGGAAGACGCCTTTGTCATGGACATTCAAGAGTTCGCCGGAGAAGGGCGGCTCCGTGCCTTCGTGACGCGTGACTTCAAACGAGTCGGGGGACAACTGCTTTTTCCATTCCGCTTCGGTTTTTTGAATCTTGGGCACGGTGATCGCTCCTTTTCGCACTCCGCCATCCGTGAATTCGACGATTGTGGCTTGCTGAGGCGGGCCAAGCGGCTCGGCCGCGGCTTGCGACGGCGCGGACCCGAGGTAGCGCCGCAGTGCAAGCCCGGCGATAGCGGCGCCGGAGATGACGAAGAACGCTCTCCGCTCGACGGATCTTGAGGATAGACCATTGGTCTCGCTTGAATCAAACACTTCAATCTCCCGCTGAGAAGTATAACCACATTAAGATACGTAGATCGGGGCTGAGTGGATGTTCGCCCATGCCGGCGGCGCCTGCGGCGATGAGATTATGAGCATTGGCGCCCGTTCTGTGATAGAGAAGCTGGCAGAGAGAGGAGGAGCGATGCGCAAATGGGGGATTGTGATCTCGATTGTGTACGCGCTGATTGTTCTGGGGCTGCTGACGCCGGGGGCGATTTTGATCGTCGGAGGCGACGTCGCCAAGTGGGGGGAGCTGGCGGGAAACGTCTGGGGCGTTTACTCAAACTGGGTTTACTGGCTCCCGGCCGGGGCCGTTCTAGTCGGCGAAGCCGCGCTGCTTTTCTTGACTGTGGATTCGTCGCGGCAGCGGTTGAAACCACGGGCGCATATTTTGGTTTCGGGCACGGTGGCGGCGGCGCTGACGGCGATACTCACCGCTGCGGCGATATGGTCGATCGGGTTTGCAGTTCGCGGCGACGATTTCTGGAGTTCCTTCTGGGATAACGCGACGTATATCGCACTCTTCTTGGGTGGACTGTGGCTGCTGTGGGGGATTTTCTTCTACTTCTACATGCGCAATTCGAGCGCCCCGGTGACGCGTGTGATTTCTTGGCTGCTGCGCGGCAGCGTGCTGGAGCTGTTGATCGCGGTGCCGTGTCACATCATTGTGCGCCGGCGTCAGGACTGCTCGGCGCCGGCAGCGACAAGTTTCGGCATCACCGCGGGGATTGCGATCATGCTGCTGTCGTTTGGCCCGAGCGTGCTGCTGCTCTACAAGAAGCGGCTGGATGAGTATGCGCGACGGGGACCGGCGGTGGAGTAGGCGGAGGCGATGGACGGATAGGCGAGGGGGCGTGTTAAATTTGGCGGATGATGAAGATTGAGCCGGTAGTGTTGGAAGGGAAGCACGTGCGGCTGGAGCCGCTCTCGCTCGGTCATCTGGACGCGCTTTGCGAAGTTGGAGGCGAGGCGGAAATCTGGCGCTGGAATCCCTACATTCAGACAGGCAGCCGCGAGGACATTCGAGCGTTCGTCGAATATGCCTTGGGAGAGCAGGCGGCGGGAACGGGCCTGCCGTTTGTGACGATCGAGCAGGCGACGGGTCGCGCGATCGGGAGCACGCGATTTATGAGCATCGAGCGTCCGCACCTGCGCGTGGAGATCGGCGGCACGTGGCTCGGCCTAGCGTGGCAGCGCACGGCGGCGAACACCGAGGCGAAGTATCTGATGTTCCGGCACGCTTTCGAGACGTGGGGCTGCATTCGTGTGGAGCTGAAAACGGATTCGCTGAACGATCGCTCGCGCCAGGCGATTCTGCGGGTTGGCGCGAAGGAAGAAGGAACGTTTCGCAATCACATGGTCACCTCGACGGGGCGCATCCGGCATTCGATCTATTTCAGTGTGATTGACTCGGAGTGGCCGGCAGTGAAGGCGCGTCTCGAGGAGATGCTGAGTCGCGCCTGACAGCACGAGGTAAAGAGACAGGGAGGTTCCTCCCCACACGCCACCGCCACGCCAGGCGAGCGGCGGGCAAGCGGCGGGCCTGCCGGCCGGCAGGCTCCTCGGGATTACCAGTTTTCAGTATTTCCCAACAAACTCCTACGGGCCAAGGTAGCGCATGACGCCTTTGAACTGAAGAGTGCCGACTTTCTCTCCACAGGTGACGCTGCCTTCGGCGGAGTTTCCATCCGTCTTGAACTGGATTTCCTCGCAGCCGAATTCGGCTCTTTTCTCCTGCATGTTCTTCGCGTAGTTCGGGTCCTGCATCTGCTGCTGGGCAGCGGACTGCTGCTGCACCATCTGCTGGGTCAATTGCGAGATGCGCGTCATAAGTTTCGCCCGTTCGGCCGGCGAGAGGTTGGGGTCCTGGAGGCGTTTGCTGATCTGTTGAATTTCCACCATGGGGTTCTGCGCGCCGGCGGGCGCGCTCTCCTGGAGGCTGCCGGAATAGGAATTGTGTCCGGAGCTGGTGAGCAACAGGGTGAGATCGCGCGTCTCGAAGGGCTGGGTCTCCGCTCCACGATAGAACTGGACGGAATAGAGCGGCGTGGGTGGTTCCGATTGAGTGGGCTGATACTTCTCATCCGTCAGATGAAGCGTGATTCGCCAACCGTTGCTCGCGGTGAACTCCCACGCGAACTTGCCGCCGATGTATACCGCGGGGGCCACGGCCTCGGCGCAGCTGCCAGGCGTAAACGCATGGAGAACGGCCAAGCCGGGACCAGTGCCGGGCGCGGCGCGAACCGTGGCATGGTAACCGGTGGGCGTCAGCGACTGCTGAATGACCTGGAGTGCGTCATTGTCGAACAGAAATTGCGTGCCGGGCGCGAACCTGCCGGGGACGGCCACGTCGCCGGTGGCGCCGGGAACGATGCGCGTCAGATGCGTGAGGGAGATTTCCGGCGTGGGATATTTCGCGTAGAGCGATCCGCTGTCGGTGAGGCCTTGCTGATCCCGCTGGGTCGCGCACGCTTCGTGGATTGCTTCGCGCTTCTTCGCGTATTCATCGGTGGAAGCGCGGGCAATGCCGATCAGCAGCAGGAGTCCGGAAACCACAGCGAGGGCGTGAGAGAGCTTCAACGTATTCATGGGATTGTCTTCCTTTCAGAGGCTGCGTGGGTCGAGATGAGGCCGGAAGAAGAAGCTGACCGAGAACCGCCGAGGATTGCCAAAGCCGCCAAACTCCAAAACAAGAATTGCTCCGTGGGCCGGTGAAACGGGAAGTCCACAAAAGAAATCGAAAGAAGCGCAATGATTCCGCCCGCAGCTGCGAGGGCCAGCGTGCCATCCGTCAACGCGGCCGGCACGGATAGTTTTCCTCGCGCGAGGCGCCAAGGCTGGAAAAGAATCGCCGAGACCAGCGCCAGCCAAGCAGCGAGTCCGAGCGCACCACCCTCGAGAAGGATCTCCACGAAATCGTTGTGAGCGTGCTGTTGCGAAGCGGCAAAGAGGTTCTGCTGCG
Organism: Candidatus Methylomirabilota bacterium; assembly: GCA_035626055.1. Lineage (GTDB taxonomy): Bacteria > Acidobacteriota > Terriglobia > Acidiferrales > UBA7541 > DASPOJ01. Next base: position 4,955 of record DASPOJ010000187.1, on the reverse strand, counting down.
GCGTCGCGCGGCCGGAGGACCAGCGGGCTGCTTCCCAGGCGGGATACGCTGCGGCGAAAGCACCGGGACCGAGTCCGAGGATAGGGTGATCGAGGGCGCGGGGAACGGCAACTTGCCAGATGTAGAGCCGTCCACGAATCGTCGTCGCGAGCGGGCGAGCGCCGGGCAGAGCGGCGAGAACCACGGCGGCAGCCAGGATGGCCATGCCGAGGAAAAGCGCGGTGCGCTTGTTGCGAAGCAATACGGTACAAAAGAGCAGCCCGAGAAGCGCGACAAGAACGGCGCGAGAGCCGGTGGCGCAAAGCGCCGCGGCTTGGAGCGCCAGTAGAATCCGAGGGACCCAACGGCGACTGGACTGCTGGTGAATCGCAAACGTTACAGGAAGCAATCCGGCAAGGAAGGCGGCGACAAAATCAGGATTCCCCAGAGTGGCGTAAACGCGCATGCGCGGGTTGGCGGGCAAGAGCGGGCTCCAGCCGAACCATGCGAATGGATCGAAGCGCGCGAACTCCACAAGAGCCAGGACCGAAACCACGCCGCCTCCCGTGACGAGCGCCCAGGCGAGATCAGCCGTCCGGGGGCGAAACGTCATCAACAGAAGAAGCCAGCCCGCGCCCAGGAGCGGCAAGAGAAGTGGTTCTCCGGAAACGAAGCGGCCGAACGCAGCCGAAGCGGACGTGGCGAATAGCCAGGCTAGCAGCGCGATTCTCACGCTTTGAGTCATGCTGGCCCACCCGATCCGCAAGCGGGAGAACGAGAAGAGCAAAACTGTCGGGACAGCAAGCGCCAACACGAGGAATTTGGGCTGCGAGAACGGGTGCTCAAGCCCGGGCCAGCAAACCAATGGAAACGCCGCCGCGAAAATGAGGAGTGCGCGGCCAAAGGCGACGCTCGAGGGCGCGGCAGCGGAAGCAGCGAAATCTGGCGCGCGTGCGGAAGTCTCCATGGATCTGACTCTTACTTGAAAGCGAAGTATAGGCCGGTACTGGCGAGTGTCAATCGGATGCTGGGTTGAGGATGGGGTGCGCGGTTGGTTCGCGCCAGAGCAGTGATGGAATTGACTCGGCCGGAGGACGTGGCGAGAGATTTGGCGGCCTCTTTCGGAGGGTTTCCAGGCTGCTGGCGGCGCTGGACGACGCCCGGCAGAAACTGGCGAAGTTTCGCGAGCACTACAATCAGCAGCGTCCGCACAGTTCGTTGGCCGATCGTACGCCAGCGGCGTTCGCGCAGCAAAGGGCAGCTCTCCGGTCGCCTACGGCTCCCTGCGAGCCGCCCTTTGCACCACGGTTGCAATCAGAGGCTATGCCGTTCCAGAGGCGCTTGCTAGAGGTTCTAGAGTGTGCGAAACCCGCAGGAAATGAGGGGAAATGGACTTCAACTGCCCAAACTCTCAAGTTTCGGCTGTGACAGAAAGTGGGAGCGGTTCAACCAACTTGAGCGGTCAATTCTAACTGTACAGTAATGGGGGCAACCTTGAATGCGCGTTGACACCTGCGTCTTTACCAAACCACCTCGCTGCCGGAGACTGGAATCGTGCCGAAATATACTTCAAAGCTTTCAGAGCCGACACGCGCGGCCTCCGACCGCTGGTCGGCACTTTCTGCGAGACTGATCAATACGAAATCGGGGAAAAGAGTCTCCGCTGGGTAAGGAATTTCGCAAGTTTGGAGGTCGCAACCGGAGCCCTTTCGTACGATTCGCAACACGGCCAAGATTCCATAAGATTCGGGAACACCACCACGCGTCTGAGGCCGAAACTGCCACTCGTGAATTCTGTCAGCAATCTGGGTTGGTAGAGGTCCACTGCCCGGGTCGAGCTGTTGAACCTCTTCCACTTGTCCGTTCGCAGCGACCGTTAGTCGCAATAAGTAGGTGCTATAGCTTCGTGGTACCGTCCCCACCTTGAACTGGAGCGGAGAAACCATGTGCGGCCAGCCCTCGAATACCCAGGGCGAAGCAGCCTGTTCAAACTCGCTTCCATCTGAGAACAGAACGCGGATTGCGGTGAGATTGGCTCTGGCTGGACAAGTTGCGAATACACGCCAGCTCAGCCCTCCCCGGAAGGTAACTGTATGGCCGGGTGCCAGGCCCTTATCCATCGGCTCATCGTGATAATCGTTGCTTCGTTGTCGGGAGGACGAGCCTCCATACCACAGGAGTCCAATCATTCTGTTCTCTTTATCCAGATATTCGATCTGAGAATCAAGACGCTCGATCATTTTGTTAGATACATTGATGACTTTCAAAGACCCATCGGTTTCGGTGCTCGAGGTGACCCAGTTATCATTCATGCTGACCGGCATTCCTGAAAAGGCTACGGCTACCTGAAGCTTCTTGCCGTCGCAGAAAGAGATTCCTCTGCCTGCTGCCGAACTGCGAGATGGGCAACCGAGCAAGACGCCAATTAGAATACCGAGCGGAATAAGTCGGTTTGTAAGAATCATTTCTCTGTGTCCTATTCGCAAGTTATAACGGTTTGACCGGTCAATTGAGGCGCTTTTTTCCCATTGTAAGTCCAGTCCACAGTCCAGTTCATGAAGCCCGGTTCACCGAGGAGATCGGGGTGTAAGTCGTCCGTCGCAAAATCCTGTCTATACTGAAATTGAACCAATGGATCGCGGTATGGATTTCCGATAAGATTAAGAGTACGCACGCCAGAATCGTTCGGGTTGTCGTAAGTGGCCTGGACCCGGGTTATTTCGGCACTGGTCCTCCAGTCATCTGTGTAGGGGCCGGACCCTTCCGGCCCGACAATCCTCAAAAGAGTGAACAGTCTTGCGTTTGGATCGTTGCACGGCACAGTCTGGTTAAAGGTCAACGTGTGCACCCCGTGGGTGCTCTCGTCACGTTTGTGTCCAGTTGGGGTGCGAGAAGGAAGTCCAGGAATAGTTAATAAGTAACCGGAGCTATCTTCACCACCGCCGGAGCCGCCTCCACTTACGCCACCGTCAGGATTGGCTCTCGCGTTGCCGAAGCCGCCGGACTCGGAGATGACGCCGCCACCCGGGAGGTTCACCCCGCCCGTCGGGAAAGGCGGCTGCTCGCTCCATGGACCCACCCCGTTCGGAAATGGATTCCAATTGGCAAGGGTTCTGCCTGGGAATGCACCAGTAAAGATGGCCTCGATGAAGTGAATGAGCCAGCTCCAGAACGATTTCCCGCTGGGATCGGCCAAGTCAATAGGGTCATTGCGCGAGTAGGGATAGCGATTCCACGACTGCGGGTCCTCGGGATTGCCGCCTACCGGATCGGCCGAGCAGAAGCGGCCCGCCGAGGCGTCGTACCACCGCGCCATCGCGTAGTACAGCGCGCTTTGCGTGTCGTACTGGTAGGACGTGAACATGAACGCGTTCCCGTTCTGCGAATACCAATTCTCCCCGTAGGGATAACTCCCTTGCTGGCCCACGATTTGGGCCGACGTATTCGTGCTCGCACGCCAACCGAGATGGTCGGAGTGGAAATAGGTGAGCGTCGAGCCGCTCGTCACCGACGCGAGCAGCCCCGACCGGGCGCAAACACAGCATCAATGTTGATACGGCGGTACCTCAAATGGCTCTGAGAATGCGGCGGCGGCGCGTGCTTCCTTCCAATGGTTAGAGAAGAGTTTTTTCAGGTAGGCCCGGACCTCAGCATCGCTCTGGAAATATCTGACTTGTATGCGAAACCTACCCTCGAAGGATGTCACTGGATTTCCACAGACCACCGACATAGGCAGCTCCCACCAGATTTTCCTGGTGATGGTCTCGCCTGCATTTAGCCGGATTGTGTCCGGAGGTTCGGTGTCCATACAATTGATCGTCAACCATTCGTCTCTCTCGCGCTCGTGCTCAATAAACACAAGCTCCGGACTTGGTCCCGACTCGTAATTGATTCCTGCAAGGAAGATCGGGGTCTCCCCGTTGTTGGTTATGCTTACTTCGAAGTTCGTTTGCTTTGGGCTTATCCTCTTTAGCCCACCGACCGACACCACCACCCCTCCAGGTGGGTGGGCGGCGCTCAGCGAAGTCCCGAGGAAAGCAACAAGCAGCAGCGAACGCCAGTAACCAGGGGCCGCTTTGATCGCCATTGCCATTCTGATTTCCCGTAAATGCGATCCTCAAATTGCTGTCCAATGTCTTTGTCGTAAGGATTCGCCTGCTGGGTGCCCCAGGCATTGCGCAGCAATGCGTGGGGATGCTCCCCCACGAAGCGAGCCTGACTCAAACTACGGTGGCGCGCCCGGGGAGACTCGAACTCCCGACCCTCTGCTTAGAAGGCAGACGCTCTATCCAACTGAGCTACGGGCGCCCCGTCCATAATTTCTCACAATACAAACCGTGACGCCACAAAGTGTTCCGACGAGTACTGAGAAGGGGGTGCCGGGCGGGGCCTGCCCGCCGCAGCGGGAATTCCCGACCCTCTGCTTAGAAGGGTCGCTGCGGCGACCTCTATCCAACTGAGCTACGGGTCCCCCGCTCGGAGCTCATTCAGTTTTCGGCGCTTATCGCAACCTTCGCGACGGGCAGCTGAGACACGTCGTCTCGACCGCTCGCGACCCTGTTCGTCGGAATTAGCGATGCGCAATTCCATTCTCTGCCTTCTCTCATCTAGTGCCGTTCCGACTTTCCTGGCCGAATGCCAGGGAGCTTCCGAACATCATTCCTGTTGTTCATCGTCCCTCCCGAATTCGCTGCATTGAGTTGGAACGGCACTGTTTCGGAGGGTTCCCCCGCAACCTTTGTCTCTGCGCTTCCCAATGTGCTAATTTGGCGGGGCAGCTTGAGGGGGCTGGACCGATGTTCCGTCTATCTCTCCTTGGCCTCTCTCGCCTCACGGGCGCATTCCCACCTAACGAAGAATTAACGGCGCCTTTATGCATTCCTAATCTCCTCGGGGATACGTTTCTTGGGACGTCAGAAACGCTGGCGTTCGAGGAATGCAAAGTGGGCAAAACACTCTTCTTGTGCGCGTGTCTG
>DASPOJ010000186.1:0-5450 GCA_035626055.1 Candidatus Methylomirabilota bacterium | reverse complement strand
TCCGAAATTGATTACGCGATGCTAGTTAAGCTCTACGGGGCCGACCGCGATGAAAGCGAAGCTCGCTACAGTCCCGCACAATGCATTGGCTGCCAAAGTGCCGCTATCATCGGGCAGCCGAGTCCACAGCATATTTCTACGTCATTCGTGGAGCGCCAGAATCTTACGATGCGAATGAGCATGAGACGTTTCACGCGACTAACCAACGCGCACTCCAAGAAACTAGCGAATCACGTCAACGCGATTGCCGTTCACTACATGAATTATAATTTCGCACGCGTTCACCAAACACTGCGTGTTACTCCCGCTATGGAAGCAGGTATCTCCGACCACATTTGGGGTATTGACGAAATTGTGGAATTGCTAGTGCCGAGAAAATTAGAAGAGGCCGCCTAATGGCGAAAATCAAAACGAGCGAGGCTGCCCGCGTTCTTAGTAGATTAGGAGCCTCAAAGGGCGGATATGCACGGGCGAAGACGCTTCCCCCTGAGCAGCGGAAACTAATCGCGCGAAGAGCCGCGAACGTCCGTTGGGCAAAGAAACGGGAAAAAGGTGTATAATTTCAGACCAGGATTAGGGAGCCGCCCGGCGATCAACTGAACGGCTCCCGTTCCTGAGGCTTGAAGCCCCGCCTGGGCCGCCCCTCGTCGGCCAAACGATAGCAGGGGCGGCCCGGTTGCGGCCCACCATGTCAGCGGGTGAAACACCCAACACAGCAGGCTATGTAACTAACTTCATTCTCGAAGCTCCCCGTCACGAAATTTTCCGTTCGCGGTCGGAATCCGAAATGAATACATACTTTGAGGGCGCACGGCCTGAGCCTTTCCGCGCAACCTTGATATATCCGTGCTTGCGCAGACGGGTCAAAGCGCCGTTGATTGCAATGTTTGGATTTTTCGCACGAAACATAAACCCGTTCTCTTCCAAAATCCGCCTGATTTCCCCTGTGTCGAACTTTCCTGCGAGAGTCCGGCAAACTTCCAGAACCGCATTGAACAAGCTTCCCCGCTTCGATTCCGCTCGCACAGCATGGCCCTTCGATATTGGCCTGTGACCATTCGAGGAAAGACATTGCTGAAAGAGCGTCACGAAGTCGGGGTCAGCGGCCAATTCGCGGAGTTGCCGCAGCTTCTCGATTCGCTCATCAATTTTCGAAATGTCCACTCGCAACATGTTCTAGGACCCCCTCGCGCCTGAAGTGCGCGAAGCTATTATCGGTGAAGCGCGAGGCAATTGCAACGTCTTTCTTCGCGCATCGCCCCCAGGGGTAGGCGAAGCATGGCGTAAAACAAACGCTTGACTCCTATGCCTTGTGTTCGCCCTTCTCGCGGGTGGACTCGTTCACGATGCGAAATGCAGCCTGATTGAAATCCTCAGTGGGACGCTTCCTTGTGGGCCTGCGTTTTAATTTGGGAGTTTTCTTCCTCTTGGGCATGAACCAGTCTTGCATATCTGGCCGACACGTTCAAGACGTGAGGGTTTGAAATGGACGCAGTACCGGAAACCTGGCTCTGGGTCAGTTTCAGATTACCCGCTAATCGGAAACTAATGACCTACCACCGGAACGTTCGTTTCAGACTCCGGCAGCTGCGAATTCGAGACGGAAGCGCTAGTGCGGGCCGGAGGAAGAGAGACCTGCCGCAGGCAGACTGTACGGAGCGAATTCAAGCGGTGGCGCCGCATCGGGCTCGAGGAGCCAGACTTGGCGGTCGCGGTAGTAGTCGAGCAGCGGGCGCATGTCCACGCCGGGGATTTCGCGCGCCCAGATTACTTTCGCGTGATCGAGATCGGCGCCGTCGTACACCCACTCGATATGAGGATTGTGATCGAGCGAGTAACGCACGATCACCAAGTGCAATCCGGGCTTGGCCGCCAGCTCGGCTGCATAGCGTCCGCGCTCGGCCAACGCGGCCCAACCGGAATCCGCGGCGAATGGATTGGGCGCGGACTGCACGACTTGCAGGAGAACAAGTGCGAAGGTCAGCAACACGACGGCGCGCGAAAGTCCCAGTCCGACGGGCCATCCGCGAATGCGCCACTGCCGCACGTGCCGCAGCCCCTGAATCAGGAGCGCCGTGATCGTCGCGGCGAGCGGCGCGGCGTAATGCGGCCAGAACCACACCGCCGAAAGCAGCCCGAGGGCGCAAACCAGGAATTGCCAGCGCAGAAATTTCACGCGGCGATCGCGCAGCATCCACGGCAGCGCGAGCAGCGCCACGAAAAGTTCCTTGCCCGCAAAAAAGCCGATGAATTCGGCGATTTTGTCCCGGATGTTGATCCAACCATCATCCAGGAAATCGCTGAATTGAGCGGGCGCCCAGACGTTGTAGAAAGCATCGAACTGCGGGTTGTTGTACTTGAGCAGGGGCCGGGCGGATTGCCACAGAAACAGAGGGCTCGTGTCGTACGTCTGCTCGTACGCGGCGTATGGGAAACGCAACGGATCATGCGTTCCTCGCCAGTTGTAATACGCGATAAACGACGCCGCGAGGAGCAGCACGGCGCCGAGCGGCACGACGACGCGCCGCAGCGTGATGCCCCTGCCGCAGGCAGGCGCCAGTCGTCGCCTAACATACCCACCGCGCCCTGTGGAAATGACGCGCCGCCCGAAGAACCACAGAATGAGCGCCACTACAACCGTTGCGAAAAGTACCAGCCCCTCGAGCGGACGGCTATTCGCCAGAATGGCCGCTCCGAGGCCCATCAAGAGCGTGTCTCTCGGGCGCTGCCTGCGCAGAATCCGCGGCAACGCACCCACTACGAGCGCGCCGCCGATCGCCGCGGCCGCACCGCCCCAGTAACTGTCCACCCAATCGTTGAACAGGCCGATGCGCAGCAGCACGAGCACACCGCCGAGCAAGGCCCAGCGCGCCGGCAACCAGCCCTGCAACATCCAGAGGATCGCCGCGCACATTCCTCCAACGCTCAGCACGACTCCAATCCACGGATGCCCGAGCACCTGGCCCAGCGCCAGCACCGCCCCTTGCGCGGGCGGAAATTTCGACATGTAGGTCGGGCGCTGCAAGACGTGGAACGTCTCGAAGAAAATCGGGAGCGGGTGGGGCGGGTTCGTCAGTCGGCCGTGCGCGAAAGTGTCGGCGGCGAGGAGATAGCTGAACTCGTCGTGATAGAGGGGCGCAGGGACCGGGTCAATGTCCCGCGCAAGCAAACCGATCCGCGCTGCAATCGCAACGAACGCGAGAACGGCAATGGCGAGCCCCTTGCGCTCGGCGAAGCGCGCGCCCACTCGTTCGGCCGCGGAAAACCAGCGATGGCCCAGGCGGGGCGCCAGGCAGGCCAGCAGGAGGAAAATGCCGAAGAGAAGCCAGTCGAGGTGAGCCAGGAGCCCGTCAGCGAGCGAGAGCAAGAAGTGGTGCATGCGTTAGGGAGCGGGCGCTGAACGAAGCATACCAAAGTGCAAACGTTCGGCGACACGCCCCGACTCGGCGGGGGCGTGCCGCCGGAAATCGTTTTCGGCGGTCAGCTCGCAGACTTCGCAATATGCGCCGGCGCAGGCATCGTCGAGGCGGCCGCGACGCGCGTGAAGGCCGGCTTTTCAAGGCTTCGATCGGCCTCGCCCGCGCTGCGGTCAATCTCGATGGCGCCCTTGAAGTAGGCTCCGTCCTCGATCATGATCCGCGCGGTGGTCAAGTCGCCGATCACCGAGCCGTCCTTCTTGATCTCGATGCGGTCGCGCGCGCGAAGATTGCCCTTCACGCTACCGAAAACCACGACCTCGCGGGCCACAACATCGGCGGTCAATTTGGCGCTGGGGCCAACGGTCAGCTTGCGATCATCGAGCTGGACCAGTCCCTCAACGGTGCCGTCGATCTGCAGATCCTCGTTGCCTGTAATCTCGCCCTTCACGTGCAGGCTGGCGCCGAGTCTTGCGGTTGTGCCGCTGGCTGCCGGTCCGAGCGGACGAATGCCATCACTGGTCATAGAACTACCCTCCCTGTTCATCGGAGCTGATTTCGGTGCGATTCCGGAAGTCGGCGACGACGATGGATACACCGGCGCCTGCTGTGCCTCTGGCTTCTTGTTACTCCCCCACATAAGAACCTCCTCGGCCTGCTTACACCGCCAGCTAGGTTGGCGGTCGGACCGGGGTGTCGCTCAATCTAATTCGTGCGGCCGAAAGCGGCAAGACAAAGTTAGGGGATGTGTTCGCGATTGGTACACCTGCTCTGGGCACTTCCCCAGACTGCGGCGTGAGACGAAACTTAGAACTTGCGCAGAACACCGATGACGCGGCCCTGCACCTTGACCTCCTGCGCAGGCACGATAATCGGCTGCAGGTCGGAATTGGCGGGCTGCAAGCGAATCTTGCCGCCGGGTTCGCGATAGAAGCGCTTCAGCGTCGCCTCGTTGTCGCTCACCAGCGCGACGACAATCTCTCCGGCGTTGGCGACCTGCGACGCCTCAACGACGATAAAGTCCCCGTCCATAATGTGATCTTCGATCATCGAATTGCCCTTCACTTGGAGGACGAAGCGATGCTCGCCGCGCGAGAACTCACCCAGCGAAAACGTCTCTTTCTCTTCCACCGCTTCCAGCGGACGGCCCGCGGCGATTCGTCCGGCGAGCGGCAACTCGGCGGCGTAGCGTTCGATCACCTCTTCGCGCACGGATTTGGGCAACTGCACGACTTCGATCGAGCGGCTCTGATTGTAGCCGCGGCGGATGAATCCTTTTCGCTCGAGCGTCGAGATGTGCTTGTGTACCGTGGCGAGCGAAGTGAGCTTGAGCGAGCGCGCCATCTCCTCGAAGCTCGGGGAGTAGCCGTGCTTGTCGTGAAATGCCACGAGAAAATCGAGCACCTGTTTTTGCCGCTTGGTGAGTGTCATCGTGCGCCTCCCTGCCCGACGGTGGGCGGCCAGCCGCAACCAGCATAGGCGAATTAAAGGCGAACGTCAACACCGAAGCTGTCTTGATCCTGGCGCCCGCTCCGATGGCCTTTTACTCTGAGGACATTTCTGGTATAGCGAACCCTGAACGAGAGGATTTCCTGATGAAGCGTTCCGCCGGAGTCACCGCTGCTGCGATCGTCCTGATGGCAGGCAGCGCGTTCGCGCTTCTCTTCACAGCGCTGGGTTTAATTGGGATCACCTGGGTTTCCACCGCTGGCCCACAAGCCAATTTCCCTCGGCAGATGCTAATTCTTGTAATTCTGATCTACGCGCTCTTCCTCTGCGTGGAAGCATTCGGAATTTTCACCGGCTTCGGATTGTTGCGACTGAAGAATTGGGCGCGCATCACTACGATCGTGTTCGCCGTTTTCATCATCCTGCAGTCGCTCATGAGCACTCTCCTGTTTTTCGTGATCCCGCTCCCCGCCGAACCCCATGTTCCACCGCATCTCAATCTGGTGCTGCTAGCGGTGATGACGGGATGCGGCCTCTTCTTCCTAGGCATTGGCGTGTGGTGGCTCGTGCTCTTTACTCGCCGCA
>DASPOJ010000185.1:0-2818 GCA_035626055.1 Candidatus Methylomirabilota bacterium | reverse complement strand
GCTCCGGCGTGCTGTCGACCGCCATGAGCTTCGTCTGACGTTTTTGAGTGTTTACGCGTTAACCCGGTTAAACAGGACGTTTTTGGTGTTTACGCGTTAACCCCCGTTAACAGACTGGCGGCCCACTCGGCCACAATCGTTCCAGCGGCTCCGACCGCGTCATTCGGCACCGCGGCAGATTTTCACAGGATCACCAAGACCCTCTTTGGATCGACCAGCGGCGTCATCGTGAATGTCGGATCGTGTGCGGCAATGTTCGTTCCGAATCAGCGCTGGCCTGGTCTTGGCATCAGCGATCCGAGTCTTAGGTGCTCGCAGGCCGTTTTGCCGCTCCAAACAGCAAAAAAGTGCCCGGAAAATGGGCCTTCGCGAACGCCTAGATCGACTACCGACCCGACCCGATCGACATCGTCCGGCGTTCGGCCTCGTATGTCGATCGCATCCTCAAGGGAGCCACGCCCGCGGACCTTCCGGTGCAGCAGCCGACCAAGTTCGATGGCCATCAATCTCAACCCGCATTCTTCGGATGACGTGCTGATTTGCGCAACGCTTACGGCGATTCAGATATAGCAATCAGCGGCGTATCCTGGATCGAACGAGGCGGGGATGATCAAGCCGACGGGTGAATCGGAATTGGATGCTGCTCGGCTCAATTTTGACCGCCGCCTGATCCTTCAGTTTCGCGGTTCCGTGGTGACCTCTGATTCTGGGCTGCTCGCTTATCGCGAACTCGACGATGCGATCGGCTTGACCGTGATGGCGAGTAATGCGCTGGCCGATGCACGCACTGGCAAGAATGGCCAGCATGCATTGGCCGGGTTATTTCGACAGTCGGTATTTGGTCGCCTTGCCGGATACGAGGATGTGAATGACGCCGAGCGGCTGCGGCACGATCCGGCGATGCGCTGGATTGTCGGCGGCAGGGCGGTTCAGGGCTGTGCGGCTTCGGCGAGCCAGATGGGGCGCTTCGAAACGCAATGGCTCGCAGCACCCGAGAACCTTTCTGCTCTTGCCGACTTGTCGGGCCAGTGGATCGATCTTGTGCACGGTCGAAGGCCGCCCGGTGGCATCGTGCTCGACATGGATTCGAGCGTGAGCCCGACCCATGGCGCGCAGGAGAATAGCGTCTGGAACGGCCACTACGCCTGCAGCTGCTATCACCCATTGTTCGTGTTCAACCAGTTCGGTGACCTGGAACGCTGTGCCCTTCGCCCCGGCAACGTTCACAGCGCCGACGGCTGGGACGCGGTGCTGAAGTCCGTCGTCGCGCGCTACCAAGGCAAAGTCTCGCGCATCTATTTCCGGGCTGACGCCGCCTTTGCCAATCCCGAGGTCTATGAATTTCTTGAAGCGGAACGGATCAAGTATGCGATCCGGCTGCCAGCGAACCAGGTCCTACAGGACAGGATCGGCTATCTGCTCACGCGCCCGGTCGGACGACCTCCGAATGAGGTCCGCCGGTTCCATGCCAATTTCAGCTATCAGGCCGGAAGCTGGACGAAGCCGCGCCGGGTGATCGCCAAAGTGGAATGGCACCCTGGAGAACTTTATCCGCGCGTCGGGTTCATCGTGACGAACATGAGCCGCCCGGCCGAACGCATTGTTGCCTTCTACAACAAGCGCGGAACATGCGAGCAGTGGATCAAGGAAGGCAAAGGCGCGATCAAGTGGACGCGGCTGTCGTGCCGAACTTTCGCCGCCAACGCGGTGCGGCTTCAGCTTCATGCGCTCGCCTACAATCTCGGCAATTTCCTGCGCACGTTGGCGACGCCGGCGCCGATCAAGGATTGGTCACTGACAAGCTTGAAAGACAAGCTGATCAAGATCGGCGCAAAGGTGGTGAGACACGGCCGCTATGTCGTTTTCCAAATGGCCGAGGTCGCCATTCCACGGCGAATGTTCCAGGAGATTCTGCGCATGATCGCAGAACTGCGGCCACAGCCACCACCAGCATAAGTCTCCCGAATGGTCAGTCGTGCAAGAGTAACCGACGAGAGGGGTGCGTCCAAATACCAGGGAAAATAGCCCGATCAGCCTCCTCAGCGACCGTTCGGGTTGTCCGCAGTGCCGGTGGCGGCCCGCGTCTTATGTCTGTCTTGCCCGAAGGCCCGGAAACGTCGAAAATTCACGCCAGTTCAGAAGTCATCTGGGGAATCCCGGTTCAAGTCTCCAAGAGTGGTTGGAATCTCGATCAATTTATACTTTCGAACGTCTCCGAGAGCTGGCCCGAGGAGTCCCGGCATCACAGTCTGCCATCGGGCGCATCAGCCTTGGCGGCAATCAATCGTGCTTCTGACGCTTACCGCCACGGGATCAACCGCGAAAACGTCGCACTACGTTTGAAGGTGTGGATGAAGGCGAGTTTGAAAGAAGAAAATGGCTAACGCGCCAATCGATCGTGCCGGGAGTTGATGCGCAGGATCAAAGTCGCGATCGACCATTGGAGCATCATGAACCCGCGCAAAATTCTGCGTTTATCCGCGAGCGTCTGAACGAGGAATTGGAACCGGTTGACTTGGAGCGATGGATACAGCGAATTTCGGAAAAAGACAAAAAGGCGCACAAGCCATGAGCTTCATGGCCCGGTTTGGCGGCTAGAAACATCGCGGCATGGGCCGCGAAAGCGGTCAGTCGGCGATCGACGAATATTTCCAGACCAAATACGTCTGGATCAATCTCGCTAAGGGCGTCCAAGTCCGTTCGTCCTTCGGTAACGACCACGTCGCCTCCGCACAGCGGGCCGCGCCGAAGATGACACTTGCGAGCCGAGGGCCAAGACATGCAGACGATTGCTGGCGAGCAGCATCAGGATATCCGC
>DASPOJ010000184.1:0-11529 GCA_035626055.1 Candidatus Methylomirabilota bacterium | reverse complement strand
AGTGCAGTGTGCGGGTATCCGGGCCTTTGGAACACGGCATCAATGCTGATCCCGAAGCGCGACAGTGCGGTGCTCACGGCCGCGATAATGCCGGGGCGATCCTTGACGACAAACCGCAAGTAGTGCGGCACGGTGAATTCGCCACTCACCGTCACCGGAACTTCCATGGCGGCGGGCGGTCCCGTCTGCGGGGCGCCCGCGCCGCGAGCGATGGCGTAGAGGTCGGAAACGACCGCCACTGCTGTAGGATCGCCTCCCGCGCCGTAGCCGGAAAATACCGTTTGCTCCGAAAATTCTCCGGTGGTCACGACCATGTTCTTGTTGCGTTGCACGTGCGCCAACAGGGAGGAAAGCGGCACGAGCGCCGGCTGTACGGCTGCAAACAGACGCAGGCCGTTCGACTCCTCTTTCCTGGCGAGAGAAATCTGCCGGATCGTGCATTTGAGGTCGTGGGCGTACTCGAAGTCCACGGATTCGATCAGCGAGATCGGCTGGCACGGAATCTGCTCGGTACGCACTTCGGTCCGCAAGCCCGCGCGAGTCAGAATCACCAACTTCGCGCGGGCGTCGAATCCCTCGACGTCGGCGCTTGGGTCGGCTTCGGCAAAACCGAGTTTCTGCGCTTCCTTCAAAGCCTCATGGAAACCGGCGCCACTCGCTTCCATCCTGGTGAGAACGTAGTTGCACGTGCCGTTCAGGATGCCCGCGATTTCGTAGAGGCGGTCACCGGCGAGGCCTTCCTGAATTCCGATGATCACAGGAATTCCACCGGCGACTGACGCGCCGAACTCGATGCGCCGGCCCATCTGCCGGGCCAATTCCTGAAGCTCGGCGCCGGACTCGGCGATGACCATCTTATTGGCAGTGACGACAGATTTGCCGGCCCGCAACGCTTTCCGAATCCACTCACGGGCAGGATCGAGGCCGCCGATCAATTCCACGACAACGTCGGCATCGGACGCCAACACTTCGTCAAAACTCTCTACCCAACGGACATTCTTCGGCACCCAACTTGCATGCCTCTTCGCGGCATTGCGATCAAAAATGTGCGTCAATCGCAAGGGGCCATGGCCGCTCTGGCCCAGAATCTTGGCGACGGAGCTTCCGACCGTCCCGATGCCCACGAGAGCAATCCTCAAGGGTACGCCCGCGCGTGATGGTTTCTCCGCTGCGCGTTGGATCGATACGTGCGGCTTCGAGGAGCTGCGTTTCGCCAATCGCTTCACCATTTCGTCACTCCGGTTCCGGCCCGCCAGTTTACGGTTTCGGGTCGAACACCGCAACTGCTTGGTTTCGCAACTGCGTGCGCCGCGTAATCGACGGGGCTAAGCAGGCTGCTTCGGCGGCTCCCACAGTTCGATCCTGTTCCCCTCCGGATCCATGATCCAGGCGAAGCGGCCGTAGTCGTAATTCTCCCGATGAGGATCAATTTCCACGCCCTCGCGCGCGAGAAGTTCGAGCAACGCGTCTAGATTCTCCACACGATAATTCAGCATGAAGGTCGAATGGCTCGGCTCGAAGTACGTTGTGTTCCTGGGGAAAACTGCCCAGACGGTTTGGCCCTGCTTTGAGGGATCGTTGGCGTCGCGCCAGTGAAAATTCACCGCGGTACTTTCATCGCGCTGGATTCCGAGATGTTCCGCGTACCAGCGGTAGAGTTTCTCCGGGTCGTCCGCTTTGAAGAAGATGCCTCCGATTCCGGTCACACGTCGCATGCCCGAAACTCCTTTCGAGATCGTTTGCGCTGCGCCCGCGCGGCTCATATTAGCAAGTGTGTTCCGATGGGGGCAGCCTAAATCCAGCTGAACAGGGCTAAAGTTTAGTCTCCCCCTCGTGGAGGCATCGTAGCGGGGGCGGAGATTTTCGGCGGCCATCAATTGATTCGGCGCTGGGCGGAGGCGGACCGCATACGCCCGATATCGGCGGCAAAACCAGCACGCGCGAACTCGGCGAAGCCATTGCCGCAGAAGTATCGCGCTGAGCGATCCTATCTGTTTCCGGGCGATTGCTGCGAGCGGCAGTTGCGATGATATTGGCGGATACTAGGGCAAACTTCGCGTGCCCACGGCTTCGCGCACTTGCTCGACGGAGAGCAGCCAGGAGGCAAGCGCCTGGCGATAGGCGAGTTCCGTGGCACGGTAGCTGCGCTCCGCATCGAGAAAATCGAGCAAGCTCACTGCGCCACGCTGATACGCATACTCGCTGATGTCCCGGTCCTGTTTCGCCACGTCGAGGTAACCCGAACGATAGAGCTGGACGACCGCGTCGTTGGCCATCAGGCCTTGGTACGCGTCGTTGACGTCGGTCATCACCTGCTCGTCGGCAGCTTTCTCCTGCTCTTGCGACTGGGTGATGACGGAATTCGCGCGCGCGATTTCGCCCTGGTTGCGATTGAAAATAGGGAGCGGAATGCTCAAGTACAGCGAGGCGGCGTTGATGCCGTTGACGTGCGAGTAGTTCGCAGTAACGGTGAGGTCCTGCTTCCCATCGGCCTTCGCCAAGAGGTATCCACTTTGCGCTGCGGTGACGCTCTGTTGCGCTGCCCGGTAGTCGGGGCGCAGCTTCAAAGCTTTGAGTTGAAGGTCTTCCAGGCCGGCCTTGAACGGCGTGTAGTCGAACGGGCCCGCGACGTCGTAGTCCGGAGGCACGGATTCGTACCCGAGAAGATTTCGCAGGTCGGAGAGCGACTGCATCTTGGCCATCATCGCTTGGGACACGTCCGTCTGAAACTGCAGGAGCTGAAGCTTGATCTTCAAGAAGTCGTCCTCGCTCATGCCGCCTGCTTTGTAGGTCGTCTGGCTGAGCTCAACGGTTTTCTGAAAGCTCGCGAGGTCTTGCTCGGCGAGCTCGAGGGTTGACTCCGCAAGCTGCGCGTTTACAAACAGCGTGGCAACCTGGAATGTGAGCGTGCGCTCGTTGTCGGCCACCACCGAAGTCGTCACCGCAGTATTATCCTGCGCGAATCGCAGACGGGCTTGGCGCTTCTTCCCGCGTTCGATGAGATAACTCAATCCCATGTCCGCTTCTGTCGAGTCGTGGAGGTAGGCGCCCGTAAACTGGCTCGGCGTAAAGAACGGCAGATAGTCCCAGTCGGTGAAGAAGACGGGGTTCGGCCGCAAGCCTGCGGTGATCTCTTCGTCTCTGCTCTGATCGATTGTCGTGCGAGCGGCGAGCAAAGCGTGATTGTGCCGGAGCGCCAACTGAATGGCATCGTCAAGCGTGATTCGCACAGGTCCCTCTCCTTGGCCGAACGTCGGAAGCGCGAGCCAGGCGCAGGCAAGCATGACGCCGCAGGCTACGAGCCCCTTGCCAATATTTTGGAAACACCAGCCGTAGCTTCTAATTTTCAATGGATTCCTCCGGCTTAGGGAGTTTGTCGCCCTCCCTTGCCATCCAGACGTACAAAGTGGGCAGGATGAAAATGCTCATCACCAAATTCAGGATCAGGCCCCCTACGATGACGATTGCGAAAGGCCGCTGCGAATCGGACCCGATTGAGTGCGATAGCGCAGCGGGCAATAGACCCAGCGTCGCGACCAGCATCGTCATCATGATCGGGCGAAGCCTCAGCACGGCTCCTTCGATCGCGGAGTCCTCGATCGAGTACCCACGGGCGCGGAGCTGATTGATGTATTCGAGCATGATGACGCCCGTTTGAACTGAGACGCCGAAGAGCGCTAGGAAGCCGACGCCGGACGAGACACTGAAGTTAGTTCCGGTGGACAAAAGTGCCAGGAGCCCGCCGACGCTGGCCATCGCAACCGTACCCAGAACGACCGCAGCCCACTTTGGAGAGCGAAACATCGTGTAGAGAATGAGGAAGATCACCAGGACGGTTAACGGCACGATAACGAGCATGCGCGCTTCGGCGCGCTTCTGACTCTCGTATTCGCCTTCCCAGTCGATATGGTAGCCGCGCGGCAATTGGACTTGCGCGTTCACCTTCTTGATCGCTTCCTCGACGGCGCTGCCGAGGTCTCGGCCGCGGACACTGTACTTGATCGCGATATACCGCTGGTTTCCCTCGCGATAGATCTCCGAGCCACCGTCCTGCTCTCGGATCTTGCAGAGCTGTGCGAGCGAGACTCGCTCGCCGGAGGGAGACAGCAACCGAATGTTTTCGATGGCTTCCTTCGTCGTACGGTACTGCGGGAGATACCGCAGAACGAGGTCGTATCGCGCCTCTCCTTGTAATACTTGCGTGAGAGCCGTGCCACCGGCAGCAGTTTGGATGGCGTCCTGAACGTCCGCGACGTTGATTTGATAGCGCGCGGCTTTCTCGCGGTCCACTTCAAAGTTGATGTTCGGTTGACCCAGGGCGTGAAAAGCTCCGAGGTCCTCGATTCCCCTCACCTGACGCATCGCGTCCACAATTTGGTCGGCCTTTTCTTCGAGCACCTGCAAGTCGTCGCCGTAGATTTTCGTGGCCAGTTCGCCCTTTACACCGCTGACCGCCTCCTCCATGTTGTCTTCAATGGGTTGGGAGAATCCCCACGTAACGCCCGGGATTTTCTCCAGTTCGCGATTCATTGCGGCAATCAGTTCGTCTTTGTCTTGGTGAAAGATGGGCCGCCACTGTTCCTTCGGCTTCAGCTCGACGAAGTATTCGGTATTGAAGAATCCGGTGGTGTCGGTGCCGTCGTCCGGGCGCCCGACTTGGCTCGTGCACTGAGGCACTTCCGGAAAAGAGCAAAGGATGATGCGCGCCTGGTTGGCCACCCGGATGCCCTCACTGGGTCCCGTGCTGGAAGCCAGAGTTCCCCGAACCCAGAGTGCACCTTCGTCCAGGTGAGGCAGAAACTCAGAACCGATTGCTCCGCCGAAGGCGAGATACAAAGCGACGCAGGGGCCTAGTATCGCGGTTCCCAGCGTTACCCGGCGGTGGTCGATCGCCCATTTCAGGGCAGTACGATATCCTGCCTTCAGGGATTCCATTATCGGGTTGCGCCATTCCTTCACGCCCTTTCGGAACACGATGCTCGACAGGATTGGCGCAATGAGAATGGAAAACATCAGCGCGCCGAGAAGTGCAAATGCCACGGTCCAGGCCATGGGCTTGAACAGGCGCCCCTCCACGCGTTGCAGCGTGAAAATGGGCAAGTACGCCGTAATGATGATTGTGATTGCGTAGAACACCGGGCGTTGAACTTCATGCGCGGCCTGGCTAATAACCTGCATCGTTGTTCTTGGATTATTTCCGTTTTGACGCAGGTTCATGCGGCGGACAATGTTCTCCACCATCACCACCGCGCCATCCACGACCATTCCAAAATCCAGCGCGCCCAGCGACAGCAAGTTCGCGGGAATGCCGTTTAGGTTCAAACAGGTCGCGGCAAACAACAGCGAAAATGGAATCGTGAGGGCGACAATGATTGCGCCGCGCACATTTCCGAGAAACAGAAAAAGGATGATCACGACCAAGATAATGCCTTCCGTCAAGTTGCGGAGAACGGTATGCGTCGTAAAGTGGAGCAGGTCGCTGCGGTCGATGAAAGGAACAACCTTCACCCCGCGCGGCAGGATGTGGTCGTTCAGCTCTTTGACCTTTGCCTCGATTCCACGGAGCGCCTCGTCCGCATTTGCGCCTTTGCGCAAGAGAACGATGCCTGAAACCACATCGTCGTTATCGATGATCTTGCCGTCTTCCCGATGAATGGCCCTGGCGAATTGGCCGAGCCGAATCTTCGGGCCTTGCGCGACTACGGCGATATCCTTCACGCGCAGCGGGGTGCCGTTCTTGGTCGCAAGGACTGTGTTTTCGATATCCTGCACGTTCTTGACCAGGCCGACTTCCCGGATATTGACCTGCTGGAGGCCGGCTTCGATAAAGCTGCCGCCCGCATTTGCGTTGTTGTTGGTGAGCTGTTGTTCCACCTGGGCGAGGCTGAGTCCGTACGAGATCAGTTTGTTAGGATCGACGCGAACCTGATACTCGCGAGTCGGGCCGCCGAAGCTGGCAACGTCGACGACATCCGGCACAGCCTTGAAGTTTTTCTCGACTACCCAGTCCTCCAGCGATTTCAATTCCATGACGCCGTATTCGGGATTCGTGCTGTGCAGCGTGAAAAAGTAGATTTGTCCTACCGGGCTCCAGTCGGTGCCCATCTGGGGGACGACCCCCGGCGGCAAGGTAACTTGCGAAAGCCGTTCTAGAACTCTTTCCCGGTCCCAGGCGTTCGCCTCCTCATCATCGAAAATCAACTTCAGGTCGGAGAGTCCGAAAAGCGAGAACGACCGCAAGTGCGTCACATGGGGGATACCGTTCATTTCAATTTCGAGCGGAATCGTAACCTGCTGCTCGATCTGTTCCGCAGAAATCCCCGGCCATTGCGTGATGATCTCGACATAGTTGTCCGCCACGTCGGGATACGCTTCCACGGGAAGTTGATGGAACGAAATCGCTCCCCAGCCAAACAGCACGAGCGCCGCCGCGAGGACGAGAAAGCGGTTGTCCAGAGCAAAGTCGACAAACTTGCGAATCATTTGTGGCCCGCCTGTTTGCGGTGTCCAAAAGCGCTGAATCCCAGCCGAACCTGAATCGTATTGACGCCCGGATTCGGGGTCGTCAACCCCGCATCCGAAATGTGCGTAAAACGAAGCTCCGCGCTCCAGGCGTGCTCTTTGTCCAGGAAATAGACACCCGCCGCTCCGCCTGAGGCGAAGTTCACGCGCGAGATTCCGGGAGGCACGTCCTGGCTGGTGAACAATGCCCCCCCGCTCAATTCGAAATAGGGAACGACGCGGCCGTGCTCCCGGAAGTCCCATTTCAAAGCGATGGGGTCCAGCACGAACCCATAGGCCGTCCCCTTGGGCTCAAACACCCAGAAGACCGGCACGGCGTCCACGGCATATTCAAACTGGCCGCGCAGGATCCCGGGACCGTGCGGGCGCGTAAGAATCCAGCCGTAGCGCAGGCCCACGTTCCACACGCCAATGCCCCCGATGCCGCCGCCCACGCTGTGACCGCCGCCGGTCCATAGTTCCAACTCGTGGTCTGCTTGCGCGGGCCCGGATTGTGCTTTCGCAGGGGCAGGATAGAAAAGCAATAGCAGCAGCGATGCGGTGAAGAATTTCACTTATTGCTCCACTGCGTTCTCAAGTTCGAGCGCATTCTGAACAACTTGCGTGCCGGGCTTGATACCCGAGATGACTTCCTGCATGTTCCCGGGAAGAGTTTCTCCAATGGTGATTTCCACGCGCTGAAACTTCTTGTCTCCCGCGGCCACAAAAACCCAGTCGCGGTCGCGGAGATGCAGGATCGCGGTGGCCGGAATTTGAGTGTGCACCTCCTGTTTCTGGCCGCGGAACGTTGCCGTCGCAAACATGCCGATGCGCATCATTCCGGGATTGCGCACCTCGATGCGCACCTTTGCCGTGCGGAGGTTGGGGTCGAGAATGGCGCCGATATTGCTGATCCGGCCCTGCAAGACCCGGCTCGGATAAGCATTCAAACGAATTTCCGCGGCGTCACCCAAACGGACGTTGCCGAGATCGTTTTCGTACACGTCGCAGAGAATCCAGACCTGAGAAAGATCGGAAATCGTGAATGGGTTTGGGCCCAACGCTTGCACGCCCGCATCGTTAGTGACCTCTTGGTCGGTGATCACTCCCGACACCGGTGCGTAAATGTCCACGACGCCGTTCGGTTTGTCGGGATCGCTGCCGAGCAAGCGGAGATGTTCGGCCGTGGTCTTTACATCCACTTGTGCCTTGTTTTCCGTATCCTGCGCAACTTGGAGATCGTTCAAGGAGATTGCGCCATGGGCGTAGAGTTCTTGTGCACGTTCGAGTTGCGTGCGTGCCAGCGTTTCGTCAGCGACAGCTTTCTGGTAGTCGGAATAACCCCCCGAGACATCGTCGCTTCGCACGCGCAGCAACAACTGCCCCTTCTTCACCACATCGCCCAGACGCGCACGAATATCCACGACGCGTCCGGTTGCCAGCGAAATGACGGGAACGTTTCGAGAGACATCCGGAGCGACAACTCCCGTGACCACCAACTCCGGTCTGGAATTGCGCGCAGACGCAGTCGCCAGCGGAAATTGCTCAGGATGGTCCACTTGGACGACGCTTCCGTCCTGCTCGTGCTCGACCTGCGCCGGCGGCGGGGCCTCCGAGGCAGGGTCTCCTTTGGCGTTGCCACAGCCTGCGGCGAGAAACGACAAGGACGCCAGAGCAATCGCGCCGCTGAGCGGGCCGATACGCGAAGGGAGGAATGCCTTTCCCTTCATAAGACCTCCAACGGACCGGCAAGGCCGGTCTTCTAATTAGTCGCGAAAGGGATTGCGAACTTAGGAGGGAATTGCGGGGGGAGAACGGTCCGAGGCCGTCAAACGCGATGCGGAAGAGGCGAACGATCTCTCGACGGCCAGCTTCATGGAATCGAGCAGCGCGAGGGCAAAGTCCGGATTGCGCGGAAGAGTCGCGACTGCGGCCGACTGAGTGTGCGAGTGAATGCGATGCGCGGCGGCTTGGCGAAGTGCGGGTGCGCGGCGTTTGGAGGCAGAGCTGTCTTCCATATACGCGGGCCCGGGATGGAGATCGTCGGTCATCGAAATGACCGGGAACAGCAGAAAGATGAGGACGATCAAGGCCATCCAGCCCTGCTTTAAGCGAGCTTCGTTGCCAACGTGGCGGGGACTCCACCAACGCAGCCAGATCCAGATTCCGGCCACGGAGATGAGGAGCCAGATGAGATTGAGCAGAGTCTCCATTACAATAGAAAACTACTACAAAAGCGGACTTCGCGCAAACCGAAGCGCCTCAACCCGCTAATCAGACGGCGGGCTCAGGTCGCACCAGGCGCGGCGATTCTGCTGCGTTACGGCACTCGAAGCTGGAGCTAAACCCTCGCGGTGAAGGTTGCTGGAATTCTCCCGGCGCGGATGGCTTTGAGGAAGGTGGCGTGGTCGAGCTCGGTCTGGTCGGCGTAGGAGACGGCAAACTTCTCTATCGCTGTATCGAAGGCGTCGGTCTTGCCGAGGTAGCCGGCAATTTGGGCGGGATCGCCGGTGCGGGCGTGCGCGCGGGCAAGGACCCAGCCGCAAAGTTCCACGAACTCGAACCAATCTTCTTTGGACATGCTTTCGATATCAATCTTCATGCGCATGTCGCGAAGCTGGCGAAAATAGAAATCGTGGCCTTCATGATCCGACGTCCAGCCAAGAAAAACGTCGCTGGCGGACTGAAGCATCCGCTGGCCAGTGACGACTCGCTCTCCTTCATTCACGTACTTGCTCTTGCCCGCGTAGGGCGCGAGGACCGATGCGCGAGCCTCCTTGAATTGCAGAAACAGAGGATCGTGCGGCCCAGCCATTAGCAACGCAACCGCGCAGCGCGTCCCGACACTGCCTACTCCAACGACCTTGCGGACGATGTCCACAAGTTCGTAACGGTCGAGGACGATGCGGCGATCTTGGGGCAGGGTCGCGCGGTACTGATGAAACATTTGCCGCACATTTTCCCTAATCGCCGCGATTTCACGGGAGTGATAGATCAAAGGCGGGCGATCGATGATTCGAGGGCGGCCATCCTGCACGGCCACAATCTTCGGGAATTCGCGTCCGGAGGTATTCAGCGCCGCCCTGGCTTCCCGCTTCCGCCATCGCTTCTTGGCTTCCGGCGATTTCGCGTCTTCGATGAAGTGCTCGGCGCCCAGATGCGAATACCAAACCGCAAGCGCGGTCATCTCGGCGTACTCTCGCATGTGTTTCCGGTAGGATTCCACCGCAGTGCGCACCGCGTCCGAGCAGCGGCGTTCCCCGATGTTCGCCTGGCGCATCGCGAGCACGATGCTCGCCGCCAGACGCTTGACATCCCATTCCCACGGCGCAGGAAGCGTCTCGTCGAAATCGTTGATGTCGAAGACAAGCTGACGCTCCGGAGTTCCGAAGCCGCCAAAATTGGCGACGTGACAATCGCCGCAGGCCTGCACGCGGATTCCCGTGGCGGGAGTGGAGGCGAGATCGGCGGCCATCAGGGCAGCCGCGCCGCGAAGAAAGGCGAAGGGCGATTCGCGCATCCTGGCGTAACGAATCGGGAGGAGGCCGGGTAATCTTCCGTGGTCCGAATGTTTCAGCAGTTCGATGGGATCGACGCGATTTTTTGGGGAAGTCCAGCCAGCCTGCGAGGACCGCGGCACTTGCTCGCGAAGCTTTTTGCCTGCGGCCAAGCGATCCATGGCCGTCGGGCGCGGCAGTCCTGATCTTTCGCGAATGAGTTTCACAAAGACTCGCGGGGATTGTTCCTCTGATGGAAGGAGATTGTCAACGTTACAGAATGCGAGCGAGCCGCGGCCGGCGTGGGCGTCTCTTTCGTTATCGAGACATTCGCTCGCGCCTAGCGAAGTCCGGAGAGGTGAAACTCCTCACGAAGGCGTGGATGTATGGCGCCCTCTTGGCCTAGGACATCGCCGCGATCACAGCTTCCCCCGCGCCGCTCAGAGGCCTTTTTCGGCTCGACGACACTTGTTTGCTAAGTTTTTGAAGATTGTTTTTACCTATTTCCTTGTCTTGGAGTTCTCCGGCTTTGGCGCGAAGTAGCCGCGACGCGCCACCACGGTCAAGCCGGCCTTATCCACCGTGACCTTTAAGGAGTGATACTTTCCATCCTTCTTCACGTTCTGGAGCGACAACACAAGTACGTATTCATACTCCGGCACCACCGTCACAGCTTCGAGTCCCCCCTCCAGGTCATTGCTGTTGTGAAAGAAAGTTCCCCCAGTGCCGTCGGCGAATTCCGCCATGACCTCCTCACTGAGCCCCATGGAGTATCCGCGGTATTCCGACGCGGTTCGGTCAGCCAGTATAGAGACCCTGCTTCGTTCACTCGCTCCCAGATTTGTGGTGTACAACCCACGTGCATCAACGGTGTTAATCGTCACGTTGGAGTGGGCCGCCAGGTCCACAATCTGAGATTCCTCAGCCACAGCCTCGGGCGTAACGGTGAGGAAGCCGGGTGTGACAAGGATCAACGTGCGCTGGCCAGGCATGGCGCCCATTTTGCGAACGATCTCCGCGATGAAGCCGAGCGAGTTGAGCACATCCTGGTCACCAACCTGCAGAGCCTCCCTGGCGGCATTCTGCACCCAAATCAGGGCAGTTTTTCGGTCACAGTCGCAGCATACGAGCGTATTCCGGACCGCCACATCGGTTGCCATGGGATCGAACTTGTTCAGGATGCGATCCGCATCGTAATAGCCGATATCGGGGCAGTTGCGCCTGACTGGGCGGTAGAGATTGTGCGGCTGCAGCTTCATGATGGCGTCCTGCAATTTGGCGCGATCGCGCGTCATGCCGGTGCTGGTTCCGGACATGGACACCACCGCGGCCAGGTCGGACTCAGCCAGCGACCCTGCGAGCATCTTGGTGGCGGCTTTTTGGAGTGGCATCAAATCGCTAGGGGTCACGTGCAGGTCGTCGAACAAGAAAACAAGGAAACGTTCAGGAGTTGCCGGCGGACGATCGGGAGCCGGCGCAGGTGCCTCGCTGACACCAGGATTGGCATTTGCCGAATCATGGGTCGCGCCGA
>DASPOJ010000183.1:0-5730 GCA_035626055.1 Candidatus Methylomirabilota bacterium | reverse complement strand
CTTGCGCACGAGTTGAGGGAGCATGATCAGGAATTGCAGGATCGCGCCCACGACCACTCCGGCGGCCAGCGCCTTTGCCGGATGGCCGAACTTGTGCCATACAAAACCCATCGAAAAGAGAATAAAGGCGGCGTTGACAAGGAGGGGCGAGGCGGCCGGGACGCCGAAGATTTGGAATCCGTTCAAAATGGCGATCGCCACGGCTCCCATTCCAATGAAGAAAACGGCAGGAAAAAGAATCCGGTTCAACTCCGCGCCAAGCACGTGCAGATCGCCCGTGCCCCTCGGAGAAAAGGAATAGATGACGGCCGTCGAGAAAACCATCCCAAGAAGGGTCACCACGGCGAGCAAGAGGGCCATTGTCCAGAAGACGCGATTGACCAGTTGCCACATCTCCTCGCGCGTGCGGTTCCCCAGGTAATCCGAGTGCACCGGGATGAATGCGGCGTTCATCGAGCCTTCTCCCACCAGGCGGCGCATGATGGAAGGCACACGGAAGGCGAGGAGAAAGGCGTCTGCCGAGACGGAGGTGCCCAGCAGGAGTGTAAGGCGCTGGTCGCGAACGTAGCCTAATACCCTGCTGAGCAGTGTGAAGAACCCGATTACGGATGCGGATTTGAGAATTTGCCGTTTATGGCTCAAGGGTGGCCGGCGCTTCTAAATTGCTGAAATAGAACGACTTGACAAGTTAAGTCGCACAACATAACATAGCTGGGTCTCTGGGCGCAAGTTTGACTCCCGAGCGCTCCTCCTGTGAAGATTCGCGCGTCAACATCCACCCACAAGAAAGTCATCGTTTTGCTGGCGGATCGCAGCGAGCTGCGCGCGTATGTAAATCCAGCAAACCTCGGTACCGCGGAATCCGTGGACTTTCTCACCCAGGATGGAGAGCACCGGCCCATCGCTCTCGATGCCATCCGTTCCATTTACTTCGTCCGGGACTTCGATGCCCCCTACGAATTGCAGCGAAAAGCATTTCTTTCGAGGCCCAAACTGGACGGACTCTGGGTGCGATTGAAATTTCGGGATGCCGAAACGGTCGAGGGGGTGGTCACGAACGATCTTCTTTCGCTGCTCGATCGTGGCGTCCAGATCACGCCTCCCGATCTCCACGGAAACACGCTGCGCATCTTCATTCCGCGCCCCGCGTTGACGGAGATGACGGTCCTGGGCGTGACAGGCGTCGCCCGGCGCAAGAGCGCCGCTGCCGCCGCCGCGGCCGCCGCACAGCCAAAACTTTTCGAAGACTGATCCCCGGACGATTCTTTTCCCGCGCCTGTATCCTGACTCCCGGCTGTTGTACATTGGCTGGGGCGGCTCGCCCGCCGCGGACAAGGAGAACTAGTCATGAAATTGCGCGAACTCGCCGAGCGGCTGCAATGCCGAGTGGAAGGCAATCCGGATGTTGAAATTTCCGCCGGGGCGGGAATTGAAAAAGCCAAAAGCGGCCAACTCACCTTTCTCGACAAGGCCCATTATCGGGCCGCTTTGCTGACTACGCGAGCCTCGGCTGTCCTCATCGGGGAAAAAGAGGTGATGACGCGCGACGCTTCCCTGCCGCCAATTTCCGTCTTGCGGTCTGCAAATCCCCGGCTGGACTTCACACGAGCGCTAGAATTGCTCTACCCGGCCCAAACCTATGCGCCGGGAATTCATCCCACCGCTGTCGTGAGCAAGTCCGCCGGGGTCTCAAAAGACGCGCACGTGGGCCCCTACTGTTTTGTTGACGACGGCGCCGAAGTTGGGCCGCACAGTGTACTTCATAGCTTCGTGACCCTGTATCGCGGAGCAAAGGTGGGCGGGCATTCACTCTTGCACTCGCAAGTGGTGGTGCGGGATAACTGCGTCATCGGCGATCGCGTAATCCTGCAAAGCGGAGTTGTTATCGGCGGCGACGGCTTCGGTTTCGTGAAGGAGGCGAATGGCATATGGCGCAAGACGCCGCAGACTGGAATCACGGTGATCGAGGACGACGTGGAGATTCAAGCGAACACCTGCGTGGATCGCGCAACCGTCGGCGAAACCCGGATCGAGCGCGGCGCCAAAATTGACGACCTCGTCATGGTGGGCCATGCGTGCGAAGTCGGGGAAGATACGCTCCTGTGCGGACAGGTGGGCCTGGCGGGAACCACGCACGTGGGCAAGCATTGCATCCTCGCCGGGCAGGTCGGAGCAGGTGGACACCTGAAAGTCGGAGACGGCGCGACCATTACGGCTCAGAGCGGAATCCCAAGCGACATTCCGGCTGGCGGCTTCTATTCCGGTTACCCGGCCATGGAGAATAAACTGTGGCTGAAGTGCATGGCCGCCGTAAAGACCCTGCCGGATCTGCTCAAGAGGGTGCGGCAATTGCGCGCGGATGTCGACCGGTTGAACGCTCAGGCCGCGAGCCGCTAATCGATTCGTTCTTCGGCGCGCTCACCGGGCCGCTGGTCGGGCGGCAGAGCCTCGGCAATGATGTTGTGCACGAGCCGGGCCAGGGCGTCGCGCTGCTCGAAGGTATAAGCGGACGCGTCCACGATCGGACAGAATCGTACTACGACCTCGCCGGGGTAGATGCGCCTTTTCTTTTTTGGCCAGATGCGGTGCGCACCCGAACACGCCACGGGGACGATGGGCACGCCCGCTTTGATTGCGAGAACGAACGCACCCTTCTTGAAAGGCAGCAGGCGTCCATCGGCGCTCCGGGTCCCCTCCGGATAGATCAGGAACGAGACTCCCTCCTTCATCTCACCGACCGCGGCCTCTACGCTCGCGAGCGCCGATTCGTGGTCGCTTCGGTCCACTGGGATGAACCTGGCAATCCGAAAGGCGCGGCCCACAAGCGGAATCTCGAATAGAGACTTCTTCGCAATCACTGCGATCTGGCGGGGGATCGAGCTGACGATTGCCGGCGCGTCAACGTTGCCCGTGTGGTTCGCGATAAAAAGACACGCGCCGTCCGGGACATTCTTCGTGCCCTCAACGCGCACCCGCACCCCCAGCATTCGCGTCAGAAAAACAAGCCCTCCCACTCCATTGCGATACATGAATTCCGACCGGCCAGTAAGGACCGCGTGGAGGATGAGCACGGGGCCCGCGAACACGATGAAAAGTGTGAGGGAGATGTATGCAATGAGGAGCCGGATCATCGAGATCCTCGCGCGACTCAGTGAACCGAAGTGGTCCCTTGCAACAGGCCATCCCGAATGCGGCGCTGCAAATCCGTCGGCTGTCTCATCTCATCAATCCGGTAGACGGGAACGCCGCCCCCCTCCGAATACAACTCGAGGCCAGCCTCCGCCAGGATGTCGGAGAGCGGGATTTCCTTGGCGCCGGCGACGTAGTCAGCGAAGAAAGAGCTCAGATCGGCCGACGCTTCAGGGACGCCCGCGCTGCGCAGAAGAGCCTCCGCGGTCGAACGGATATCGGCCGAGTCATTATAGAAGCGGCCTTTCCTTGCGAAGTCGTCATACATCCGGCGCATCAGGTCGTCAAGGCCGACGCGATTGCCGGACGCATGGCGCATGACAATATCCAGCATGACTCCGATCACATCGCCCTTGTCGTAGTACGAGATACTGAAATCCGGCTCGGTGTACATCGGATATTTTTCGAACCAGGCGTCCAAGCTGGATTCCTCAGCGCTCTGCCAAAGATGCGCGGGCCGAGCCTCGACCCTGGATATTTCCCCGGCCAGCTCATCATAAAACTGTTGCGGGGTCCACAGCCCGGTGCGGACCAGCGTGTAGTGCGCATACGCGTCCGTGACGCCTTCGGCGAACCACAGGGCCTTGGTCGGCATCGGACGGGTGCGGTCCAGGGGCTCGAGCGATTGCGGACGCAGACGTTTCACGTTCCACTGATGAAAGAACTCATGCGCGGCAGTATCCGGCAATTGCGCGAAGGAGGCCACCGAAATGGCGCAGGAGTCGGAATGCTCCATCCCGCCTCCCCAGCCGAACCCGATGTCGAAGAGAAACATGTATTCCCGATCGGGAGCGCCGCCCATGAGAGAAGTCTCGTAATTCGCGATGCGCGTCAAGGCGTCAGTCAACTCCGCGCGAGTCCAACCTTTTCCGCGGACGACGACGCGCAGATTCCGGCCGCCAGCGTAGAAACTGAATTCGTCGAACGTGCCGAGTTCGGCCGGGGCGTCCGCCAATGCGTCGAAACTGGGAGCGCTGAAAGTATCACCCGTCGCGTCGGAAAGGTCGGGGGCAAGCTCGACGGCCACACGCCAGTTTTTCGGGACATCCTGGAATTGCACGCGGACATCTTCGGTGTGGCGGCTTGGGAGATATAAGAGTACTGTCGCAAAATTAACGAACGCATGGTCCTGATTCAACTGCGAAGAAAAAGGGCCGCTGTCGTTCCATTCGATGTCGTATTGTACCGTGACGGTTCCATTTCCTTGGATGTTCCATGTCTCCACATCGAGTTTTTGAGCGGAAGCCGGGCCGGAGGCGTCCTGCGCGCGGAGTCCAATCACGCGGTCGGCGAAGTCGCGGATTTGATACAGGGCGTCCCACGCCGCCATTTGAACCTGAACACTTCCGGTGACGCCCGGAATCGTCATGCGCACGTGGAAACGATGCTGCTCGGGCTGCGCCAGCGAAATGGCATAGTTCACGGTCGCCCGGGCAGGAACCGAAAGCCCCGCCAGCGCCGCGACCACAACCCCAACACGAAGGAGACAGCGATGGGAAATCATGCGCGGGCGGTCTCCGGACTGGCCGCACGCCTGGAGAGGCAGTTCAGAAGTTTGTCGCAGAGGCCGTCGAAGCTGCCGTTGGACATAACCAGGACCACATCGTTTCGGCAGCTTCGATCAGCGACAAAGGCGGCAATTTCTCCAGCGGAGCCAAAATAATCGGCCGGCTTGCCGGAACGCCGGATGGCCTCGATGACGCGATCGGGCGAGAGACGTTCTTCATCACTCAGCAATTGCGCGCGGTTCACGGCGCCGAGGGCCACCGCATCGGCGGTGGCGAGAGATTCTGCAAGCTCCGGTTCAAGAACACGGCGGCGCATTGTGTTGGAGCGCGGCTCGAAGACCGCCCAGAGCTTGTGGCCGGGCCACCGCTCGCGCGCAGCTTCAATGGTGGCGCGAATCGCGGTCGGATGATGAGCGAAATCATCCACGACGGTCACGCCCGCGGCCGCACCCCACACTTGCAGCCGCCGCACGACGCCACGAAATGACGCCAGCGCTTCCTCCACCGCACCCCGCTCGACACCCCTGTCCAGGGCAACCGCAGCCGCTGCGAGCGCATTCAGGACATTGTGGCGGCCCGCCAGCGGCATGCGAATCCGCGCCATTTCCGTTGCGTGACGAACAATGCGGAACTGCGAGTTCCCTTCCGAGAACTCGAGGTCGCCCGCGATCCAGTCCAGATCGCTCAAACAGCCGTATGTTTCTACGGGACAAAACGCTTTGGCGACCACGCCTCGAACCGTCGAGCTCTCCCCGTAACACAGAATCCGGCCGCGGCGCGGCACCAGATTCACGAGGCGGCGGAACTGTAGCTCGATGGCGGCGAGATTGTCATAGATGTCAGCGTGGTCGAATTCGAGAGAAGTAACGACGAGTTCATCGGGATGGTAGTGGAGGAATTTTGGCCCCTTGTCGAAGAAAGCCGTGTCGTATTCATCTCCTTCAAGAACGAACTCCGTGCCGCCTGCCAGCCCGAAGCTGCGGCCGAAGTTCTCGGCCAGCCCCCCGATTAGAAAATTCGGCTCTCGCCCGGC
>DASPOJ010000182.1:0-15576 GCA_035626055.1 Candidatus Methylomirabilota bacterium | reverse complement strand
GGAACGGTGCTTGTTGTCTGGCTCATGCTTGGTCCTGAACTGCCACGCTTTGACAGTCGCCGGTGACTTGCGCTCTTACAAGATCCCTCAGCTATCGTGCTTCTGCCTGATCGAAGTCAAACAACCCAATCAACGCGCGATGATGTGACACGTCTGCTAGATATTCGAGCTTCACGGTCGAAGCCTACCACAGGGATCGCTTATGCCGCGCATGGACCACAAGCCTGATGAACGCACTCTATCGGAAACTGCCCCACTGCCGATGGCTGAATTGTTGAATCGTCTTGACACTGCTTCGGCTGAAGATTATAAAGTCCAATTCGGTTTTTGACCGATTCGATGTCTGTCACTGTGGGGTGACGCGCCCTAATGCCTGGCCCCGGAGAAGAGAAGCCGGCTGGAGCTCCCAATTCACCCGCGCCTGCGGCAGGAGGAGCTCCGCCGTCTGCGGCTACTCCCGCAACGCCAGCCGCATCCGCCAAGTCCGCCGAAAAAGCCGGCGCCGCGCAAAAGTCTGCCGATTCACCCGAAAAAGGGCGCCGGAGACTGATTTGGGCCTGCATTTGGGGCTATCTGGGCGTCAATTTCCTGATGTTCCTGCGGTTTTTCTTTCCTCGCGCGCTGTATGAGCCCAACACCGTCTTTTCGATCGGCGATCCCTCCGATTTTGATATTGGAATCGACCAGCGTTTTCTGATGACCAACCGCATCTGGGTGGTGAGGGAACCGGGCCGCCTATTTGTCATCTACGCGCGGTGCACTCACCTTGGGTGCACGCCCGAGTGGAAACCCGCCGAGAACAAGTTTAAGTGCCCGTGCCACGGGAGCGGCTACGACGCGGAGGGCGTCAATTTTGAGGGCCCCGCTCCGCGTCCGATGGACCGGGCGCATTTACAACAGGACGCGACGGGGAAAATCATCGTGGATACGAGCCGGCTTTTCATGGACGATCCGCGTGCCGGCATGAATCAATTTAATGACCCAGGTGCGTTTCTGAGCGTGTGAGCCTCGCCCTTGCGGGGCGGGCGCGGTTGCGCGGATTTGCTGCGCAGTGAAGTTTCGATGGGGGACGGGATGCCGGAAGAGAACGGCGAAGGGAAGAAGTCCGGGCTGGTCGCTCGCGTCCGGGAGGACGTAAAAGCTCTCAAAGAGACCGTCAAGGTCAAGGGCAAGAAGGAAATCGAGGGGTTAAAGGACCCGGAAAAGACACAGCTTTATCGCTCGATCTTCCGCTTTAAGCACACTGAAGAACCTCGCAACCGCGCTCTTTCCGTCCTGAGCAACGTTTTCTTCCATCTGCATCCGGCCAAGATCAATCGCGACGCGACCAAGTACAACTACACGTGGGGCATGGGCGGAATCACTTTTTATCTGTTCATCGTTCTGACGTTCACGGGCGTGTTGCTCATGTTCTACTACCATCCCACGAAAGTGCAGGCCTTCCGTGACATCCTGTATCTCGAAAACGACGTGCCCTTCGGCAAATTGCTCCGCAATATGCACCGCTGGGCCGCGCACTTGATGATCATCGCAGTGTGGCTGCACATGTTCCGCGTGTTCCTGACGGGTTCGTACAAAAAGCCTCGGGAATTCAATTGGTGTGTCGGCGTGTTGCTGATGGTGCTGACGATGCTGCTCTCGTTCACGGGCTACCTGCTTCCCGACGATCAATTGGGCTTCTGGGCCGTCACGGTGGGAACGAACATGGCCCGCGCCACGCCCTTGTTGGGACATGAAGGCCCGTTTGGCGCGCAACTGGGAATGACGGCGTACAACGACGTGCGATTTGCGCTGCTGGGCGGTTCGATCGTCGACGCCAACGCCCTGTTGCGCGCTTACATCTGGCATTGCATCGCGATTCCGCTGATCGCTGCGGTCTTCATGGGGGTTCATTTCTGGCGCGTGCGCAAGGACGGCGGAATTTCCGGGCCCGCGCCGGTCATGCTCGAATCGGAAATCAAGGAAGAGAAGGGACCTCGGCCGGTGATTATGAAGCCGAGCGGCACGCAATGACGCCCGCACCTGAAACTTCGAGGCGGATATGAACTGGCATCAGATCTGGGAAGTTGCTTCGGCGCCCGACAACGTACCAATTGTGGCGTTGCTCTTCCTGGTGCCGTTCTACTGCTGGTACGCTTTTCGCCAAGCGCTCGCAAATGACCGCCTGATCGAAAAGCTCGAAGCCGATCCCGCCGCCGCGAAAACCGCGCATCGCAAGACGCAGCCGTGGAATCCGAAGTGGGAGCGCGAAGTGCACACGTGGCCCTACCTGATGCGGATCGAATTGTTGGCGGCGATCCTCGTCACTGTTCTGCTAATGGTGTGGTCCATCACGCTGAATGCGCCGCTCGAGGAGCCGTCCAATCCCAACGTCACGATGAATCCGGCCAAGGCGCCGTGGTATTTCCTCGGTCTGCAGGAGATGCTGGTTTATTTCGACCCGTGGATCGCGGGCGTCGTGATGCCGACGCTCATCATCGTCGGTCTCATGGTGATTCCGTATATCGACGCGAATCCTCTCGGCAACGGCTATTACACCTACAAACAGCGCAAGTTTGCGATCTGGACGTTTTGCGCTGGATTCATCGGACTTTGGGTGGCGATGATCGTCATTGGCACGTTCATCCGCGGCCCAGGATGGATGTGGTTCTGGCCGGGCCAGACCTGGGACGCCAGCCGCGTCGACTTCATGGTGAATCGGAATCTGGATCAGGTGATGCCGTTCAGCGTCAACGGTTCGCTGGTGAAATACCTTCCGGGAGTGACTCCGGCGTACGCTCCGATTCTCGCCCGCACCATCTTTGGGATTTTCCCGGTCGGACTCTTCTTTATCGTTGCGTCGTATGGGATGTACCGGCTCATGACGCTGACTCCGTTCGCGCGGAAGATTTTTCAACGGATGTCGCTGCTGCAAATCGTGACGGCGGACTTGTTCTTGGTTCTGATGGTCAGTTTGCCGATCAAGATCATCTTGCGGCTCGTGTTTGTCATTAAGTATGTCTGGGTGACCCCATGGTTCAGCATCTAATTCGCCCCAGCCATTGCATGATGTTCGTCAGGGCACGGCTTTGTGAGGTGCTGAGAAACACCCGAACCTGTCATTCCGAGGCGGTTTTTGCGCGAGGAATCTGCTTTAGGGGTTTTAACCCCTGAGGCCGGCGGAACGCGATGAGAGCTTTTTATGTGGCAGTCTTTTAGGAGCTGGGAGCTTTAGCTCCTGCGTACACGGCCGAGAAAGGAAGGGGCTTTAGCCCCTGAAATCACGCTGAAATGAACAATTTCCGGGACACAACCCGAGCGCGCATTGCCAAGGAGGCACGGCGTGCCTGATCTCCCTCCGGATGATCCGGTCACAACCCGGTCGCTCGCGCCTGCGATCCTCGTCTCCGTTTTTCTCTTGTTGATGACGGTGGCGTGGTCGCTCTACAACGAGTTCTACGGCTTGCGGCCCTGGATCTCCTATCAGAATCGCTTTATCGCCGCGTATGTGCCGTACCTCAAGGCGCAATTGAAGCAGCGCAAGGCCGACGAAGCCGCGTTGAAAGCCACGCCCGAGTACCAGAGGCTTGCGGCGGCGCTGAAGACGGCTACCGATGCGGCGGCTCCGGCGGATGCCCGGCTAAGCGCCGAGATGGACTTGATCGATCAGCAGCGAACGGCTATGACAGACGCGTTCCAGCGCGCCCGCGGCAAAGTGGGAGCGCTGACCTACCAGCTCGAGCAGATTCCCGATTCCGACAAGGATGCAAAGGCTTCGAAACTGAAGGAACTGAACGACGCCAAGGCGGAGATTCATGTCGTCAACATGCCCGTCGCCGGCGGCGGCGTTCA
This sequence comes from Candidatus Methylomirabilota bacterium, assembly GCA_035626055.1. GTDB lineage: Bacteria > Acidobacteriota > Terriglobia > Acidiferrales > UBA7541 > DASPOJ01. Next base: position 11,745 of record DASPOJ010000182.1, on the reverse strand, counting down.
GGCGCAGAGGCTGAACTACGACCAGCTCAGTCAATTGTTCACGAACTTGATGGCTGAGAAGGCCGCCGAAGTCGCCGAGCGAGGCGACGTGGACCAGGCAGTCAAAGATGCGCAACAGGCGCTCAACGAATTTGTGAAGGAGAAATTGCCGGGCATCAGCGCCAACGATCTCGCCGGCTTGATTCAGGCCGTCAGCACGATGGACGTCACGCTGCGGCAAATCAACGTCAATCCCTCGGGCGCGCAGATTGACTACTTAGGCGGCGTGGGATTGGTGGATCGCTGCCAGTCGTGTCACGTGGGCGCCGATCCGCTCGTGGTCCCGGTGACCATGACGTTGACCAAGGCCGATCTGAAGCTCGGCAACAACAACGATGCGCCGTTTGCGAGTCATCCCGATCCGGATTTGATCAAGTATCACCCGCTGGAGAAATTCGGCTGTTCGCCCTGCCACGGCGGAAACGGCCGCGCCCTGGACACCGTCGCTCGCGCGCACGGCCGCTACGAGCACTGGCTCTGGCCGCTCTACTACAAGGAGAACTACGAGGCAGGCTGCCAGCAGTGCCATGCTTCCGACATGGTCACCGAGCATGCGCCAGTCTTGACCAGGGCCCGCGAACTTTACCGCATCAAAGGTTGCATCGGCTGCCACCGGTATCAGGGCTTCGACAATCAGGACGAACTGCTTGTCTCCACGCGCCAGCAAATTCTTCAGCTCGCAGCCGAAAAAAGCGCGGACCAGCTCGAGATCGCGCGCCTCAACAAGCAGGGAGACCTGGCCAGCGACAACGAAACCGCGGCGCGCTTCTACCAACAGGCGACGAACCTCACCGTCACCATCAGCCGGATGGACGCGCGCACCGAGGCGCTCGAACAGTCCTCGCACAACCTGCTGCAAGAGATCAAAAAGGTCGGGCCGGACCTGAAAGAAGTCCGCATGAAGCTGCGCCCGGAATGGATTCCGTACTGGATCGGCCACACGCGCGACTTCCGTCCCAGGACGAAAATGCCGCAATTCCGTTTGCAGCAGGATGAAATCGAGGCCATCGCGGCCTTCATCTGGCAATCGGGCTTGCCGGGTCCGGCGCTACCGAAGCAGGGGCCGGGCGATCCGGTGAAGGGCAAGACGGCGCTTGAATCGCGCGGATGCCTCGCGTGCCATTCGATTGGCGAGGGCTCGAACATGATGGGCGGGGATTTCGCCGCGAATCTCAGCCGCATCGGCGAGAAGGAAAATTACGATTATCTCGTGCGCTGGATTCACAACCCGCGCGAGCGCACGCGCCCCTACGATCCGTTCGTCAAGCGCGATCTCGGCCCCGACGATTACGCCAAGGCCGGCGTGCCGTTTGTATTCGACCTCGAGCACTCGCGCAGCCCCGTCAGCGGGCACGAATTGGTCGTGCAGCAGCCGACCGTTATGCCGAGCCTGCGGCTTTCGTGGGATGAATCGCGGGACATCGCCAGCTACCTGATGACACAGAAGCACGCGGACGCGTCCTATCCTCCAGCGCCGTATCTGAACGATCCCTCGCTTAAGGCCAAGGGCGAGGCGCTCGTGAAACACTACGGCTGCGCCGGGTGCCACGAAATATCGGGCCTCGAAGACGAGGGCCGCATCGGAACCGAATTGACCGACGAGGGCAGCAAGCCCATCGAGCGGCTGGATTTCGCGCTTTTCACCGAAGACGCCAAGGCCGGCATTCTTCCGCCTGGCAGCCCGTCGCTGCCGCGTGGGCCGTGGTATGACTTGAAGGGCTTCTTCGAGAATAAGCTCGGGGACCCCGGCGTGTTCGACCTCGGCCCGGACACCAAGAAGTACAAACCCGATCCGATGGATCGCCTGCGTATGCCGAAGCCGAACCTCACGAACGCCGACATTGACGCACTCACGACGATGCTGCTCGGCTCCGTGGACCCCTCGCTGCCGCCGGATTACATGTACAAGCCGGTCGATCAGCGCACCGCGATTCAAAAAGGCTGGTGGCTCATCACGAAGTACAACTGCATGGGCTGCCATCAGATCGACGTCGGGCAGAGCTCCGTTCTGATGACGCTGCCGATGTATCGGGCCGAGAACAAGGCCAATCTCCCGCCGATGCTCACCAGCGAAGGCGCGCGCGTCAATCCGGAATGGCTCAAGAGTTTTCTCGCCAATCCCTCACTGAGCACCACGGACACGGATCGCAATGGCGTGCGCTCGTATCTGCAGGTCCGCATGCCGACGTTCTATTTCTCCGATGACGAGATCCGCACGCTGGTGCAATTCTTCGAAGCCGTTTCGAGCCAGCCCGAGCCGTTCATTCCGCAGAAGCTTGAACCTCTCACGACCGCGGAAATCGGCATGGCGCGCGATCTCTTCACGAGCAAGGCCGCGCCGTGTTTGAAATGCCACATGACCGGCATCCCCGCGCACGATAAGACGGCTACCGCTCCGAATTTCCTGCTGGCCAAGGACCGCTTGCGCCCGCCGTGGACCGAACGCTGGATCACGGATCCCGCGTTGATTGCTCCCGGGACCGCAATGCCTTCCGGCCTGTTCCGCAAGGAGGGTGATCGCTGGGTCTTTTCGGGCCCGCTGCCGCCCGCTATGAAATCCTACCAGGGCGATCACGCCGACTTGCTGGTGCGATATATGTTTGAATTGACGCCGGAGGAACAGAGAATGCTCACAGGCCGCTCCGGAGGCGGAGGGCCCGGCAAGTGATGTTGCCCCGGGCCAGGAATCATGTTTCACCTCGAATCGCAGATGTGAGAACCGAAGACAGGAGGAAGCAGCTCGTCATGAATCGCAAATACAAGTTGTCTTTTCTACTCGCGGCAACACTCGTGGTCACAACGACAGGTTGCGGCAAGAAGCCCGAAGAATCGGAAAGCGGGACGCCCGCACCAGCGGCGGCTGGAAAGACCGTTGATCCCTCGACCGCCGGCGAACTCACAGGCACGGTGACGCTCAACGGCGCCGCGCCCAAAATGAAGGCCATCAATATGTCGCAAGAATCAGCCTGCGCCAGCCAGCACACGACGCCCGTGCTCACCGAGAACGTGGTCACCGGCGACAAGGGCGGGCTGGCTAATGTCATCGTTTACGTATCGTCCGGCCTCGATGGCTATTCGTTCACCCCACCGTCGTCCCCCGCCACGATCGAGCAGAAGGGTTGTCAATATTATCCGCACGTCTTGGCTCTGCAGTCCGGCCAGACCCTCGAAGTCGTGAACAGCGACCCTACGACCCACAATATCCATCCCGAGCCGCAAGCCAACCGCGAATGGAACGAATCGCAGCCCCCGGGGGCCGCTCCGATCGATAAGACCTTCGCGCGGCCCGAAGTCGCCATCCCAGTGAAGTGCAACGTCCATCCGTGGATGAAGGCCTACATCGGCGTGTTCGACAACCCATATTTCCAAGTCACGGGCAAGGACGGCGCGTTTGACCTGAAGAATTTGCCGCCGGGCACCTACACGGTCGTCGCGTGGCACGAGCAATACGGTCCGAGCGCCCCGCAAACTGTGACGATCGGTCCCAAGGAGTCGAAGACGGTCAACTTCGTCTTCAACGCGAGCGCCGGCGGCGACTGAGTCACGCCGGGCTAAGCTTATGGAAGGGAAGTTGCGGCGGGGCGCGAACGGTGATCTGCGCCCCGGCTTGCCTTTTGCAATTTGCGGCACACCTCTGCGCCTGGACGGTGTATTCTTGACGGTCAAACTTGAATCATGACCACGCATCCTAACGCCGCGCTCCATCGCTTCGCCGTGTTCACGGCGTGCAGCACGTTTCTCTTGCTGATTGCGGGCGCGCTGGTCACATCGAACGACGCCGGCCTTTCGATTCCCGATTGGCCCCTGGCTTACGGCGGGCTGCACCCGCCGATGGTCGGAGGCATCGTCTACGAATTCAGTCATCGCGTCATCGCCGCTGCCGTGGGCCTGCTGACCCTTGTACTCGCAATTTGGCTGGAGGTGCGCGAGCCGCGGCGCTGGGTCCGCTGGTTTGGCGTGGCCGCCCTGTCCGCTGTCGTGGCGCAAGGTCTGCTCGGCGGACTGACCGTGCTTTTTTTCCAACCTTCGGCCGTTTCCGCGGCCCACGCGACACTCGCGCAGATTTTCTTCTGCCTTACCGTGTCCCTCGCGATATTCACCGGCCGGTGGTGGCAATCGGATCTGCCGGTTGTCGAGTCCGCGGGGAGCTCCCGCATCGAAACGCACGCGCAGGCGACGATCGTCGCCGTCTTCCTGCAATTGATTCTTGGCGCGGCGTTCCGGCACAAAGCCTTCGGCATCATTCCGCATTTGATCGGCGCCGTGGTCGTCGCGCTCCTGGTCTTTTCGCTCGCCGGCAAACTCAAGCGCCAATTCGGCAGCGTGCGCGTTTTCCGGAGTTGCGCCCTCGCGCTGCACGTCCTGATCGGTTTGCAACTCCTGCTTGGCGGCGCGGCCTGGTGGTCGCGCGTGTATGCCGCCGAGTTTCCGCAGCCCATCGGCATCACCGTCGCTCTCACCGTGATTCACACCGTCACGGGCGCGCTGGTGCTCGCAACCACGGTTATCACCGCGCTCGTTTGTCGTCGTCTCCTGAGGCCCGTGGCAAGCGTCGCGCTCGCGGGCGGCGGGGCGGCTGGACCCGCCGGGAGCCGGCAGGGAAGCGAGCAGACCGCATGAGCAGCGCGCAGGTCGTTGCGGTCCCCGCGCAAACGCGCTCGATGGCGTACCTCGCACTGACGAAGCCGGACGTCTCTTTTCTTGTCGTCCTTACTACGCTTTCCGGTTATGCTCTTGCGGCGCGCGGCCCGCTCGATTGGCTGCGCATGCTGCACGCCGTTTTCGGCACAACGCTCGTCGCGGCCGGCACTTCGGCCATGAACCACTATCTCGAGCGTGAGTCCGATGCTCGCATGCGGCGCACGGCATCGCGTCCACTGCCGAGCGGCGTCCTGAAGCCGCTCCAGGTTTTGGCCTTCGGGGGAGGCCTCATCCTGGCCGGAACACTTTATCTGGGGCTCGCCACCAACGTGCTCGCCACGCTGGTAGCTGTTTCCGCCTCGGCGAGCTATCTGCTGATTTACACGCCGCTCAAGCCGCGCACGACCCTAGCCACGATGGTCGGCGCGTTTCCGGGAGCCGCGCCGCCGCTGATTGGCTGGGCTGCGGCGCGCGGACATCTCGATGTCAATGCGTGGATTCTCTTCGCGATTCTGTTCTTGTGGCAGTTCCCGCATTTTCAATCCATCGCCTGGATGTATCGCGAAGACTACGCCCGCGCCGGAATCAAGATGCTGCCCGTGGTGGACCATTCGGGCCGCCGCACTTTCCGCCAAATACTCTTGACGGCCGCGGTCCTGATCCCGGTCAGCTTGTTGCCCGCGGTAACCGGCCTGGCGGACGTTCGCTACTTCTTCGGCGCAGTCGTTCTGGGATTGTTGCTTATCGGAGTTTGTCTCTGGGCCCAATCGTCGAAGACGAACGTTCGCGCGAAGTGGTTGATGCACGCCACGGTGCTGCACTTGCCGTTGCTGCTCGGACTGCTTTGGTGGGACAAGATTCCGCGTTAACAGCCAGCGATGGCAGTTCAGGTTATGCCCCTGGGGTCACGCGATGAATGACAAGAAGGGAACTTTCGTGCTTCTCGCCATGTGTGCCGCGCTGGTGGTGCTTTCGCTGCTCGGCATCGTCTCCGCGTTCGTCACCCATGTATTCGATTCGCTTGATGGGCTGTTGCTGCTGGCCGTCTGCCTGATGATGGCGGGTATTTTTACTTTGATGTTCATTTGGTTCTTGAAAGACGCCGGATGGCTGCCGCGGCGTTCCGTTTCCTCCGGCGATAACGCCGCCGCGCAAGGGAAGTAGACTCTTTCTCTCAGTCCAGAAGGATTTTGCACTTGTTCTCTCCCCCAGCCTGGAACGCCGTTCTCAACGCCGCCAGCGGCGTCTTGCTCCTCTTCGGGTACGCCATGATCCGCCGCGGCCGCGTTTTCGCGCACAAGACGGCCATGCTTTCTGCGGTCGGCTGTTCGGCGATTTTTCTGGTGAATTACGTTGTATACCACGCGCGGCACGGCGTAATTCGCTTCACTGGCCAGGGCGTCATCCGCCCCGTGTATTTCACGATTCTCATTTCGCACACGATTCTCGCGATCGCAATCGTGCCGCTTGTAATCGTCACAGTGATTCGGGCGCTCCGGCACCGCTTTGACCGGCACAAAGCGATTGCCCGCCGCACCCTGCCTATCTGGCTCTACGTTTCGTTCACCGGCGTCATCGTCTATTTTCTGCTCTACCAGATTTACGCTCCGCACGCCTGATGCCTGATCCTCCGCAACCCGGTGCCGGTTCCGCCCTGAAGAATGGCGCGAATGGTTCCGCTCCTCGCACCGCTGGGCCACCGTCAAGAAGCAGACGTCCCTGGCTGTATGCCGTACTCGGCCTCGCGCTGCTGTTTGTGCTGATGCCGTTTCTTTTCTGGCGAGCCACCTGGTTCGGCCGCCCGCTCGACGACGCGCAAATCACAAAATTCCTCGACGACCGTGACCACCCGCGCAACGCTCAGCATGCCCTCGCCCAAATCGAGCAGCGCATCGAAAGCCCCGACCCCGCGGTACGCGCATCGGCGCGTCAGTGGTATCCCGAAGTCATTCGCGTCGCGGCGCATGGCGGCGATGAGCTGCGCCTCACGGCCGCCTGGGTCATGGGACAGGACAATTCCGAGCCCGCGTTCCATCAGGCGCTCCTCACGCTGCTGGGCGACGCGAATCCGATGGTTCGCCGTAACGCGGCGCTTGGCCTCGTGCGCTTCTCGGATGTTGCGGGCCACGATGAAATCGTGAGCATGCTCTCGCCTTACACACTGTTTGCGCCTTCAAGCGGCACAATCGCCACACGGCTAAAGCCCGGCGAGAGCGTCAACACCGGCACGATGGTGGGCCGTATCGCGGAAGGGAATCACAAGACCGAAGTCCGCTCGCAAGTGCCCGGCACTCTGGATCGCTGGCTCGTCGCCGATGGGGCGACGGTCTTGGCCGGCCAGCCCATTGCCGTGCTCGATCCCAGCAGCGATATGGTCTGGGAGGCTTTGCGCGGCCTCTATTTCATCGGCCGCGCAGACGATCTCCCGGCCGTGGAATCATTCGCCCGCGGCTCGCCCGGTTTCCCGCCGCAAGTCCAGCAGCAGGCCAAAATCACAGCTCAGGCCATCTCCTCACGCGGCCAGCACTAGGGCGCCTCTGCTCCGGGCGCTGTTGCACACTCTGGCACAGACATTTGAATCTGTCCTATTCGCTTAAGGTCCATGAGCCGTAAGATTTCTGCAGGTCCCGTCTGCGAGAGATTAACGGTTTAGAAAGGCAACTATGTGGCCCCATAGCGTAGTAACCAAATCCTCTTACGAGCCCATTGGCGTGCGGACCAGCAGTTGGACTTGCTTCGCCGCTGTGGTTGTCGCCGCAATGCTGCTAGGTGGTTGTGCAACAGGATTCAACTGGCGCTCACAACCCTCAAGTTCCAGCAGTTCCGGCCCCTACACTATCGGGGGCAACGTACTCGGTCTGACGGGAACCGGCCTCGTTCTTCAGGATAACGGCAAGGACAATCTCACAATCAACGCCAACGGCCCCTTCACCTTCGCTACCGCCGTGGCCAGCGGCTACCTTGTCACGGTGCTGACGCAGCCCACCAATCCCACGCAGACATGCAGTGTGACCAACGGGACGGGGACCACTACCGCGAACGTGACCAACGTTGAAATCGTTTGCGGCGATATCTTTACTGTCGGCGGATCAATTACTGGGCTGGACGGCTCGGGCCTCGTCTTGCAGGACAATGGCGGTGACAATCTCCACGTATCCGGCACAGGGAACGTGAGCTTTACATTTGCGACGCCGCTTGTTCCCGGCACTGCTTACGCCGTCACCGTGCTGACCCAACCCTCCAATCCTACCCAGACCTGCACCGTTTCCAACGGCACGGGCACGATCAGTGGAAACGTCACCAACGTCTTGCTTTCTTGCTCCCAGCCTAAATTCACGATCGGTGGTTCGGTGGTTGGCCTCATCCAGGGTGTCGGAGATACCCTCGAATTGCAAGACAATGGCGGCGACAATCTCCTTGTCACCGGCGACGCTAACTTTACTTTTCCCACTCTGGTTACCTACGGCGGCATTTACAACGTTCAAGTTTTCCTCCCCCCGTCGAGCCAGCCCCAGCCCTGCAACGAATTTTTCTATACCGGCGTCGCGACCGGCAACGTCTCGGACGTCATTGTGGATTGTCAGCACAATGATTGGAACTGGATTTCCTGGTACATTTCGTCTACCAACACGGCCAACAACCTTGCTGCAGTGACTACGCCGCTATTTCCCCCGGGCGAAATCGCCCCTCCCGATGTTGGCACTCCGGGCGGAAGAGTCTTCCCGGCAACATGGACCGACGCGCAAGGGAATAAATGGCTCTTTGGCGGAAACGGCTACCCTTTTCCCAATCCGCTCGTTCCGACCAGCGAGACACTTCCAGGTCTCTTGAACGACCTCTGGGTTTACGACCAGGCGATCGGCGGTTGGCTCCCCGCCAACCTCCCTACGTTCATAAACACTTCTGGTTACTGGCAGGATGACACTACGCCGCTCGAATCCGAAGACGCCTCGGGCTATTACGGCACTCTGGGCGCTTCCACGGGCGGCACCCCCGGCGCCCGCTGGGGCAGTTCCACTTGGACCGATGGCTCCGGCAATCTCTGGATGTTTGGCGGTCAGGGATATGACTCCTCGACGGAGGACTTCACCCTGCTCAACGATATCTGGGAGTGGATCCCGGGTGGCCTTGACCCGAATGGCGCGGGCACGTTCACTGGCGAGTGGATTTGGCAGGGAGGTTCGTCCGTCGGTAGCAGCGCCACCAACAATGGCGCGCCAGCTAACTACGGCACCCAGAATGTGCCAGCAGCCGGAAACATTCCCGGCGGACGCTGGGCTGCCGCAACCTTTACCGATGCCGCCGGCGCCAACGTTTGGCTCTTTGGTGGTCAAGGCGTTGATTCGACGGGCACTATCGTGCTCCTCAACGACTTGTGGGAATACAACATCGCCAGCCGGACCTGGACTTGGATTTCCGGCTCGAATGTCGGCAACAAGAACGGCGTCTACGGCACTCAAGGGTCGCCGGCAGCGGGCAATTTCCCCGGCGGCCGGCAGAATGCTGTCCTCTGGGTTGATGCTTCCGGCAAGGTTTGGCTCTTCGGCGGCTTTGGTTTCGATTCAGTGGGTAGCGGCGCTCCCCTGGGCGACACGCTCAACGACCTTTGGGAATTCTCAGGCGGCCAATGGACCTGGGTTTCCGGCAGCAACCTGGCCAATCAGAACGGCACGTATGGCACTCAGACGTTGCCGGCCGCAGCGAACGTCCCTGGATCGCGGTGGGGCTCCGGGGGATGGACCGATGCCTCCAACAATCTCTGGTTCTTCGGCGGATGGGGATACGGCTCCATTACCTCGCATCCGCAAGGATACTTGAACGACATTTGGGAGTACCAGCACAGTACTGGCCAGTGGATCTGGTGGAAAGGCTCAAACGACGTCAACCAGAACGGTCAATATCTGACGAATGGCATCCCCTACGTGAAGAATGTCGTGGGCGCGCGCAGAGGAGCCGGTATCTGGGTGCCCGACGCGCCAGCGTGTCCGGTAACTGGCGCTGTAGGAAACGGTGGGGCCTGCTATGTCTGGGTCTTTGGCGGTGCCGGCTATGACAACTCACAGAACACTTCTCCGGGTTACCTCAACGATCTGTGGACATATCTCCCGTTCCCATGAGGTAACCAACAACTCGGCGGGCGAGGGCAGCGACTCGCCCCAATCGTGACACATAGAGGGACCGAAACAGCCGGGGAGGCCAATCTCCCCGGCTGTTTTCTTCTCGTCACCGATGCTGACGAGTCGCCTCGCAGTTGACTAGCGCGCCGCGCAAGACCCCACGCGTCCCACCGAAAGCTCTCCGCCCTCAAAGAACCTGCCTGGCTGATTGCATCTTGACGAGGGCTGGGTGTATCTTCTCGGCCAGCCGGGAAGTCAAAAGGGAAACCTCGGACAACAGGAAGAAGTAGCAGGGCCGGCAATTCGGCTCCTCCCTAGGCAGCGCCCCTAACGGGGGAATGGGTTTCCTCCCCGCAACTCCCCTCAGACTCTGGCACAAGAGAAGTTTCTGATGCGTGTTGGCGAGAGACCCCCACTCAGAAAACGAAGCCCCGCGCTACCTGCCGTGCGCGTACCGAGCGGCCGGCTGAAGGAGGCAATATGCACAAGACATTTGTGGTGCTCGTAATTGCATTGGGTGCGATGGTGGCGGCGCTGGGCGGTCAGCGCAATCCGCAGCCGCCGCGGGAGTTCACCAATTCGGTGGGCATGAAGTTCGTCTGGATCGACCCCGGCTCGTTCAAGATGCGTTGCGGGGGGGAGGGATATATCCACGACGTAACGCTGACCAGGGGCTATTACTTGCAGACCACCGAAGTGACGCAGGCCCAGTGGGAGGCGGTGATGGGGACCAACCCCAGTTACTTCAAGAGGCCGAACCGGCCGGTGGAGATGGTCACATGGAATGACGCGCAGGAGTTTCTTCGGAAGTTGAACGCCGAGGAGAAGGATACCCGCTACCGGCTGCCCACAGAGGCAGAGTGGGAGTATGGCTACCAGGCGGGTGGCCAGACGGCGGACATAGCCCCCAACCCGGACGAGGTGGCCTGGTTTAAGGGGAACTCCGGCGAGATGACGCACCCGGTGGGCCAGAAGAAGCCGAATGCCTGGGGGCTATACGATATGCAGGGGAACGTGTGGGAGTGGGTTCAGGATTGTTTAGAGCCTTGCTACGCGAAAACGCAAGTCGATCCCCAAGGGCCGCCTACGTGCAACGGGTCGTTCCCCGACTTCAGGGTTATTCGTGGCGGATCATGGAACGAAGGCATTGGCGCCTTCTGGGACGCTGCCCGCGACAGCCGTGGGCAGGGCGACCGTACCGACTACATTGGCTTCCGTTCCGCCAGGAGCTTTTGATTTACTCTTAGCACTTTGGCCCTCTTGTCCTTTGCTGCCGCAAACCGCAGCGAGCGGCTGGGGGCTTTCAGATTCTTGCGTGGGCCCGTTTGATCCGAATCGGAAGGAGATTGAGACATGCGGAGAAGAAGTTCTGCAGGCGTGGCATTCCTGCTGTGCGCGCTGGCTGCGTGGTCCTGCACAGCGCAACAAAGGCAGTCGCAGCACGATTTTCTCGCTGTATTGATTGACGCGGCATCGAAGAAGCCGGTCCCATCCCTCAGAATCATCCTCGCGCCCAAGAAGGTCGGGACAGGGGAAATCGACGAAGGGAATCATTTCTTCAAGGAAGGGGTATGTACGATTGACACAGCCCTGACGGGAGTCAGCAACGACCGCGGCGAGGTCAAAATCTCAAATGTGGCGCCAGGAGAATACGTGGTCTTCCAGATTCCGTCCGGAGTGATCAAGCCGGAACTGAACGGAACGGTGGTGACCTGGTTTGGTGGTGTCACCGCCGAGTACAACTTTTCGTCGTTTGGGAGCGTTCTCGTCAAGCAGGGCTCACTGGCGATTGTGGGTGGCAAAATGGTCGTCCTCAACGGATACATGGAGGGATACGTGCATCCGAGCGGGACTTTATTAGGGATAAGCACCACAGCCGCGGGAGAGCTTCTGACTGTGCGCGTGCCCAGCGCCGGAAGCGCCCCCGTGACAATAGAGATCAACACCG
>DASPOJ010000181.1:0-11386 GCA_035626055.1 Candidatus Methylomirabilota bacterium | reverse complement strand
GAAGATTTGGTCGCCCGAGCCGTGCAGCGCGAGCAGAACACGATTCGCCGCCGACGCCCCTACTCCTCGCGCAGCGGCTACGGGCCGATTGTTTAACGCCGGACTCATGATTCGCCACTCGTCACTCGCCATTGGACACTTATGACCGTACTCGGAACAACGGACGTACCACTGGATCTTTTCGGCGGCATTGTCACGGACATGTCGCCGCCGGACCTGCCGTTCGGCGTGTCGCCTGATTGCCAGGACGTCGCGTTCCTGAACGGCGCTGTGAAGACGCGGCCCGGCTTGCTCTCCGTTTTTTCGCCGATCGCAGGAAATCCCACGATCAATTATTTGAAGACGTACACCGGCCCGAATCTCGCCGAGACGCTGCTCGCACTGGATTCCAACGGATCGCTCTGGGGCGAAACCACGCCGGGCTCGCTCTCGCTCATCTCGTCGAATATTGCTCCTGGCGCGCGCGGCGCGTCTTCCACGCTTTTCGGCCGCGAATACCTGGCGTTCGGCGACGGCAAGTTTGGCCTCGACGTGCCGCGGCAGTACGACGGCACAAATTTCGATCGCGTCAGCCAATGCGGCGTCGGCGGATGGCCATCGGGCGCGGCGGCGTCGGACGTCATCGCAAACATCAGCACGATTTCGCGCGCGTCGAACGTGGTGACGGTCGTGACGGCGACGCCGCACCAGATTCTGCCCGCGGATCAAGTCGTGATCGCGGGCGTCACGACCGCCGCGCCGATCGCGATCGCAAGCATTGCGCGGGAGACCGGCGTCGTCACCCTCACAACTTCCTCGGCCTTGGCGCTCGCGGCTGGGGCGACGATTCTGGTCGCGGGTGTCTCCGGAAGCACCACGAGTTTCAACGGCGCGTTCACGTTGCTCAGCGTGGATGGCACGCAAACGATTTTCACTTTTTATCAGCAGGGCGGCAACGAGGCCGGCACGGGCGGCACGGCTGGTATTCCATCCGATCTCAATGGCACGTTCGCGGTAGCGTCCATCGTCAGCTCGACAAAGGTGACCTACGCGCAAAGCGGCGTGAATGAAACGGGGACCGGCGGAACGGCGAATCCGCTGGGCTCGCTCACGCCGGGCGTTCACCAGGTGGCCGTGGCGTATCTGACGCGGCAGGGCTACATCACGCGGCCTTCGCCGCCGATTTCGTGGACCTCGGCGGGAGGGTGCCGCGCGCAGGTAGTGAACATTCCGTTGGCGCTGGCGCTGTCGAATATCGTCGCGCGCATTTTGATGTTTACGGCGGCGGGCGGCGCGTCGTTCTATTACACGACGGGCACCGACGGTTCGCCGCAAATGCAGATCAACGACACGACAACGACCACGTGGGAACTGGATTTCTCCGATTCCGATTTGCTGGCCGGAACGCTGGCTGATCCTCTTTTCAATCTGGTCGAGCTGGGCGAATCCGCGGGCGTGATAGGGTACGCCGATCGCCTATTCTGGTGGGGCGAGCGCAACAAACAAAACAATTGGCAGAATCTCACATTCGATGGCGGATTCGATGTTACCAGCGGCGCGCCGCTCGGCTGGACGCCTGACGCGACATTTTTCGCCGGCGGCCAGCGAGATTTCGGCGTGTGGGGCGGGGCGTACGATGTGATCGGCGACGGCGCCACGGCGACGCGCGGGCTCATCACGCAATCCGCCGTGGCCGACAGCAACGGCGTGCCGCGCATCGCGAATTTCACGTCATATTCCGTGCGCGCGCGCGTGAAGGCCTATGGCGCGCCCACCGCGGGCACGCTGCACATTCATCTCTATAGCGCCACGGGCGGAATCAACACCACGGGCCTGCAAGTGAGCGCGGCGCAAGTCACGAGTTCGTGGCAGGAATTCATCGCCACGCTCACCGCGCCGCTCTCCACGATTCCCAGCGATCTCGTGTTGCGCGTTTATGCGGACGGCACGCCCGGCCCATCCGGCAACGGCTTCGTCGTGGACAACATCGAGATCTTCCCCACAGCGCAGCCGTACAACACCGGGGTCGTGCGCTGCGCGCAAGCGGGCAATCCGGAAAGCTACGACGGCGTCAGCGGCCTGCTGGAAGTCGCGCCGGGCGACGGTACGTGCGTTCGCGCGGCGTTTGAGTTGCGCGGAATTTTGTACCTGGTGAAAGAGCACTCGCTTTACTCCACGCAGGACGACGGCGTGAACGAGCCCGCGGCGTGGACCGTCAACGAAATCTCGCGCGTCGTCGGAACGCCGTCGGTGAACGGCGTGGACGTCGGCGAGGACTGGGCCGTGATCGCCTCGCGGCAGGGGCTTTACATCTACGACGGCAGCGAGCCCGTGAAAATCTCGCAGGAGATTCAGCCGCTCTGGGACAGCATCAATTGGGATTACGGCCACACGATCTGGGTGCGCGTGGATACGCGCAATCGGCGCATCCTGTGCGGCGTGCCCATGGGCGCGGCCACGACGCCGTCGCGCGTGCTCACGCTGGATTATCGGAGCTGCTTCACGTCCGGCGAAATCGAATCGCTCGGGCCGTATCACTTTTCGACGTACAGCGGCAAATTGTTTGCGGCGGGCCGCTCGCGCCGCTGGTGCCCGTGGAACATCGTCGCGAATTGCGCCACGCTTGCGGAGCGCTCCGACGGCACGGCGCAGTTCTTCGTCGGCAACGGCGTCGTCAATGGGGCCGGGAACGGCAAGATTTACGAATTGTCGGACACGCAATATTCGGACGACGGCGCGGCCGTCAATTCCTATTACACGACATTTTTCTTCCTGAGCAACGATCTCGAGCAGCAGTACGAGGTTCGCTCGCATCGCAAACTGTTTTCGTACTTGGCCGTGTACGCCGAAGGCTCGGGCGCGCTGAATCTCTCCGCGTTCGTGGATAACGAGGCGTATCCCACGGCGCTGCCGCCGCTCTCGCTCTATTCGCCGGGCCCGAAAGACTTGGAGTTGCCCATCAACGTGATCGGCGAGCGGGTCGCCTTCCAAATCGGCACGAATGCGCCCGGCTCGTGGTTCCGGCTCGAGCGATTTATCCCGTCGCTCACGCCCGACCCGTGGGCCCTGGTCCGCGGAGTGAATTGAGGCGCGGCTCGGGCAACCTGTTGATTGGCAGTCGGTAGTGGTGCAGTTTGAACTCTAGGCGGCATTAACACTCTCGGGTTTGGAATCCAGAATGCCAATCATTTCTTCGATAGACCAAATGTGATCAGCAATTCCGGCCTCCATCGCGGGCGTGACGCGCAGCGTCTTGTGCACGCGGCAGAAGTTGTAGTGCATATAGTGAATTGCCAGTGCAAAGAAGTGATCTTCAATCTTCTTCGAGAATCCGTTTGTCAACCGCGTGAATTGACGCATGGACATCCGCATCGTGAGATTCTGCCGCTCAACGTAACTGGTTGAAATGTGCGCCGGGTTCGGAGAGCCCATGACTGGGACTAGTTGGCAGTCAATGCATTCTGCGGGGCTGTACTTTGCATCGTCCGACGCGTCCGCTCCATAAATTTTCACCAGCATCACATAGTCGATCTCAGAACCGAACGCGCCCTCAACCGCGTCCAAGTAAACTCGCAGACCATCTGTCGTTAGCTGGATACGGTTAGCGAGCCGGAAGGCCAAATCTTCGATGAATGCGCGGGCGCTAGCAGCGTCCCGATTTCCTAAGTGGAAGCAAGGCACCAATTTTGTCTGCGCGTCAATCACAACCCACGTCCAGACATTTCCGAAGCCGAACGTGCGCTTCTTTTCTTCGGGTACATTGTTTTCCTTCGCGTAGCAGAATTGCCAAATCTCACCGCACTGAATCCGGTTGCAGGAGAGATTGCGGAAAATCTTGTCCTGGTACTCGGCGAACCTGGCCCCAAATCGGCAATCAGTTTCAGAATGGTATGCTTCGCCACACCCGCCATTCTCACCGTCGCGTTGATTGAGGTTTCTTCCACTAGCGCCGCAATCACCTGGGCTTGCTTTGTGCGGTTAAGCGTGTTCATTGTGTCTTTCGCTTTCTGGCGACATTATACGTAACCGCTCACGTATATGTCAAGAACTGTCTTCTTGACTTTTCCTGAGCGGTCACGTATACTGATTGCATGAAGAGGACAAAGAAAAAGGTGGCGCGGAAGCGCAAGAATCCCTATGCTGTCGCCCTGGGTCGAAAGGGCGGACTCAAGGGTGGAGTCGCTCGGGCAGCTAATATGACGCCCGGGGAACGCAGCGCAAGCGCCAGAAACGCAGTTATGGCAAGATGGGAGAGGGCAAGGCTGTCATCCAAACCCAAGGGCGGGAGGTGAATCAATGGCGGCCCTGAAGGTGAAGATCAACATTCCGAACATGGGCCTCGTCGAAGGAACGCCTGTGCCACTTACAGAATCTGTAGAACGATGGACCGAGCTTAAACTTGACGACGGTACGGTGCTGCGTGTAAAACCGCTCATCACCAATATTCTGCGCCTAGATGGGAAATATGATCCCCAGGGAAATCCCGTTTATGTCATACAAGGCGGTTCAACGATGGTGATTGGTAGTGTGCCGGACCACTTGCGCTCTGGAGGTACTGGAGGTAAGGTCCAATAATATGCTGCTGACAGAGCAAACAAAATCTGGCTGCTCAATCACTCAAACGCCTGTACCTATTGATTTGTGGTGGTCGCCACAACTGCAAGCCCCAGAGCCTGCGGAGCCGAAGTATCTATTGGACTGCGTGTATGGTTTTGTTCCTTTTCAGGTCGAATTGTTTTCTCCAGAAGAAATTCTCATCGACCAGGCCGCCGCCTTTGCATCTTTAGTATCAGAATGGCATAGGGAGCGCGGCGCCACATCATCGATAACAGACATGGTGCTTTGTCCTGCATACCAGAAGATTGTCGGTATGGGGCCGAAAGTGATTGAACTGATTTTAGCCCAACTGGAATCAGAGGGGGACAATCCAGATCACTGGTTTTGGGCTTTACAAGTCCTTAGCGGAACCAATCCAGTTTCAGAAGAGGAAGAAGGGAATCTCCGAAAGATGGCCAAGACTTGGCTCAGGTGGGCCGCAGCCAATGGCTATATCTGGTGATTGGTCTGCTGACTGGTCGCCCCTGGAATTGCCCTACCTCACCACGAATAATTCTGCAGTCACAAGCCCAAAGAGCAATGTCTATAACTGCATCGCGTGGGCCGTTGGAGATATGGAAAATTGGTGGTGGCCGTTCTCAATGGCAGGAGTTGCTTATTGGCCGAAGGGAATCCGCCGAGAGCTTAGCGTTGATGCGTTTGTTGAGGCTCTCGGCACGCAGGGATTCACTATCTGCGCCAATGACAAATTGGAAAAGGGTACTGAGAAGATCGCGTTGTATGCAAAGCGCGTTCACGGTTTGCTGATTCCAGCTCATGCTGCGCGTCAGCTGGAATCAGGCGAATGGACTAGCAAATTAGGGCCACTTGTGGATGTGAAGCATCCAACCAGAGATGCTGTAAATGGCCCACTCTACGGGGAGACTGTGCAGTTTCTATCTAGACCGCGACTCAGGCAGTAGACACGATTCAATTCTCGCTTCTTTTGACAGTCTCCTGCACGACACGAAATGCAGCTTGGCCGGCATCTTCCCGCCCGCGCGGCTTCCGGGGTTTTTTCTTGGTCTTCTTTTTCGACTTTTTCACGCAGCCAGTATGGCATGTCCGCCCCCAGGCCAGCAACTCCACGAAATCTCAAACTGCACCACTACCCGGCAGTCTGCAACTTCGGCTGTGGGTCCGGAGCTATGTTAACATTGCGTGAGGCGGGCACTCAGCCTAGCCCTTCTTTCCAATGTCCAACGGTCTCCAAATCTGGCTCGAGGTTTTCGGAACAGTTAAGCGCCGCGATGACTGGTACATTGCTTGTTGCCCGCCGCTTGACATCACGACCCAGGGCCGCACCGAACGCGAGGCAAAGCAGAACTTGCAGGAAGCTTCGGAGTTGTTCCTGAGTAGCTGCCTCGAACGGGGAACTCTCGATCAGGCCCTGCGCGAGCTCGGATGGGTCCCGGCCAAGAGCCAGGCCCGGCCGCGTAACTCCTTTGCGATGCCGGTTGCGGTCCCGTTTCGCTTCGCGAGTCCCGCGGCGCATTGCTGAACCTCCTCAAGGCTCGCTGGGCACCAACGTTTTGATCGCTTTTCCGCACTCGCAATGCGCATTCGCGAGTACACGCCGGCCGATCTGGACGCTTTGAAGCGTCTGCACGCGGCGCAGGGATTCGGCTACCCGTTTCCGGATCTAGATAGTCCGCTGCTGATCACGAAGCTCGTGCTGGAGGAAGATTCGGGCGAGATATCGATGGCGGCGCTACTGCGCCTCACCGCCGAGGCGTTTTTGCTGCACGACCCGGTCGCCGCGACGCCGCAGGAACGCTGGCAGCGTCTGCTTACGATGCACGAGGCCGTGCGACGCGATGCGGCCGCCCGCGGCCTCGACGACGCGCAGGCGTTTCTTCCGCCGCGCGTCGCGCGCGCTTTCGGACGCCGGCTCGCGCGACTCGGCTGGCGGCGCGATCCCTGGCCGTGCTATTGCCGCAGCGTCAAAGAATAGTGACGAGTGATGAGTGATGAGTGGCCCGCCTTCGTCCGCCTGCGGCAGACTTTGTCGAGGCAAGCGATCGGCGAGCAACGAATGCAACACAAATCCATTTATAGAGCGTGGTAGCTCAGCTCCATCCGCTTGGGTACGGTTCGCCGTGCCGCGGAAGGGCGCAGGGGCAAGGGGCCTGTGGCACCGAAACACGCGCACGTAGGCGACGCGACCGTGTCCCGCGCTAGTCACTAGCCACTCGCCACTAGCCACGACCATTTATGCTGACTCTGCCTCAACTCGCGAGCATCAAGAATGAATCGCCTTACACGTACGAAGCGATCAAGCATCTGGTGTCGGCCGTGAACTCGATCGGACGCGCCACCGGTGTGGACCCATCCGGCAGCATCGCCGTGCCCGATCCGATCGGCGGAATTACCGTCGTCGCCGCGGACGGCATTTTCGACCTCGCGATCACGGACAATTCCGCCGTGCATCGCGGCATCTACTATTTCGCCGAGTCCGACACTTCGCCCGACTTCACCGCACCGCACGTTTATTTTCTAGGCAGCTCGCGCAATTTGCGCGTTTCGCTCGGCAACCAGACGCTCTACTGGCGCGCCTATTCGCAATATCTCGGCAGCCAGCCGTCGGCGCCGGTTGCGTACGGCGCGCCGCCCACGGCTGTCGTGGGCGGAGGCGCCGCGGGACCGCCGCTACAAACTTCGTCCGGCAGCGGCACGGCGAGCGGTCAAGCCGGCGGCTCGGGCTTCGGCAAGACGACAGTGGCGGGTAACATTTAATTTCAGGAGGATTCCCATGGCACGCGGCGCACAACAGCAAGCGATCAACGCGACGAATGCGCAGCTCGCGCAGCAAAACGCGCAGAACCAGCAGCTCTTCAATCAGAATCAGGCGCTCTACAACCAGCTCACCCCCGCGTATCAAAACTTGCTCGCGAACCCCGGCTACACTTCCGCGCAGCAGGCCGCGATCCTCGGACAATCCCTGGGCGCGCTGGGCAGCGCCTTCAACGCGCTGCAGAACAATGCCGCCAACCGCGCCGCGCGCACGAAAAACGCCGCCGGGTATAATGACCTGCTCGATCAGCTCGCGCGGCAATACGGCACCAGCGCCGCAAGCACCGCACAACAGGCGCAGATCGCCTTCGCGAACAAGGCACAATCGGACCAGCTCGCCGCGCTGCAGGGCTTGTCCGGAGTTTACGGCACGGATTCCTCGCTGCTCGGCCGCGCGATGGGCATCCCCTCGGATCTGCTCAGCGTGTTGCAGCGCGCCTCCGCCCCGACCAATAGTTTCAAACTCGGCTTTGGCCCCGGCGGAATCTCGCTCGGCGCCGGCTTCAGCAGCTGACAGAGCAACCATGCAGTCGTAGCGGCGGCTTCGAGCCGCGATCTTCAGAGTCGAAACCAGGCTTCCCATGAATCCGTATTGGCTGGTACTCGCCCTTTCCGCCACGGTGCAATTGATTCTTGTCTTGCGCTGGCTGCATCGCATCGCGCGTGACGACGAAATCAACCGCGCGTTCGTGCGCGACATGGCAATGAACCATCTCCCGCACATCTATCATGCGTTGCGGCAACTCGCTGCGCACCTCGGCATTGAGATTGCCGAGCCGCCGGCGGTTCGGTTTGTGGAAATTGAGGGTAAGGACCGCCGCGAGCGCTGACGGCGGGGTGCACTAATTCGCGCCGCGCAGGGCGCAACCGACATGGTCGCACCTCCACAACTCGTTGCGCTGGCCCGGTCCGCCGCGGCCGCGCATGGACTCGACGCGGCGCTCGTCTGCGCCGTGGCCGAGCAGGAGTCCGCGTGGAACACGTGGGCCGTGCGCTACGAGCCGGGATTTCTCTCGCGCTACGTCGCGCCGCTGTACACGGCAGGGAAGATCGGCGCCACGGAAGCCTACACGCGCGCGATGTCCTGGGGATTGATGCAAGTGATGGGACAAGTCGCGCGCGAGCAGGGTTTGCCGGAGGCCACTCCGATTCCGCAGCTCTGCGATCCCGCAATGGGCCTCGAATACGGCTGCCGCGTGCTAAAAGCGAAACTCGCCGCGGCGAGCGGAGACACCCAACGCGCGCTTCTCCTTTGGAACGGCGGCGCGAACAAGTCGTATCCGGCGCAAGTGCTGGCGCGCGTCGCACAGTATGCAGTCGCTTGAGGACGGAACATGCTCACACTACTGGCAAGTCTGCTACGCGCGTGCGCAAAGTATTGGCGCGAAGGCGCCATCGTAATTGTCTTAGCCACGGGCGCGCTCTTCGTGCACTCGTGGCTCAAGTCGCGCGCCGACGCGGCGAAGCTGCAAGCGACGCTCGCGGCCGCGCAGCAGCAAATTGCTTCGGCCGCGTCGCACGAAAAGCAGACCGACGCGCAGCTTTCGCAGCAACTCGCTCAAATCGCGGATCTCAAGCAGCGCGTGCAGACTCCGCAACAAGCCGCCGCCGCGATCCTGCAGGCGCTACCGCCTCTGCCCGCGCCGATCACGCTGTCCGTGCCGCCGGCTGCCATGCCCGCCGGCAGGCAGGCAAATTCAAATGCCCCCGGCGCACCGGTCGCGAATCAGGCAGCGGCGCCGGGCGCAAACAATGCGTCGTTGCCCTCCGCGCCCCAACCCGCGGGCGCCACGGCCGCGATGCCTCCTGCGACGGCGACACTTCCGCAGCAGGATCTGAAGCCGCTTTACGATTACATCGAGGATTGCCGCGCCACTGCAGCCGATCGCGACGCCGCGCGCAAGGATCTCGCCGATGAGCAAACGCAAATCACGGCGCTCACGGCGCAACGCGACGCCGCAATCACCGCCGCGAAAGGCGGCAAATTCTGGACGCGCGTCCGCCGCAACGCGAAGTGGCTGGCAATCGGGGTCGGCGTCGGCGCAGCAGCAGTCCTGGCCGCGAAGCGCTAGAGGCAGCGTGCGGTCCTTCGCCGGCAAACAGATTGGCCGTCATTCTGAAGAATGAACCGGCTCTTTTGACTTCATGTTCGATCCTCCGCGAGCCTCCTCCGAAACATAAGAGTGGTTCCCGCAATGCCGCAGATAAGAATACAAAGGGAAGGGACCCGGAAGGCGCCCGAATCAAACGCGACCAAGCCGCTCAGCCCGCCGCCATGCTTCAATTTTGCGCTGTGCGCGAACCGCGCTTCCGTGGAAAAGCGCGGGCGATCCGTCTGCCGCCGCTGCGCAGCGAATATCGCCGGACGCGAATATCCGCTTCGCTCGCCGTCGAAGCGATGCATCTATCGGAGCGTGATCGAAGCCGTGGAAGCGCTGGACATGTACGAGCCGCGCCGCTCCACCGGCGACCGCAACAAAATCGGCCAGAACATAGCCCGCCATCCCCGCCGCAACTCTTCGCCCCGCCTGGTCTAGCCCGCCCTTCCCGGGCAGCCCTTCCAAATTGGGCGCGCCAACGATTATTCGAACCAGGAGGTCGAGATGCGTCTGAGGGATTACTCGGACGGTACCAGAAGCCCAGTAATTTTCTGTTGAAAGAGGTAGACCGGGAAAGCCACGATCAGCGATAGCACAATCGCGGTGAAAAGTCTCAGGCCCCCGATGTCTTGCACGTAGGTCATGCACCGCAACGTCACAACGAGGGACACGAATAATCCGAGATAGGTGAATAAGCATCCCGAATACACTGTGCCCTTGGAAGAAGCGGGGTCGGCAAGTCCTTCCTGAATGGCCGCGGTGGCCGTGGCTGGATTGATCGCTCGTTGCCGGAAGTGCTCGGGGAGGCCGGCAATCATCATCATGGCAAAGAGGCTGTTGATCGGCATATAAGGGGCGCTTCCGTAGGCCATTGCGAGAAATGTACCGCCCAAACTGCTTTTTCCTCCGAGCCAATGAAATGGGAGGTGCCACACCAAAGCGATTGCCGCGGTGAATAGAAGGTTTGATACGGCGTTGGCGCCAAACCGCACCTTGGCGCCGAACTCGCTAGCATGCCCGAGCGCCAGAGCCAGATAAAAAAAGAGCGAGATCGCGAGCATGACCAGATAAAACTGCAATCCGGCGGCGATGAGAGCGGCGTCTGGCATGAATCGGGGCTGCAACTCGCTTCTCGGCGCGGAGATCGCCTGCGCCCACTGGTGAGCAACCCACTGAATGAAGCTCACTATATCTTGTAGGTATGTTGTCATATATTTACAGGACGCACCGTATAGCTTAAAAATGCCTCACGGTCAAGCACATAGCCAGACACGCAATTGAACGATGCGGAGTACAATAGCTCAATGAAGAAAGCGATTCGTCTTACCGCGCTCGCCGCCGTTTTGCTCTTCATACTCGTATGCGGTTTCCCCGCGGGCGCGCAAGCGCCGCAAGCGCCGGGGGAGCCCACGACGCCTGAGACCGGCGCGCAACAATTCGCCAGCTTCGGCGATTTCAAATTGCACAGCGGTGGCGTCGTGCGCGATTTCCGCATCGGCTATCGCACACTCGGAACGCTCAACGCCGCGAAATCTAACGCGATTCTTTGGCCCACGTGGCTCGGCGGCACCACGCACGATCTTCTCCCGTTCGCCGGCCCGGACAACGTGGTGGACACGAGCAAATACTTCCTCATCCTCGTGGATGCCATCGGCGATGGAGTTTCCTCCTCGCCCTCGAATAGCTCCGCGCAAGAATTGATGAAGTTTCCCCGATTCACGATTCGGGACATGGTCGAGGCCGAGTATCGCCTGGTCGCCGTAGTTCTGCACATCCCGCATCTGCACGCGGTGATGGGAATTTCGATGGGCGGGATGCAGACGTTCGAATGGGCCGTCGCGCATCCGGATTTCATGGACCTCGCGATCCCCATCTTCGGTTCGCCGCAACTCACTTCCTTCGACAAATTGCTTTGGACC
>DASPOJ010000180.1:0-4052 GCA_035626055.1 Candidatus Methylomirabilota bacterium | reverse complement strand
TCGTCCTCAACGGATACATGGAGGGATACGTGCATCCGAGCGGGACTTTATTAGGGATAAGCACCACAGCCGCGGGAGAGCTTCTGACTGTGCGCGTGCCCAGCGCCGGAAGCGCCCCCGTGACAATAGAGATCAACACCGACCTTCCTCCGTCCTCCCCGCCGCAGCCAGCACCGAAGAGCGGCCAATGACGGTCACCTTGGGAAACAGCCCAGCCACCACGCGCACGCCCGCGCGCTGCAGGATGCTAAGCCGGAAATGCGGCTAGTTTCGGGTCCGTCGCGCTTTGGGACGGACCGTTACACGCAGTTCCCGGAACGCCAAAACGATCCCAAACGCGCGCAGACCTTAGCGTGGAACCGGTATTTTGACTTCACCCACGTCGATTGTCGGCCCCGTGTCTTTCGAGACCTGAATCAGCAGGGGGCGCCCATCCTTCTCGAGGATGACAGAATCGTTTACATCCATCAATTGAACTGCCACCACGTACGTGCCATCTTCGAGCCCTTTGCACTCGAAGGAGAAGGCCGCTTTTGGCCCCGTCTTGGGCATGGAACTTCTCGGTAGGTTCGAGTCGATGGAGAAGCGGCCCCTGTCATCAGTGTGGAACCCATACGTACCGCCTGGTCCAAGGAGCGCCAATTGGAGGTACGTATCGCTTGCAATCCATCCCTTTACATCTGCCAGATTAGTGATTACCCCCTTGATGGTGACGGACTGCGGCTTCGTCTGGCTTCCGAGCAGCTCCCCCCGCGACATCAAAAGGCCCATGAAAGTCAAGCAGCCCAAGACGCAAGCGGCGAAAACTCTGCCCCGCATTTCGCCCTTCCTTTCTCCCACATCGGCTCGTTCCACGATTTCACGGAATACCGATGCGGGAACCCGGGCCATTATAGCCATTGAGAGCGTTTTGACTACCGCTAGGGCTATTTCTAGTGGAGTATCAGCGGCGACCGGCACACCCTTAATGATCAAGAAGGTCTTGAGGAGACCGCACTCTTTGCGTACTGCGTAAGAGGCGCAGGCCTTTCGAACGCTCTTTCGAACCAGTTATCTCATCGAGTACTATTGACATCAGTATACTGTTGTGCTATCTGATGGTGTGAGCTGGCAACAACTTTTCGAACTGTCCTCCTATCGGACCATTGATGGGCATCGCGAGCGAGCGCCCAAAGCGCGAGTCCAGGGTCCCACGCGACCAGGAACGCGCAATGCTTGCGACCCGAACGCCTTTGCACGATATGCCTTTTACATCCCGGACGCCTTCTTGGGGCGCGACGTTTGCGTCCCGGATGCACTTTCGAGACGGGCCGAGGGGCCGCTAATGCGCGTCGATCCGCCCCCGGCTGCGGTTGTGATTTTGCCGCCCGCGTCCCCTCCAATTGCACGATTATTGTGCAACTCAAAACTGATACACAGCAAAGGACTTAGCGCGCCCATAAACCCTTTAGAATCAGCACTTACAAACTCCCGCTCCATTTTTCGTATCTCGTTGAAAATAAACGGTTGCCAAGTCCTTTATAATCAGCACTTACGTGTTTTTTCGCCGCAACCCCTTTGGAATCAGCACTTACATAAAAACACGGGGGGGAGGAGGGGAGTATCTTCTGAGGTACCCACGAGGACTGGCCCGGCTATCGCAAGCCTTGCACACCTGCGGGTCGTCCCATTCCGTCAGCAGGCAGCGGCGGACGCGCACTCCCGCCCGGAGAATGGCCAATGATTGATTGCTCTGGCAACGACAGCTTAGAAGGGAAGCACGCCCTCTTTGGCTTCATATTCGGCCAGTGGCACCATGTCAATCGCGTCCCAGGGACACCCTTCGAGGAAGGCCCCGTCGGGGCCCTTGCTGGTGCAGAGTTTGCAGCCGATGCAAAGCAGCGGGTCGACGATGATGCGGCCCATGGGCGGATGGTCGGGATCCGCCTGCCAGAACATGCAATCTTCGACGGGGCAGTAGTCCACGCAGGCGGGCGAACCCGCGCAGCCCGTGCAACATTCGTTGATGACGGCGAGAATGTGCGGCTTACGCTTCCGCCTTGTCGTCGTCCCGCCGGATCGAGGCAGATCTTTGACAACCTGTCCCGCAACGTATTCTTCGATGGTCGGCTGTGTGTAGGCCACGCGTTGCCCTCAATCGAAATATCGAGATCCATTCTACAAAGCGGCGCGTCATTGTCAATCTCCGGAATCAATACGAATTTCGGCCCACGCGGCGTTGGGTCCAGTTTGCGAACAGAACCAGCTTGCGGCGGAACACTAGTTTGCGGCATCTGATATAATGAGCCCATAGAAACAAAGCCGGAGTGCCGGCAAGGAGCGCATACAAAATCATGATCACGGTTACGCCGATTGCGACCTCGAAGGTCAAAGAGATTATGAGACAGCAAGACCCTGTGCCGGCGGCTTTGCGCATTGCTGTCGTGGGCGGCGGCTGCTCGGGATTCAGCTATCACATGGCGTTCGACACCCAGGAGAACCCCACGGACAATGTATACGAATTCGATGGCTTGAAAGTCCTGGTGGATCAGATGAGCGAGATGTACCTCGAAGGCGTGTCGATTGACTACATTGAGACCCTCGAAGGCGCCGGCTTCAAATTCAACAACCCGAACGTGAAGAGCACGTGCGGCTGCGGAAGCTCGTTCAGCGTATAAAGCGGCGACTCTGACGCTTCCTTGTGAACACAGTCATTTTGACGCGGGCCTCGGGAATCATCCCTGTGGGCCCGCGTTGCTTTTCTTGCCGCTGAATTTTCGTCCGGAGCTTCAAGCGCGATGAAGATCGCTCTGGCACAGCTCGATCCGACCGTCGGCGACTTCGCCGGCAACGCGACGCGCATCCTCGAGATGGCTGAGAAGGCGCGCCAGCGCGACGCCGACTTGGTTGTCTTCTCCGAGCTCTGCCTCTGCGGTTATTTGCCTCAAGACTTGCTCGAGCGCCCCTCATTCCGCGAACGCAATCTCCGCGAATTGGCCTGCTTGGCGCAGAAAGTCCCTCTTCCTGCAATCGTCGGCTACGTCGGCCGGCCGAGCGAATCCACGGGCAAATCCGCCACGAATGCCGCGGCCGTGATTGTGGATGGGCGCGTCGTGTTCGAGCAGCAGAAGATGCTTTTGCCCACCTACGACGTCTTCGATGAGTCTCGCTATTTCCAGCCCGCGCGGACGCAGAATGTGTTTTCCTTCGGCGGGCAGCAATTGGGAATTACGATCTGTGAGGACATCTGGAACGACAAGAATTTCTGGGTCAATCGTCTCTACGAGCGGGATCCCGTTTCCGAACTCGTGGGGCAGGGAACTACCCTGCTCGTGAATCTGTCCGCCTCTCCGTATGTGATCGACAAACGCAATCTGCGCCTCGAGATGCTTCGCTCCCTTGCGCACACACACCGTCGGCCCATCCTGTACGTCAATCAAGTTGGCGGTAATGACAGCCTTTTGTTCGATGGGGGCAGCCTCGCGGTCCTCCCGGATGGCCGCGTGGCGGCGCAGGCCCTCGTTTTCGAGCAGGACTTGGTGATGTTCGACACCGATGCGGGCATGGGCGATATCCATCCGCAACCCAGCGACGAATTGGAGGTGGCCTATCTTGCCCTCGTCTGTGGCACGCGCGACTACGTGCGGAAGTGTGGCTATCGCCGCGTAGTGGTGGGCTTGAGCGGGGGCATTGATTCGGCCACCGTCGCGGCGATTGCCGCAGCCGCCGTCGGGCCCGAAAACGTTTTGGGCGTGTCGATGCCGGGACCTTATTCCTCCGAAGGCAGCCGCACGGATGCTGCGCAATTGGCAAAGAACCTGGGCATCGATTTACTCGTTATGCCCATCACAGATATTTTCGCGACTTATCGCGCCACTCTGTCTTCGGCATTTGTCGGCAAGACCGAGGACGTGACGGAAGAGAACTTGCAAGCACGTATTCGCGGCAATATTCTCATGGCGCTCTCCAACAAGCACGGCGCGCTGGTGCTCAGCACGGGAAACAAGTCCGAAATGGCGGTAGGGTACTGCACCCTCTACGGCGACATGGCCGGGGGACTGGCCGTGATTTCC
>DASPOJ010000179.1:0-26649 GCA_035626055.1 Candidatus Methylomirabilota bacterium | reverse complement strand
CCGCTGTCGAAGAGGCTGCGCGCGGATTTGAAACCTGGCGGCACGTTCCCGCGGCCAAGCGCGTCGAATTGCTGTTTCGCGCCGCCGACAAAATTCGCAAGCGCAAATTCGAATTCTGCGCGTGGCTCATCTATGAGGTTGGCAAGACGTGGCCCGAAGCCGATGCAGACATCGCCGAGCTGATCGACTTCTGCGAATTCTACGCGCGTGAAATGCAGCGTCTGGCGGGTCCGCAGGCGGTCACGCCGGTCAAAGGCGAAAAGAATTATCTGATCTACATTCCCCTCGGCGCGGGGATCGTGATTTCCCCGTGGAATTTCGCCGCCGCGATCATGGGGGGAATGACGACCGCGGCGATCGTCACCGGCAGCACCGTGGTTCTCAAACCGTCGAGCGACTCTCCGACGATCGCTTTCAAATTCGTGGAGCTGCTGTACGAAGCCGGTCTTCCAAAGAATGCGCTGCAATTCTGTCCCGGTGCGGGGGCCGCTGTGGGCGATCTTCTGGTGCAGCACCCGAAAACACGCTTCGTCGCCTTCACGGGCTCGAAGGATGTCGGCCTGCGCATTGGCGAACTCGCTGCCAAACCGCAGCCGGGACAAATCTGGATCAAGCGCACTTTCCTGGAGATGGGCGGCAAAGACGCCATTATTGTGGACGCCGATGCCGATCTCGATTCCGCTGTCGAAGGCGTCGTGGCTTCCGCCTTCGGTTTCCAGGGACAAAAGTGCTCGGCCTGTTCCCGGGCGATCGTGGTGCGAAGTGTCTACGACTCGTTCCTGCGCAGGCTCGTGGACCGCGTCGCAAAGATTCGCGTTGGCCCGGCTGAAGATCCCGCGAATTACATGGGGCCAGTGATCAATCACACCGCGATGAAAACGATCCTCAGCTATATTGAAGTGGGCAAGCAGGAAGGCCGACTGCTAATCGGCGGCGGGCGCGCCCCCGGCGACGGTTATTTCATCGAACCGACCGTGATCGCCGACGTCGCTCCCAAGGCGCGCATCGAGCAAGAAGAGATTTTCGGCCCCGTTCTCGCGGTGATTCCGGCGCGCGATTTCGATCACGCCCTCGAGATCGCGAACGACACCGAGTTCGGTCTCACCGGCGGCGTCTACTCCCGCAATCCGAAAAAACTGGAAAAGGCTGCCAGAGCGTTTCACGTCGGCAATTTGTACTTCAATCGCAAGTGCACCGGCGCGCTCGTCGGCGGCCACCCGTTTGGCGGATTCAATATGTCCGGAACGGATTCCAAGGCGGGCGGGCGGGATTACTTGTTGTTGTTCCTGCAGGCAAAATCCATCGCGGAGAAGAAAAAACTCTAGCTGGGCCGTTTCACTGCGGTGCGGCGGCCGCTGGCATGCGTGAGACTCCCGGCGAGGATCGCCGCAGGCTCGATCTCGTCGCTTTGCGGGAATGCGGCGCCGGCGAACGCGCTCTGGCGCGTTCCGCAGTATGGACAATAGCGAAACTTGGGCGCCAGCGCCTGCGAGCAGTTTTCGCACATCAGGCCCAGATTCGTCTGCATCGGCACGGCCCGCAGGATTTCATCGAGCGAGGTCACGCCGTTGCGCACGCGGTCCAGGGCGCGTTCGGCAAGCGTTTTCATTCCGCTGCTGCGAGCCAGACCGCGGAGTTCTTCGAGCCGCACGGTGGAGCGAATTGCCGAACGTATCGCGTCGTCGAGTTGGAGCAGTTCGTACACGCCGACGCGGCCCTTATAGCCTGTGTTGTTGCAGTCGGGACACCCGATTGCGATCTTCATCGTCGCCGGCGGATCCGAGAGTCCCAGGTTAACCATCCGCAGCGCCTCCTCATCGGTGATCGGTTTTTCGGTGTGGCACGAACACAGCTTGCGCACCAGACGCTGCGCCAGAATGCCGCTCAGGGACGCGGCAATCAGGTAGCCCGGCACGCCCAGGTCCAGCAGGCGAATCACTGATTCCAAGCTCCCGTTGGTGTGCAGCGTGGAGAGCACAAGGTGTCCCGTTTGTGTCGCCTTCATGGCAATTTCAGCCGTCTCGCGGTCGCGAATTTCGCCCACCATGATGATGTTGGGATCCTGCCGCAGAACGGATCGCAGCGCGCTCGCGAACGTCATTCCAGCCTTCGTGTTGATGTTGACTTGATTAGTGCCCGGCAGCTCGTACTCGACGGGGTCCTCGATCGTGACGATGTTCACGGCGGGATTCAGCACCGAACTCAATCCCGCATAGAGCGTCGTGGACTTGCCCGAGCCGGTCGGCCCGGTGACAAGAATCATTCCTTGCGGAAGGTGCAGCAGGTCGTGCAGAGAGCTCTCGAGGGACTTCGGCAGCCCGAGCTCATGGAACGATTTTAGGTTTCCATCGGAGTCCAGCAACCGCATCACGATCTTCTCGCCGCAATTCGTCGGAAGACTCGACACCCGGAAATCGATTCTTCGTTCTCCGAGCCGCACCACGAACCGGCCGTCCTGCGGATTGCGGCGCTCGGCAATATCCATGTCGCCCAGGATCTTAATGCGGGAAATGAGAGCGTTGTGGATGGCCTGGTTCATGCGCCGCGACTCCTGCAATACGCCGTCGAGGCGCATTCGCACCAGCGTTTGGTCCCCGAGCGCCTCGATGTGAATGTCGCTGGCGCCCGTCCGGATTGCTTCGAGGATCACGGACGAGGTGATTTCGATCGCCGGAGTGCGGCGGTGGAGGAGTTCCGCCTGCAGCTCGCGCATCGCTTCAATGTTGCTCTCGCGCTTGCTCGTGGAAATGAATTCCATCTGCCGTGCCACTTCCGAATCTTCATTTTCGAGAGGGCGTGCGGGCTCATCCAACGCGGGCCCCAGCTGGTAGTGCTGCCGGATGGCCGGCTGGATCTCCTTGCGGAACCCGAACCGCGGGGAGAGTTCGCAGCCGGCGGAAAACCGGAGCTGCGAAAGCGAATCCAGATTCTGCGGCTCCGCCATCACAACGACCAGTCTGCGCCCGTCAATCCGCAAGGGGAGCGCGCAATGTCGCTCGGCAAGCTTCGCGGGAATGAACTTGAGCGCTTGCGGGTCGGGCTCGACCGTCAGGCAATCCACGTACGAAACCCCGGACACCTCCGAAAGCGCCGTGATGAGGGAATCCTTGTCCACCAGCGATCGCTCGAAGAGAACCTCGCCGAGACGGACCAGCTTCGTCTTCTGCACTTCGATGGCTTTCGTGAGATCAGCCGCGGAGATATGTCCCCGCTCCCGAAGCAATTCACCCAGTTTTCGCCTTCCCATGATGGTTCCTCGATTCCGGTTTCCCGATTCGTTGCTTCGGCCCGGGCACTGGGGTGTTGGTGGCGATGGCGCCGCCACGTGCTTTAAAACTCCCGAACTCGACTTGTCTTTCCTCTTCGCTTAGGGCGCCTTGCCCGCCATGATTCCAAGGAGCGCGGGAAGAGAATCCTTCGGCAGCTTGCCTGGTTCCAGGGGGCATCCTCGCAGGCCCGCTGGACAAGCGTGTTGGGCGCGTCTGCGTCGCATCCCCCAACGCTGAGGTTTGAGACGCGGCCCGTAAGCGCCACTTTCGTGTCTTGTTGGAGGATTTCGATGCGGACAGCCGAGGGAGACCGCTGATTGTCACGGCGCTCGCTTGGGTGGCCAGCCTGCTCGAGAGAATCCTTCCTGGCGAAAGTTGGGGGCAACATTACGCTTTCCCTCAGAGTGTGTTGCTTGCCAAGGTTAATTGTTCCGAATTGAAACGACAATGAGAGCGCCGGGTAGGGTTTCCAGAGGACTACCTGTCCTTTTCGCATTACACCTGTACCAAAGGACAGGTCTCGGGTTGGTCCAGAGGGCAGAAGTCTTGGCATTTCTTCTTAGGGGGGCTTGTCTGCGAGCGAATTCGCGGCGACAAGAATTCAAGGCTTGAACTTGTGAAGGAAGTCGCCCCGGACTCCACAGATCGAATTCGGGAGTTTGGCCACGCGCGCAATTTTCCCGGGCATTCGCCAGTGAACTAGGCAACGTCATCCCGAGCATGGATCGCCGCGTCGCTCTCCGGTCGGCCGCCGGCCAGGTCTGAACTCTGCGGGGCCCCACCCAGTGCCTTACGCCAACTCACTCGCGCCCTCCCCGTGTGCCATTGCGGTAAGCTCTAGTTTTCGGCTCCTCCCTCGTCCATCCCTCGAACGTACTTGTCGCATCTTAGACTGTTGGTACTTCAGGCTGGTACGGGCCCTGGAATTGACTTCTGGCTATGCAAGGAGTACACACGTACTACTATTCCCTCTCTGGAGACCAAAATGAAAATACGCCGCCGAGATTTTCTCTCAGTTGCCGCAACCGGGGCTGCGGCAGGAGCCGCTCTTCCCGCGCTGTTGGGCCCCATGATGGCGTTCGCGCAGCAGCAGCAAAACGCAAGCCCCACGCCCGTCGTTCTCGATGAGGATGCGATCAAGTTCTGGACGCAGCAGGTCCGGCGCGACACTCTCCAGCGCGGCGGTCCAGAAGAGCCAGAGGACGAAACTCTTCTGCCCGAATTCCTTATCTACACTGAGGAACACGGATTTCGCTCCATCTCCGAGGTTCCGGACGCGGAGCTGGCCCCCGAGGGGGACGTTGCCGTCAACATGTGGGTGAACGGTTTTCGGCCCGCCGGCAGAGAGCTCGAAAAATTTGAGAACCAGAACACGGCGTCTCTGCGCATAGACGTCCAGCAGCGCAAGCCGATCATTCCGATCCTCGAGCCGATGGCGTGGGTCGCGGCCGCGGCGATGAACCCAACGAAAGGCAAGAGCTCAGTTCAGATGACGGACCTGAATTACACGGCGAACGGAAGAATGCAGAACGTGCCGCTTCCTGCTGGATACGGCCGCTGGTCGTGGAATCTGTTCCTGCAGCGCCCCGAATCATTCCTCAGCAAGTTCATCGGTTACACGCTGAAGGAGGCGGTGAAGTTTTCGCCGCTTTTCACGCTGCCCGCAGTCGCCACTCCCGCGTTGCACGCCGTGGACAGCGTATACGCCTACTGGATGGCGGTTTCCCATACTGATTGGGTTTTCAAAGCGCCCAATGTGGATGTGTACGCCACGCAGGACACTAAGGACCTGGTGAACACGGCCACGGCCGTGCCTCTGGTTGACGGAACGTATGTCTTGATCCCGCGGACCTCGCTGGCGCAGTTCGATAAGTCCAAGGTGAAGGACCTTGAAGTGCAACGCGGCGTGATCGTGCCCAAGGGGACGGCGGCCACCGACGTCTTCGACGCCTGCAAGACCTGCATGCCCGAATTCACCTACCTTACGGTCAAATTGACCGTCAAGAAGCAGAACTTCGGCGGATCGTCGGCCTAGACTCGCCAATACCCTTCGGGCGCGGCAATGGGGGCCGTTGCGTGCCCCCTGGCGTCGGGGATTCTTTTTTTAGCGCTCAATACGCTACAGCATTTATGGAAATGCTCTGGCGCGTCGGTCGTCAATCTGCTGTCGTTGCGGTCCGGGCACTCCTCATCCAGCGCTTGCCATTTGCTACTGGCCGGAATACGTTATCGCAATCGGCCCTTTGCCAACCCGGACGATCACGCATCAGAGTTGTTGCGGACTATTTGGCTCGCAACTGTGTTTGAGATATTCTGGCGGACAGAGGACGCGATTTGATCTTTCACCGTGGCCACAGTAGCACCGTAGCCAATCGCAAGCCTCCCGCTTCGAAATAGAACCGACGCCGTACTCTTGGGCAGGGCGCATAAGATGATCGATCAACTATACGAGCTCATCGGCGGAAAGCGAACCGTATGGGCCGCCACCGAAGCCTTCTATCGAAGAGTCTTGGCGGACGACACACTCAGCCCATTCTTCAAGACCGCCGATATGGCCCAACTACGCGTCCGGCAGAGCATGTTTATCTCCATGCTTCTCGGCGGAAAAGTCGTCTATACAGGTAAGGATATCGCTGCTGCCCATGCTAGTGCGCGGGCGCAAGGGCTTAACGACGGGCATTTCGATAATTTCATGAAGCACTTTCGCGAAGCGCTGATTGAAGTGGGCGTTCAGCCTGACAAGGTGAAAAAGATTGTGAAACTTCTCGAAAGCAGACGCAGCGCCGTCCTGAATCCCTCAGATTGACTCCGGAATTCTCTTGACCTGACGCCGCGCGCGCGACAATTCCCGCAGTTTCCGGCCGAAGCACTCGGGAAGTAGCTGGAACTTGCGCCGTCGGGCGCGCATGTCAACGGCGTGAGAGCAATGGTAGATGCTGCGGGAGTGTACTACCAAGCGCAGTTGCCCGGCAGGAAGACTGGGGTGGGCGATGGGATTTGAACCCATGACCCTCGGTGCCACAGACCGATGCTCTACCAGCTGAGCTACGCCCACCACCGTCAGTAATCATAACATGGCGTGGCTTCGCTGAGACCTCGCGCGGGCCGCGCCGGCGTGTGACTCTTGCGCTGGGAGCGGCGTAATGGCTGCCGGAGCTATTCGGCCCCGGCGAGGGGCTTTAGCAGTTTTCGGAAAAACTCCAGATGTCGTCATTCCGAGGCACGCTGCGTGCCGAGGAATTTCTCTTTTCTCTGGTCATGTACGACGAGAGATTTCTCGCCCGCCGCCCGCCGCAGCGGGCAAGCGGCGAGATCGGAATGACACCCTAACTCACTTTTTGCGCAAACTGCTAGCGGAGGCGCCGGAAGGGTGTGAGCTTGCCCATGTGTTCTCGTGGGTAGCGATTTTGCGCGATGCGCGAGCGGGCGAATTCCGCCCACGGCCCGCGCGGGTCGTAACGCAAGTAGAGAGACAGGTGGCGCGTGGCGTCGATTCGCTGATTCAGGCGTTCGTAGGCCAGCGCCAGATTCAAGTGCGCGTCGGCCATCTCCGGTGAAAGCTCGACGGCGCGCTGCAAGTGTTCGATAGCCTGAAACGTCTCGCCGTTGTGTTCGAGCACGCAGCCGAGATTGAATTCCGCAAGCGCGCTCAGCGGATCGAGCGCCACTGCCGTAGCGAATTCCTTCTTCGCCTCGTCCATGCGATCCAGTTGATAGAGAGTCGTGCCGAGGTTGATATGCGCCTCGGTCCATTCCGGCGAGAGCGCCAGCGCCCGCCGGTAGGCGTCCACGGCCTGTTCGAGCGTTTCCGCCGAAGAGTCAAAACCCATCCCGATTTCAAACCACTGCTCGGCCGAGTGCGACGCCATCGCGCGAACTTTGTCGGCGAGCGAGGAAATCTCAAAGTCGAGGACGAACTGGCCCGTGAGCGGCTCAATCGGAGGGCTATCCGCCCCGGCCGATCGCACGACAACTTCGCTGCCGTTGGTTGATATACAAAGGGAGGCCAGAGGCGCCCGAGTCTTTCCGAGCTCGCTTTCGAGGGCGGTGATCGCGCGGTACAGTTTTCGCACCGGCACGCGCTGGTCCGAAAGCCTGCGAATCGTTTCGAGCGAGACCAGGTCGCTGAAGCTGTAGAAGCGCGTCCCCCAACGGGCCCGTGGCGCCACCAAGCGCAGCCGCGTCCAGTAAGCTAGTTGCCGATGCTCGAGCCCGAGCATCCGCTCGACTTCGCTCTCGGTGAATCTCTGTTCCACGCTCGATCCCTTCCACCAATTCTATCGCAGGTCGCTGATTCCGGGGCGGCAGTAATAGGCGGCCCAGGCGTTCGAAACGTTGCCGGGAAGGAACGTAGGGTTGCGCCGCTACTCTTCCTTGTTAGACTGGCAGCAGGGGTCGGGACCAGTTTTCTGCTATGCAACCGCATGCATCGGAACGGCGCTATCTCGAGCGCCAAGTCGCCTACGCCCGCCCGATTTTCCTGGTGCTCGCGCTGGTGGATCTGTTCGAGGAACCGTCGTCGCTGCGCGGCCACCACGCCGTAGGATTCATCGCGGCGTATCTGGGTGTTTCGTTGCTGCTCGCCGCGCTGGACAAAGTGCACGGCGTGAGCATGCCGTCTCCGCCGCTTGCGGCGGACATCATCGCGCTCTCGGTATTTCTGCTTCTCACGCCCTCGGTCATTGCGTTCCTGTTCGTTTACTTGTTCGTGGCGCTGGCCGCCGGCACTCGCTGGGGTTTGCGTAGAACCGTCGTGCTTGCCGGGGCCGCGACCCTGGCGTTGCTGGTGCGCGCGGCGCTGCGAGGGCCCGTGGGCTGGCCCTCCGTTGTTTCTCTTCTCGCGTTGACCGTGGGCACGTTCAGCGCGGGGATCGGTCTCGCCTATATGGGCGACCGGGATCGCCGTCATGCCGCCGAACACGAGCTCCTCGCGCGCCTCTCGTCCCTCATGAACGTGGATACGGGGGTTACGGAATCGCTCCGCCGCGTGCTCGATGAGCTCGCGCGCAACTTCGACTGTGCAGTTGCCTTCTTGGTCTTTCGCGATGCGGAAATCGAACGCATCTTCCTTTGGGCGGTCCGCCCGGGAGACGAGGGCCGGCTGAGCCCCGAGAACCTCCCGCTTCATCGCGGCGACGGTTTCCTGCTCGACACGCCCGACGTCACGTTGTGTTGGAATTCACTCGAAGGCGCGGGCGACGGATTCGGTTGGGATCGGCGCAATGGTCGGCCAATACAAGCCTTGCCTCGCGTTCCCGGCCCGGCCGCAAAGGAGCTCGGACTGCGGTCGCTGCTCAGCGTGACCTTCGATTTCAACGGCCTGCCCGCGGGACGAATCATCCTCGCAAACTCCCGCCGGAGATTCGTCCCGGAGGA
Source organism: Candidatus Methylomirabilota bacterium (assembly GCA_035626055.1). Taxonomy (GTDB): domain Bacteria; phylum Acidobacteriota; class Terriglobia; order Acidiferrales; family UBA7541; genus DASPOJ01. The sequence continues at coordinate 18,004 of DASPOJ010000179.1, read as the reverse complement.
CCTTCGCTGGCTCGAGCGGATCACCCGCCACTTGAGCCCGTCGATGGAGAATTTGTTTCTCCTGCGCCACATGCGTGCGCGCGCCATCGAAGCCGAGCGCAGCCGCATTTCACGCGAGATTCACGATGGCATCCTGCAAACTTTGCTCAGCGTGGACATCCAGATGGGCGTCATTCGCAAGCGTCTCCCGCAGGCGCCCCAACCCGCGGCGGAGGCGCTGGCCTCGCTGCAGCAGACCGTGCGGAACGAGACCGAAGAACTGCGCCAAATGGTGACCGACATGCGGCCGCTGCGCGTCCAGAGCGCCGACTTGGTGGACCTCATGCGGGGTTTCGCCGAGCGATTCCGGACGGAGCCGGGCCCCGCGCTCGACCTGCTCATTGATTCGGCCCAATTGCAGATTCCGGACCGCATCTGCCGTGACCTTTTCCAGGTGTATCGAGAATCGCTACACAATGTGAAAAAACATGCGCACGCGACGCACGTCGTGGTAAAACTGTGGCAGAATGATACTCGTGTCATCCTGGTGGTGGATGACAACGGCGAAGGCTTTAGCTTCGCGGGACGTTTTACTGGGGACGAGCTGGATCGCCTGCGCCTCGGCCCCATTTCCATCAAGGAAAGAACGCGAAGCATGGGGGGAGTCTTAACGGTGGAATCAACTCCCGGCCATGGATCGCGACTGATCGTCGAGATTCCTCTAGGCTGATATGGCCAAGAGCAGACAACAAATACGCATCCTGGTCGCCGACGACCACGCCATCTTCCGCGAGGGGCTTCACAAGCTGCTCGAGGGCGAAGAGGAATTGACGATTGTCGGCGAGGCGTCGAACGGCAACGACTGCATCAAGCTCCTTGGGAAGCTCAAGCCGGACATTCTGCTGCTCGACCTTCGCATGCCGGACAAGGACGGGCTGGCCGTGCTGGAAGAGGTCAATTTTGACTCTCTGCCCACCCGCGTCATCGTCTTGACCGCCGCCGAGGACGATCGCGATGTCGTGCGCGCGATGCGCTTGGGCGCCCGCGGCATCGTGCTGAAACAATCGGCCACCGATCTGCTGGTCAAGAGCATCTTCAAGGTCTATGGGGGAGAAATCTGGCTCGATAACCACATGACCGCCGAAGTGATGAAGGCGTTCTCGAAGTCCTCCGATAGCGGGCCGCGGCGCGAGAAACCCTTGCTGAGCGATCGCGAAAAAGAAATCGTGCAGCTCGTCGCACAGGGCTATCGCAACAAGGAAATCGGCGAGAAGCTTTTCATCAGCGAGCAGACGGTGAAGAATCACCTCCACAATATTTTCGACAAGCTCGGCGTTTCGGACCGGCTCGAACTCGCCCTCTACGCCATTCACCACCGCCTCATCGACCAGAATTAAGGATCGCCCCCCGCGCGCTGAATCTGCTCCTCCATGTGGTCTGGACCTGCTGGTCGGCCCGTTGTGTTGATTGCTAGCGCACTCAGAACCTGAACGCCCGGTAAGAACCGGTCTCCCCCGCCCTATACTGAATCCACCTCCCGAAAGAGGTGAATTACCCGGAAGATGCCTCTTTGAGCGGCAAACACCCCAGGCCAGCCATGCAAACCATCCCCGAACAGGTCCTGGAAACCTTGGCGCCCGAACCTCGCACCACCCCAGGTGCCCGCCTCGCGCTGACTTCGGAAGTCGGAGCTCCCGGGCGTAGCCTGAACTCTTTCTCTCGCCGTTCTCCAGTCGTGCTGCTGGTTGTCTCGACTTTGAGCCTGGTTTGGCTCGGGATCTTCTTGCCACGCAACTGGGTGCCTCACGACGACGGCATGTTGGCGCAAAGCGCAGAGCGCGTATTGCAAGGGCAGCTTCCGCATCGGGACTTCGATGAGGTCTATACGGGGGGCTTGACCTACCTGCACGCGGCCGCGTTCAAGCTGTTTGGGACGAATCTGTTCTCACTGCGGCTGATGCTTTTCATTTTCTTTGCCCTGTGGGTCCCGGTCCTCTACTACTGCGCTTCCCGATTTGCCAGCCCGCTGGCGGCCGGCCTCGCGACTCTACTGGGCGTTGCCTGGAGCGTGCCCGTGTACCCGGCGGCGATGCCGTCGTGGTATTGCCTGTTTTTTGCTACGTTCGGCATCGCAGCTCTGTTCCGGCACCTCGAGACGCGCGCTCCCGTCTGGCTCTTTCTCGCCGGCCTCTGCGGTGGGTTTTCATTTCTGGTGAAGAGTCCTGGACTCTACTTCATCGGCGCGGCGCTGGTGTACTTTCTCTTTCGGGAGCAGTCCCAGGCCCGGATGGCTGGCGAAGCGGAAGCCTCCTTATCGCGCCCCCCCGCCAGGTTTTACCCGCTGTTCCTCCGTCTTTCAGTACTGGCGATTGTCACAGGGCTCACCGTTCTAATTCGGCGTCTGGCGAATCTGCCGGAGTTGTACAACTTCGTTCTCCCGGGACTCACGCTGGGACTCGTACTATTCGCGCGAGAATCGCGCCGAAGCCTGTATGCCGACGCCGCGCGCTTTCGAAATCTACTTCGACTGGCAGTTCCTTTCTTGGCTGGCGCGATGGCGCCGGTAGCATTGTTCCTGATTCCCTACGCGGTGTCGCATTCCCTCGGCAGTTTCTTTGACGGCATATTTGTGGTTCCGTTCATGCGGATCAGGATGGCGGAGTTCTTGCCTCCAAGCATGACTGCTCAGGTCGCGGTCCTGCCCATCGTCGGACTCCTTGCATTTGCGTGCTATTCAAAACGCGCCGAATCACCGCTCGTAGCCGTTGCGGCTTTGATGGGTTTTGCCGCCGTGTTCGTGGCATCGGCGTACCTCGCCCTCGTCTACTGCCTCGCCTGGGTCTCCGCGGCCACCGTGATCCCCGCCACGGTTGTCGCCGGCGCGCTCGTCGTTCTCCATGGTGGCGCGCGATGGAAGTTGAATGAGTTGCGCCGGCAGCAGATGTTTCTCGTCTTGAGCGCTACAGCCCTGTGCAGCCTGATTCAGTTCCCTTATTCCTCGCCGACGTACTTCTGTTATGCATCGCCGCTGGTCGCCCTGGCCGCCCTCGCAATTTTGTCTACGCGAAATCCCAGCCCTCGTTTGCTGCCGGCGCTGACGGCGGGTTTTTACATGGCGTTCATCATGTTTCTTGTCACGCCTGGATTTGGCCTGGACGGTCTGGCGCGGGGGTATCTGCCCGCGCAGCCAACAGAAGCCTTCGGCATCCCTCGCGCGGGCGCTCTGCGGATCCGTCCTGCGGAAGCGGAGACCTACCGCCGGGTGATCTCCCTGGTCGAGCAGAAAGCCACCAATGGCGCTGTCTACGCAGGGCCGGACTGCCCCGAAGTTTATTTCCTGGCCGGGCTGCGAAATCCGACGCGCATGGTGTTCGATGGATTTGAAGATTACGCCCACGAGACTTCTCGCGTGCTGAGCGCGATTGATGCCACCAATCCGAGCGTGGTGGTGATCAATCGTCTGCCTGCGGTTTCCACCCCGTTTCCTGGAGATTTGCGGCAAACGCTGGCGGCCCGGTTCCCGGAAATGGTCTATATCGGGAAGTTCGAAGTCAGGTGGCGGCCGTGATACCCGGGACCCAATTGCTGGCTCACCCGAAGGTGTATTTGCTCTGGCAAGGAAAATTCGCCGAGCAAAAACTTGCTCCGCTGAACGCCCACAACGATCTTTCGCGCGTGCGCCGCGTACTCGACGTCGGCTGCGGTCCGGGAACCAACACGCGCTACTTCGCCGCGGCCGCTTACCTGGGCGTTGATGTGAACCCCGCCTATATTAACTTTGCCCGCCGCCGCTACCGCCGCGATTTCCTGGCGGCCGATGTCTGCGAATATACGGCCACGCCGGGTGAGAAATATGATTTCGTCCTCGTGAATAGCTTTCTCCATCACGTAAATCTCGCGGATACGCGGCGGATTCTGGCGCATCTCTCGACCCTGCTCACCGACGACGGCTACGTCCACATCATCGAAGTAGCGATGCCGGAACGAGGCAGAGTGGCGCGCCAGTTGGCGCGTTGGGATCGCGGTCGCCACGTCCGGCCGCTCGCGGAATGGAACGAAATCTTCTCGGAGGCTTTTGAAACGATTGTGTTCGAGCCGTTCTGGTTGACGCGGTTCGACGTCAAGCTTTGGAACATGGTTTATTTCAAAGGGAGGGCCCGCTCATGAGCCAGGATTCGGACAAGTCCTTCCGGCTTTCGGTTGCCATACCGGTTCACAACGAAGAATCCGTGTTGCCGGAACTCCTGCGCCGGCTGAGCGCCGTGACGGACCAAATCCCGGGTGGCCCGCACGAGTTTGTATTTGTGGATGACGGGAGCGCCGACCGCACGAGGGAGATCCTGGAATCGGCCGCGCGCAAGGACGCCCGGATCGTGCTGCTGGTGCTTTCGCGCAATTTCGGACATCAGGCTGCGCTTTCCGCCGCGCTGGATAACGTCACGGGCGATGCCACGGTCGTGATGGACGCCGACCTGCAAGATGCGCCCGAGGCTATTCCGGCGTTCGTCGAAAAATTCCAGGAAGGCTATGACGTCGTGTACGCGCAGCGTAGCAAGCGCAAAGAGCCTTGGTGGCTGCGGGTGTGTTACAAGGTTTTTTATCGGCTGATCTCCGCGCTTGCCGACGTCCGCTTGCCGCTCGACGCTGGAGATTTTGGATTGATGTCGCGGCGCGTTGTGCGCTTGCTCCGCAGCATGCCGGAACACCACCGCTACCTTCGTGGGATGCGTGGATGGGTCGGGTTCCGCCAGATCGGCATCCAGGTGGAGCGCGGTGAGCGGTATGCTGGGGAAAGTAAGTACACTAGCCTCCGGCTGTTCAAGCTGGCCTTTGATGGAATTTTGGCGTTCTCGGTCGCGCCGATTCGCGCCGCCGCGATTCTAGGCGTGATCGCTATTGGGCTTTCCGGCTCGTTTACGATCTATTCCGCCTGGGTCCGGCTGGTGCTCCATCGCTCACCGCAGGGCTTTACCGCTCTCATCACCGTCGTGACGTTTCTCTCCGGCGTGCAGTTGCTGTTCCTCGGCGTGATCGGCGAATACGTCGGTCGTATTTTCGAAGAGCTGAAGGCCCGGCCGATTTATGTCGTGGCAAGTATCATCCGCGACGCGAGACAACACCCGGCTCGGGATCAGCACAACGATCGCGCCGAATTGACCCCCGTGTGACGATCTGTGGACGAAGCGACGCCCACGGCTCCCAGAAGCATGTTGCCCCATTTCAGCGCCAGCCCCGAATGACCGGCTGACGTGCCCTCGGCGTTTCGGACCGGGTCGAACTCGCCCTCTGCGCCATTCACCACCGCCTCATCGACCAGAATCGATCGGAAGTGACTCGCCGGCATCCCCCTCTGTTTCCGTGCGGTGCGCTTGATATCGTAGTACGATATATTGGATGAGAGGAAGAAGCGAGTGGGCCTCGTCACCGCCATCCGCAGCGTGTGGGATCGCATTCAATCGCGCGTTCAGCAGATCGTGCCGCGGCACGAAGATAATCTCTTCTTGCTGCTGGCCGTCCTGATCGGCGTGCTTTCGGGATTGGCCGTTGTGTGCTTTCGCCGCGCGATCGATCTCACGCAAGCCTGGTGTTTCGGCGCTGCCAGCCATCCCAGCCACTTGCGATTGCTCCTGGTTCCCGCCGGGGCCGGCCTGGTTCTAGCGAGTCTGGTTCTCTTCCTTTTCCCGCTTGCGCGCGGCAGCGGCGTCAATCAAACCAAGTCCGCCGTTTACGTTTACGACGGCTACATTTCGTTTCGCACCGTGGTGGGAAAATTCATCGCGTGCGCGTTGGCCATCGGCAGCGGCCAGTCGCTCGGCCCCGAGGATCCGTCGTTGCAAATGGGGGCGGGAGTCGCATCCGTTCTCGGACGGAAGATAAAATTTTCGCGCGAAAAAATGCGGCTGATCGCGCCGGTGGGCGCGGCGGCCGGTCTCGCGGCTGCGTTCAACACGCCCATTGCGGCTGTGATTTTTGTCATCGAAGAAATCATCGGCACGTGGAGCTCGGGCATTCTCGGCGCCGTCATACTCGCCGCCGCGGCCAGCGTCGTGGTGTTGCGGTTGTTCCTGGGCGCCCAGCCGATGTTCCACATTCCCGATTACAAGATGGTCCACCCTTCCGAGCTGATTGCCTACGCCGTCCTCGGCGTGATGGGCGGTATCTTGTCCCTCGTTTTCTCCAAGCTTCTCGGCTCGCTGTGTGGCTGGACGCGCTCGTTGCCGAAATGGACGCAATATTTCCAGCCCGCCCTCGCGGGCCTGGCGATCGGCGCGATTGCACTGCGCTTCCCGCAAATCATGGGCGCGGGCTATGCGGACCTCGATCAGGCAATGAGCGGCCACTTCGTTTGGCACATCCTCCTGATTCTCGCGCTGCTGAAAATTCTGGCGACTTCGCTCTCGTTCTCAAGCGGCGCGCCCGGCGGCATGTTCGCACCGACGCTGTTTGTCGGCGGAATGCTCGGTGCTGCGGTGGGCACGCTGCAGGTGCATTTCTTCCCCGCCTACACGGGCCCGCTTGGCTCTTATGCGTTGGTCGGGATGGGAGCGCTGTTTGCCGGTTTTCTGCGTGCGCCGATGACGTCCGTATTCATGGTGCTCGAAATCAGCGGAAACTATTCCATCATCATTCCGGTGATGGTCTCGAACACGATTGCCTACCTGATTTGCAGGCGTTTTCAGTACGTTCCCATCTTTGAAGTGCTGACGAAGCAGGACGGCCTGCACCTGCCCTCGGCTGAGAGAGGACGTGAAGCGCGCATCCTCCGAGTGGAGGACGCGATGCGCCCGCCCCCGGAGGTCGCGCTCCGAACGGAAGATATGGTTCACGAATCACTGGAGCGCGCTGCATCCGCCGCGCAACCGCCCGGCGAACTGCTGCTTGTTTCCTGGGAGTCGGGGAGGTGGTCTTGCGTGAAACGCGCGGAACTCCAGTCGGCCATGCAACAAGGCCATGGAGAAGAGCCGCTGCGAACAGCAGCGCCGGGAGTGCGGCTGCCTCGATTGCACCCGGACCACCCGCTTGACCTTGCCCTGCGGTTGTTGCGCGATTCCGAGTTCCTGCCGGTCGTCCACCGCGCCAATCCACGCCTTCTGCTCGGCGTTACCGGCTTAGAGGACATCCTCACTGCATATCGCCGTGAGCCGGGAGCGGACTAGAGCGGCCTCACACCGCTTCGGCACGCAGCGGCCAATTCGCACGCCGGATACTGCTCCCAAACTACTTCATAGTACCCGCGTACCAAATCGGACTCCCCCAAATTGGGACCCTCGCTCTATTGAGGCGAACGACGCCCGGCTCTAACCTGATCGCGGTCCGCAAATGCGCTTTCGCGTTGAAGGAGGCATCTTGTTACCCAGCGAGCGCCGTACAGCCCAGCGCTTTCAGATCAAGCTACCGATGACCGTGCGCTGGACAACCGGGAATTCGATTGGTGAGGCAACAACGGAGTCAAGGGACGTCAGTTCGCGAGGCGTCTACTTCTACCTGCCAAAGGAAGTGAAGAACGGCTCACCGGTCGAGATCCTTTTGACCTTGCCGCACGAAATCACGCTTGCGGGGCCGGTACGAGTCCGCTGCCTGGGTCGCATCCAGCGTGCCGAGAGCGGAGAGAATGGCCACGAATCCCATGTGGGAGTGGTGGCCGAGATCGAACGATACGAATTCTTGCGCGGCGACGAATTCGCCGCGTAACACGAGCTTGCTTGCCACCTGCGGAGGCGAGCAGGAGAAGCCGGGGTGCCTTGGCCCCTCAGCGAAGCGCCCCGGCTTATATTTTTGGGATTTATTCGTAGCGCAGCGCTTCGACCGGATCGAGGCGCGCCGCGCGCGACGCCGGATACGTTCCCGCCGCAAGACTCACCAGCACTGAAAATCCCATCGCTGCCAGAACCAGCCACCAGGGAACCGACCAGATATTCTCCGACGGCAGACCCTGCCGGTGCAGATAGAACGTCGTGCCGAAATTAATGACACGGCCGATGCCCCAGCCCAACCCGACGCCAAGCGCTCCGCCGAGGAAACCCATCGCTGCAGCCTCGACGAAGAACAGTCTGCGGACGTCGCGATCCGCAGCGCCCAGCGCCTTCAGGACGCCGATTTCGCGGCGTCGTTCGAGAATCGCCATCACCAGCGTATTGATGATGCCGAGCGAGGCGACGGCAAGAGCGAGGCTGCCGAAAATTCCCAGAAACATATCAAACACCTTGAAGACAAGCTGCAAATTGCGTGTCATATCGAGCAGGGAAAACGTCTGGTAGCCCATCTGCTTGATGGACGCTTCCACCGGGGGGACGGCCGACGTGCCGTCGGTGCGGACCGTAAGACTCGCATACCGCGCGCCTCCGCGCGAGGCCGCGGCTTCGCCCATAACCTCGCGCAGGTCGCTGCCCTGTACGGGGTCCAGCTGCTGCGCCACTCCGAGAGGTATGTAAGCGCCCGAACCCTCGAAGCCTCCCGGGCCGGCGCCGGGCTGGCCGGAGACGATGACGCCGACAATCGTGAATTGTTTTTCGGCGGGGACGATCGTGAAACCGAGCGCAAGGTCCGCCGGATTGTCGGTGCTTGCTGGCGGCTGCGAGCTAGCCGAACTCTCATCCGCCGCCGGGACTGGGCGCGATTGCCGCTGCGGAAATCGCACTGTGATTGTGTGGCCGACCAGAGCCGCGGGCTGAATCTTTGCGTCGTCGGCAAGCGATTGCGCGAGGTCTTTGCTGAGAATCGCTTCTTGCGCTTGCTGCGAAGAAAAGAATCGCCCTGGCATGCCGTCGAACGCGTCGTTGGTGCTATCGGAGTCGGGAAGACCGGAGATCGCGGTCATCATTCCTCGCGGGCCTCCCGGGCCCTGCGGGGATTGGCTCGCGGAATTGGGAGGCGCGGCCGGAGCCACCGCGGCGGGACTCGTTGCGCCGGATAAGCTCACTTCAGCGTTGAATCGCACGGGCGAATAGACTTCGAGGACCCCCGGCAACTTGGCGATTTGCTGCCGCGAGTCTTCATCGAGAGGCCGGATGCTTTGGGGTTGTGCCTCGATGCCGAAGCGCTGGCGCGCGCCGCCATTGGGCCCACCGAGCTGGCGCGGGCGCACCATCACGGAATCGAACAAGCCCGTGCGTTCGAGACGCCGCATGGCCAGCTGTTGCAATCCGATGCCGAGCGAAAGCATGGCGACGAGCGACGCGACGCCGACGCCAATGCCGAGCGTCGTGAGCGAATTGCGGAGCAACGATTCGCGCAGATTGCGGCCCGCCAGTTCGCACAGATCGCGAATCTTCATCGGCGCCGCTCCTCGTTCGCGATCCGGCCGTCCGACATGGTGACGATTCGGTCCGCGTAGCGCTCGGCCAGCGCGCGCTCGTGCGTGACGACGATGACCGTCACCGCCGGTGCGCCGCCACCCGGGCGGTGAATCTCTTCAATCAAACGCAAGATCTCCTCGCCCGTGCGGCTATCGAGATTGCCAGTAGGCTCATCAGCCAGAAGGATCGAGGGGCGATTGACGAGCGCGCGCGCAATGGCGGCGCGTTGCTGCTCGCCGCCCGAGAGTTCGGTCGGGCGATGGCTGCGCCGCGCGCCCAGGAGAACGCGGTCGAGCGCTTCGCCGACGCGCGCGGGCCGCTCGGAGCGCGGCACTTCAGCCAGGCGCAGCGGCAGCTCGACATTCTCCTCAAGCGTCATGCGGGGCAGAAGATGAAACGCCTGGAAAACCATGCCGACGGTGTGGCTGCGGTGATGCGCCAGTTCCTCGCCGGACATTCTCGCGAGGTCGCGCCCTTCGGCGAAGATCGCGCCGGAGGTCGGCCGGTCGAGCCCGGCGAGCAGATTCAGCAGCGTGGATTTGCCGGAGCCGGATGCTCCGAGAATCGCCAGGAATTCGCCGCGCGGAATTTCGAGCGTGATTCCGTCCGCGGCGCGAATAAGCGCGCCACCCATGTGGTAATGGCGTGTGACGTCCGCGGCGCGAACGGCGGCGCCGTCGATCGGGCCTGGAGTCGGAGTCGATGAGCTCACAGTTGTACTACGCGCAGGATGGGGAATTGGTTGCAAGAATCGTCGCAGCCACGAGCCGCTTCCACACATTCATTCTAACTGGAGGATTCAAACAGTTTGAAGCGGTAAAGCGTCTACCAGCCACGGGCGGCGTAGAGGAGCAGAACGAAGATGATGGGGATCGCGGCGAGCGCCACGAGCAAGATCAGGAAATTGGGCGAACGCGAATTGCGGCGATGTTTCCAGTTCGTCAGTTCGGGCCGGTCGGCGACGCCCACCTTGTCCAGATGTTCGAGGTCCGAGATGAATTCGCGCGCAGTGGGATAGCGATTGCGGGGATCGCGTTCGAGGGCTCGGTAGATGACTTCCTGCAATTCCGGCGAAATTTCAGGATTGGCTTCGCGCGGCGGAATCGGATCGTTGAAGAGGCGATCGTTCATTACGGCCAGCGGATTGTCGCCGGTGAACGGTTCCTGGCCCGTGAGCATTTCATAGAGGATCACGCCGGCGGCATAAATGTCGCTGCGAGCTTCGCCGCGTTTGCCCTTGGCCTGCTCAGGCGAAATATACGTAGGCGTCCCGACGATGCTGGACAGTTTGCCGAAGGTCAGGCGTCGCGCGCCGGATTGTGCGGCGATGCCGAAGTCGATCAGTTTGATGCTGTCGTCGGCGCAGACCATGATGTTTTCAGGCTTGAGATCACGATGGACGACACCCTGGCTATGGATGTACTCGAGCGTCTGGAGAATTCCCACGGCAATGCGAACCGCGCGATCCGCGGGAAGTTTTCCTTGCTCATGGAGAATTTTCCGCAATGGCCGCCCGTCCACCCACTCCATGACCATATAGAGCTGGCTGTGATGATTGTCCGAGAATACGTGAATCACGCCGGGATGCGAGAGGCGCTGGCCGATTTCCCGTTCGCGCTGGAAACGCCCGAAGTAAATTACATCCGCTTCCATCTGCGGCTCGGGAACTTTTATCGCGACGCGTTCGCCGGTCAGTTCGTCGGTCGCGCGGAATAGCGTGGACATGCCCGTCCGCGCGACGACATCTTCGATCCGGTAGCGATCGAGTTTTTGGCCCGCCTGCATAGATTCGCCCATGCCCACACATTAAAAGAAAATGTATTAGGAAGTTGTAAGAGTTCCATATTGCCCGCGTAAGGGGCGGGACGCGGGGAGCGGGGGGCGGGGGGCTGGACCGCCTTCAGGGGGCTCCGAACCCCCTGCCCGGCAACAGCCGAAGGACCATGCCAAGTGCAGTCAGGACGCCGATGTAATAGGCCGCAATGGCGAAGCTGGGCTTCGTGGGCACGTCTTTCGTGAACAACCTCCATGTGGCGCCCGCCGCGACCAGAAAGAAGACGTTCTCGCCCAGAAAGAGCCACAAGGCCAGACAGGCCGTCAACAGGGCGACGCGCTCCATCTTGTTCAAGACCAACACGGCCTGGCCACCGTCGAGAATCCAGACCGGAATCAGGTTAAGCACGTTTAGCCAGGCGCCGGCGACGCCCAAGATGGCATCCATGCTGGGGCGAGCTGGTTGCCCTCGCGGACTCTCCCGGTAATTCACCCGGCGAGCGCACCAAGGACGAGCCACGAGAGAATGCACATATTCTTTCTCCTTTGCCCGGCCAGGGGGGATAAGCTAAACCTTTGCGGACAGATGACTTGGTGACTCCAGGGAATTGACTTAACCGATGCAGGTGAAGTAATTTGACGTGTCAATAGGAATCTGCGATAATTCATTATCTTAATTACATCCAGTTAACCGGCTTGGGGGCGTTTGTGGACGTTTGCCTGGTCATTAAACAGCGGCTCGAAGAGCTGGGGGCTGAGCAGAGAGATTTGGCTGCTGCCGCCGAAGTGACGGAATCCTATATTTCCCAGTTGCTTACGCGCAGGAAATTGCCCCCTGCCCCGGACCGAACCGACATTTACGACAAAATGGCGAAGTTCTTGAACCTCCCCAGCGACGAGCTATCGAGGCTGGCTGAGCACCAACGCAAGGAAGAATTGAAAAGAAGCCTGGGGGAACCGCCTGCGCCGTTGTTGAAAGAAGTTCGAGAGTTGATTCTGCGCAAATGCGCGGCGGATAAAGAGAAGCAAGTCCGCGTGATTTTCGAGAAGCAGCCGTTTGGGGAAATCGAACGCCTGGTCACGCAGAGGCTTTTGGATGTCGTCAAGAGGGTCGCCAAAGAGGAATTGGGAAGTGAAAGTTGGCTCCGGCTGGTAGCGCGGATGATCGGCCGGAGCTACGCACAAATGCGAGTCATCGTCCTCGAGTTCCTGGACACGGACGTCTTCAACCTGTCTGTCGAGAATTGCTATTCGTTCCTGGATCCGCTGATCGAATCCTGGGATATCGACCTTGGGACGTTCGCCATGGAGATCGTGTTGAGCCGCCGGTTGGCTCCCGGGAACCCCAAGAAATTTGAGTACGTGGAAACGGAAGCTGACCGCCCGCTTGAGGAAGAGCCGGGGTTCAAACGATTCCTGCGCGATCGTTCTTTGAGCGGCGATGCGATCGAAGAAGAAATCGAGTTTCTGAAGAGGCTGAAGTTCAACGGAAAACGGCCGACGCCGCTCTATTATTATCGGGAATTGCAGAATCTCAGGGACCCGCTCCATTTTCGAGCGTCTCTGCCCCCCGCTTCGGGGATCGAAACAACAGGCCAGTCCCGGGGGGAGCACTCCGTCGCGCCGATGCAGAAGTATATCGAGGCCAAGAGCATCGAGCAGCAGCTCCAGCTTCACAGCAGGAAAAAGGCACTGCAGCGTTGGGCAGGAAACAAGGGCAACCGGGTCAGGAGAGAGAAGGCGAATTCGTAGGGGGCTTCTCTTCGGCCTTTTCCGTTCGGAATGACGGCACAGCTCGTTCTCTCATCCAGGAGGAACCTTTGTCGCTGGCGATCGAAGAAAGGTATGACCAGGTCCGCGCGCTCATAACCATGGGCAAGGAGCGCGGCTATCTGCTCTACGATGAAATCAATGATGTTTTGCCCGCCGAAGTTCACTCGTCGGAAGAGATCGAGGATCTGCTCTCCACGTTCGAGCGGTACGGCATTGAAGTTTACGAAGACGCTTCGGCGGCGAAAGCGGCGCGGGCCGCGTTGGGCGTTGCCGAACCAATCGAGGCTGAGCCGAAGGAAGAGGCCGGCGCGGGGGCGGAAGAGGCCGAACTGGATCTAACGCCGGGCATGCTGGATAAGAATAACGATCCGGTCCGCCTATATTTGCGGGAGATGGGTTCCGTTCCGCTATTGAAGCGCGAAGGCGAGGTGGTCATCGCCAAGCGCATCGAGCGCGGGCGCGCCCTGGTGCTGAAGACGATCTCCCGCTCGCCGATCGTGCTCAAGGAGCTGCTGAAGATCGGGGAGGAGCTACGCGAGGGAACGCGCTCCATCAAGGAAATTGTCCGCTTCAACGAAGATGAGCTCACTGAAGAATTGACGGAGAGCAGAACGCGTGAAACGCTCAAGACCATCGGCAAGATCGAGAAGTTATACGAAGTGGCAGGCCGGCAGGCGGCCCGGCTGAGCCGTGTGCCGAAATCGAATAAGCGTGTTTATGTGCGAGCCCGGCGCCAGCTGGCGCGGACGCGGATTGAGATGTCGCTGCTGGTCCGGTCCATCGATTTCAACCCGCTCGAGAAGAAGCGGCTGATCGATGTGATGCGGCACACGGTGGAGCGGCTGCATTTTCTGGAGCGCGAGGTCAGCCGGCTCGAACGCCGCGCCGACGCCTCGCTGGCCGACACCGCCGCCAAGGCCCGAAAGGAGCTGCGCGAGCGCCGTTCGGACCTGAAGGAGCTGGAAGATTCGAGCGAGGTTGGGCTGGTCGACCTGAAACGCACGCTGACGCTGATCCTGCGCGGAGAGGCGGAGGCCAAGCAAGCCAAGAAGGAGCTGACTGAGGCGAACCTTCGATTGGTCGTCTCCATCGCGAAGAAGTACACCTATCACGGCCTGCAGTTCCTGGATTTGATCCAGGAAGGCAATATCGGCCTCATGAAGGGCGTGGAAAAGTTCGAGTGGCGCCGCGGTTACAAATTCTCCACGTATGCGACCTGGTGGATTCGCCAGGCTATTACGCGCGCCATCGCCGACCAGGCGCGCACCATCCGCGTGCCGGTGCACATGATCGAGAACATCAACAAGCTCGTCCGCACGCAGCGGCAATTGGTGCAGGAGCTGGGCCGCGAGCCCACGACCGAAGAGATCGCGAAGCGCATGGATACCTCGGTTGATAAGGTGCGCAAGACCAAGCAAATCGCGCAGCAGCCCGTCTCGCTCGAAACGCCCATAGGGGAAGAGGAGGATTCGCATTTGGGCGATCTCATCGAGGACAAGACGGCCGTGTCGCCTACCGAGGCGGTGATCGGCCTGAATCTTCGGGAGCAGACGACTTCCATGTTGAAGACGCTTACGCCGCGTGAGGAGAGAATCATCAAGATGCGCTTCGGTCTGGACGACGGGACGCAGCGCACCCTCGAGGAAGTGGGCCAGACGTTCTCGGTCACCCGCGAGCGCATCCGTCAGATTGAGGCAAAGGCGCTGCGCAAGCTGCGCCATCCCGCGCGCTCGAGCAGGCTCCGCGTGTTTCTCCAAGGACCCGTGTGAAGAGCGCAGCGGGTCAAAAGCTGGCTCGCCCCCGGCCTATGCAAGCTATCCATCGTGCAGGGATTCCGCCGCGTGGAGCGCATCGAGAGCTTCACGTACCTGGCCTGCCACAGCGAGATATCTGGCCTTTTCGTACGTCGTTAGTCAGCCGGAATTGACGTAGCTCAGAACCTCCGCCCGGAAGCGTAAGCCAGGACTCGTGGCTTGGCCGCGCTCCTGGGCAACCTTCGCCGGAACACTGTATTTGTAACGGCGAAACAGGTTGCCGAGTTCACTCGCCACTTGTTCCGTGCGAACCTCGCACGCGTATGCGATCCATAGCTTCGCCTGCGCGGGAACGAATGCCGGATGACTCGTTGAAGAATGTGGTCGGGGCGCGCGGATTCGAACCGCGGACCTCCTGCGCCCAAGGCAACTGCAAAAAATCTATCCCGTTGGTTCGTCTAGCTTTGTTCTGCGTCGTGGTACTCGGTTTTAGACCTAATTTGTCAGCATTTGGACCCAAATGGACCCAAGTTTCTTCTTGCAACTAGGCAGACGGCAGGCAGGCGCGGCGTGTTGTCGTCGCACGTTGACGAGTCCAAGGCTATAATGCGCGCTCATGCGTGACATGAGCGCCGATGCCCAATTCAGCTGGCGTCCGCTGTTAGGGGCCGCGGTGATTGGTCTGCTGGCTTTTACCGCAATAGCCACGTGCCACGCGGACACTTCTCTTTTCCTCAACGTGTTTGTCGTCGCGCCAGTTCTTCTTGTCTTCACCATCGGGTCGGTAATCTATGCCCTGATCCGGCGTCGCCAGCTGCGCACGATACTAGCAACGTTGGCGGTCCTGTGGGCTATCGCAGCGTGCTTCTTCCTTTACAACCGTGAGCATCCTTTCGCGATCCGCGAGACCGCTAGATGGCTCATATGGTCGCATGAATACAAGCAGCAGGTTCTAGCGCAACCGACCTCCGTTAACGGAGATTTGAAGCACATTCAATGGGACGCATCGGGATTTGCTGGGGTGGCGAATAATACGGCATACCTCGTTTTTGACCCCACCAATACGCTTTCGGACGCAGCCAAGAACAATCAAGCGGCCGAATTCAACGGTGTCCCTTGTAAAGTGCGTGCCATACGCCGCCTGGAGAACCATTGGTACGCTGTTCTTTTTTATACAAACCAAGCCTGGGGTGAGTGCAATTAGCGGCAGGTCCGAGTTCGTTTGGCTTTCACGGGCGCCGGACGGCGCTCCTGCTGGCGCTGCCGCGCGAGTACGCGTTTGATGGCGACGGCTTCGACCTCTTTCCGAATCCCTTCTTGTTCAAGGAAGCTATCGAAGGTTGACCCACTGTGGTCTGCTCGCTTTCGCTTTTTCTCTCGTTTCGTTTGCATCCCGCTAATTCCAGGGGCCGTTGCGAACGCGACGAAGGCCTCTTGCGGAGTGCGATTTTGGACTCTGTGATGAGGCCGGTCGTGGTTTTTCTCCTTGGTCCACTGAGGATCGAGACGAAAGTGGGATTTCTAAAGGTCTCTGCATAAATACAGTGACAATCCAGATTTCTGCGATATCGTGGGCCTATGGCCGACAATATCGTTCGTTCGCGCCGCGACGCCCAAGCGATGGAAGCAAGGCGGCCGAGCGCCATTCCGCTGCTTCGCTCCGGATAATCTCTTTCCGCAATTGCGCAGCGCTTGAGCGTGAGCCGCCAAGCGGTGTTTGTCTGGTCCGGGCAGTTGCGCAGGCGTGGCCAGGCCGGTTTGCGTGGCCGATCAGCAACCCCGCCAGTACAACGAGGACATTCTGGAAATACACGCTGTAAGCTGAGCAGGCTCGTCTTAGCTAATTCGGATTGCAGGGAAGTTTGGCACCTTCTTCGTAGCCCAAGTCAAAAGCCTTCGACATCACAGCCAAATTCTTGCTGTACCAAGTCCTCATTTCGTCTTGCTCGCTGGCAGACAACTTGGAGAAAGTGTCTTCGATCTTGGGGTCGTTCACGGCATCCATTAGCACCACAGCCTTTGATTTGCCGCCGTCGTCTGCCGCTAGGTAAGCCAAAAAGTACGCGCCGGACGCCAAGTCTTCAGTAGTATCTCGAAAGTCCTTGTCCGAGATGCCCTCAGCATCAATGAAACCGTCAATGCTTGCTTTCAACTTCTGAAATTGCTCAACGTTCTGCATCGGCGAGGGTCGGTTACATTTCTCGATTTTTTCGGGCTCACTGTTTGCGGGCAATCCGACATACCATTTCGGAAGGAATCCCTCATCACCTTTTTGCGTTTGTAGTTTCGTCCAATTGCCTTGATGAGCCAACCGGATCACGCTTTCCCCGCACGCTAACGAGGTCACCGCCGCTGCCTGATAGTCCGGAGTTGAGAAAAGCTTTACGGATTTAAACTTATCGCCGCACAGAATTTGCTCGGTCTCGTGCTGTGCCGAGGCATTGGCAAAAATCGCGGCCGCGCGTTGTCTTTTGGTGATTGTTCGGACCGCAAGTAGGACTACTACTGCTGCCGCGACTACAGCCAGAACTTTGAGTAACGGAAACCTTGAAGCCTGCGGAACCTGCCCCTCTGTCCCAGCCCGCTCAAATTGGTACAGTGCGGCGACATAGCTGAAGATGTTCTGCACGAAATAGATAGGAGCTAGTATCGCGGAGATCATTCCCCACGGCCCAAGAACCACATCCAACACCTCGAACTTCCAAAAGTGCTTGTGGACGCAAGTTTCGCAAAGGTTCCCCATCAGTGTGTACGTCTGCCGTCTGAAAAGCATTCCGACGTTTCGATAGAAAGCTACAAACTTCGTCATGCGCATCTCGCCGCACGATTGACAGCATTGCATTGTCACTGCGGTAGGCTTGGTGGCGCGGCCCACGCCCCGGAATACAGCCGAAAACCCGGCCACAACCGCGCTGGGAAGCCATTTGACAGCCGCGAGGATACCCATAAGGGCTGGTCTCCTTGTGGGCGGATTCTATCATGTGGCAAAGCGCCATAGGCGGAATGGCGATGCCAAACTGAATCACGCTCTGGATCAATGGCGTCTGCAATGTTCTCGTTGACAGACATCGTTCGCGTTCTCCGGCACTTCGCTAGGGGTGAACGCAGGAGCACGCGCAGTGTTCACCCTTAAAGATAGGCGTTGCGTTCACCTACGGGTTGCGCGAACGCCTAGGTGAGGAACACATTGCAAGATTCAAGGCTGAAAAAAGACCGCAGACAAAAACCCCGGTTCGGACGGGAGCGACCCCCTATTTTAGGCTGACCAGATATGCAAGATTATCGAGGTTGAACCGCTCCCGTTTTCTGTCACAGCCGAAACTAGAGAGTTTGGGCAGTTGAAGTCCATTTCGCCTCGTTTCATGCGGGTTCCGCACACTCTAGAACCTCTAGCAACCGCCTCTGGAATGGCATAGCCTCTGATTGCAG
>DASPOJ010000178.1:0-10486 GCA_035626055.1 Candidatus Methylomirabilota bacterium | reverse complement strand
CCTGGGCAAAATACGCTTGCAGGTCGAGCGATTGGGGCGTGGTTGTGGTCGCGGGGAAAGTCGCGGAAGGCGTACGGTACTGGATCGTGCCGAACAGCCCGGTCCGGCGGCCCGCCCTGCGCAGGATGGAATCGATCAGGTAGGCAGTAGTGGTCTTGCCGTTTGTGCCCGTGATGCCGGTCAATTTCAGCGCTTCGGCAGGACGGCCGAAAAAGTTGGCCGACGCGATTGCCAGCGCCTTGCGCACTTCCACGACTTCGACCCACGCCACATGCGTCGGCAGCTTCGCAGGGCGCGGCTGCTCGCTGACGATGGCCGCGGCTCCGCGCTCGAGCGCGTTCGCTACGAAGCGATTGCCGTCCAGTTTTTCGCCGTGGATGGCGAAGAACGCTCCGCCTGGAACAACCTTTCGGCTGTCGTAGGCGAGCGCGGCGACTTCAAGCTCCGCGTCAGGAAGCTGACGCCTTAGCTCGACGCCTTGAAACAGAGCCCTGAGTCTCATTCCTGGCGCAGCCAGTATAGGCCGACGCGAGGTGCCGCTCAATTCCACGACGCACTTGGTGCGAGCCATCAGCGAGTCCTTCCGCCGCTGGAGTTCTGCGCAGCGGGTTGCGCCGCGCGCGGCGGCGAATTCTTTGGCGGCGATGCCGCGAGGCCGAATTGCACGGTCACTCGCGATCCCGGACGCACATTCGCGCCGGGCGCCGGTGATTGCTGAAGTGCAATTCCGCTGCCAACCAGCACGGGCACCAGGCCCAATCGCTCGCACTGTTCGGTAACGACGCGGACGGTTTGGCCCGCGAGATTCGGCACGGCCACGCCCTGAGCCTCGTCCAGCTCGACCGTTTGCGGCGCCGCGCTCGGAGCCGCGGAAACCGGTGGCGCGGGCGCGTCCGCCGGAGCGGCGGAATCGTCGGTCTGGACGGGATCGAAATCACTCACGTCGGGAGCCGGCTGCGGCTGCGCACGCCGGCGGCTTGCAAGCTGCAATTTCGGCGCCACGGGAACGTCATGCGGCACGTTCAAGTATTCGAGCACTTGCTGCGCAACGCGCTGAAAGACGGGCGCCGCGACTTCACCGCCTTCGTGCGGACCGACCGGCGAATCCAGTTGCACGAGCACGACAATCGCGGGCGTATTCAGCGGCGCGAAGCCCACGAACGAAGCGATCAGCTGCGAACTCGAATAATGCCCCGTCGCCGGATCGAATTTCTGCGCTGTGCCGGTTTTGCCCGCCGCGGTGTAGCCGTCGAGCCGCGCTTCAGTGCCCGTGCCGGTGAGCACGACTCCTTCCAGCATTTCGCGCATCGTCGCCGCCGTCGTCGCGCGAATGACGCGCCGTGGCGCCGGCTGCTCCGGCGCCACGACCGTGTCTCCCCGGCGCAATGCTTTCACCACGTGCGGCCGCACGATCAGGCCGCCGTTGGCGATGGCGGACATCGCCGTGAGAATTTGCATGGGCGTGACGCCGACTTCCTGCCCCATCGAAATGGAGCCGACGGAAATGGGCGTCCAGTTCTCGAGACGCCGCAACATCCCGCGGCTCTCGCCGGGCAAATCCACGCCGGTCAACTGACCGAAACCGTACGCGTTGATGTAGTCATAAAGTTTCGGCGCGCCCAGCCGCAAACCGATTTTGATCGCGCCGACGTCGCTTGAGTACGCGAGGATTTGGCTAACTGTGAGATCGCCAAACGGCTTGTGGTCGCGGATGCGGTGGCCCGCGATGTAAATGACCCCGTTCTGGCAATCCACGACCTCGTCCGGCCGCGTGATGCCTTGATCGATCGCGGCGGAGAGGGTGACGATCTTGAACACCGACCCGGGCTCGTAGAGCGCGCTGATCGCGCGGTCCATGCGCGCCTCCGGGGGGCTTGAACCAGCAGCGTTGGGATTGAACGACGGCCAGTTCGCCACGGCGAGCAACTCGCCGTTGCTCGGGTCCTCCACGATGATGGTGCCGGAGATGGCATGCGTTTGCGCGATCGCCGCGTCGAGTTCGCGCTCGGCAATGTGCTGGATATTCTGGTCGAGCGTGAGAGCGACGCTCTGGCCGGCTTGCGGCGGACGATCGCTGCTATCGAGCGCCTTGCGGTGCGCGTCGGCGAGAACGAATCTCCGCCCGCCTTCGCTGCGGATGCGGTCATCGAGCGAGTACTCGATTCCGCCCAGTCCCTTCTGATCGGTGTCCACGTAGCCGAGGACGCTGGCTGCGAGTTCGCGTTTGGGGTAGAACCGGGCGTCCTCCTTCTCGAAATAGACTCCCTTGAGATTCAGCTCTTCGATCCGCTCGACCGTCTGGGGCGAAAGCTTCCTGGCGATCCGCGCGTAGGTGCGCGAAGAATCCAAGTGCGCAAGGATGTCGTCGGAGGGGATGCCCAGTATCCCCGCGAGCAGATGCGCGATCATTTGCGGGTCGGCGATCTCCGAAGGAACGGCGAAGCAGGTGTCCACCGGCACGCTCATCGCCAGCGGCCGGTCGTTGCGATCCGTAATATCCGCGCGGCGAGGACTCACTTCCACAATCAAGCGCTGCTGGTGCTCGGCGCGATTGAGAAAGTCGCTGTAGCAGAACAGTTGCAGGTACGCCAGCCGGACCAGCGCCGCTCCCATCCAGAGCGATGCAATACAGGCCACCAAGAAGATTCGGCTGCGGGGACTGCGCAGATCCATTGACTGTGACCGGGACTCCGTCCTACGAAGATTTCGGTCTCACGCCGGCCCGCGAGAGCAAGACCGCCCGATCCGGCGGAATTACTGCGCGGCAGCGGGGCTGGAGGTCCGCGCCTGGGCCATGACCGGTTCCATCGGCGGCTCGGCGGGCACGATTTCGCTCGACGCCGAGATCGTCAGACCGAGCTGGCGCCGCGCAATCAGATCGATACGCCCGGGATCGCGCAGGCTGGCCACCTCGAGCTTCAATTCCTGGTTCAGCTCCACCGCCTGGGAGTGCTCCTGCTTCAGCGATTCCAGCTGCGAGCGCATTTGAATGCACTCGAAGTGCTGCCACGCGTAGCAGAGCGCCATCAACGCCAGCAAGGCGGCCACTCCCACCAGGCGAACGCATTCGCGCAAGCGATCCGGCGCCAACGTGCGAACCAACCGCGAATTATCGATCTGCTTCACTGTGTAGAACTCGGTCATGACGTGGACTCCGCAGCAATCTTCTCGGCAACGCGCATCTTCGCGCTGCGCGCGCGCGGGTTCGCTGTAATCTCCGCCTCGGTGGGCTGGATCACCTTCTTGGTCAGCAGTCGAAACGCCGCTTCGCGAGCAAGTTGCTGGAAGCGCCGCTTCACCTGGCGGTCCTCCAGCGAGTGGTAACTGAGGACGGCCCATCGGCCGCCCGGAGAAAGCGTGGCAGGGGTCCGAGATAGAAACTGCTCGAGTTCCTCCATCTCCCGATTCACCGCAATCCGCAGCGCCAGAAACGTTTTTGTCGCGGGATGCAGTCTCTGCCTTCCCCCGTGCTTTCGGGCTCCTGCCACAACCGTTGCCAGATGTCCGGCGTCCCGAATGGGACGCGCCCGGACGATTGCCCTGGCGATTCTGCGTGAATCGTGCTCTTCGCCGTAGCGATAGAGCAGGTCGGCCAGTTCGCGCTCGGCCGCACCATTCACAATCTCGCTCGCCGTGATTCCCGCGAGGTTGGCCTGCGCGGGCAGGCTCTGATCGTTTCTCTGGTCCATCCGCATGTCGAGCGGGCCGCTCGAGCGAAACGAGAAACCGCGCGCCACGGAATCCAGTTGCATGCTCGAAACTCCCAGATCTGCGAGCACCCCGTCGGCCGGCCCGATACCCAACCGCGTCAGAACTTCATCGATGCTCGAGAAGTTCGCGTGCACCAGAGTCACCTGCCGCTCGAACTCTTTCAACCGCTCGCGCGCAATCTCAATCGCCTGCGCGTCGCGGTCCAGACCCACCAGCCGCCCTGCCCCATTCATGCGGCGCAGGAAGACCAGCGCGTGCCCGCCCAACCCGACTGTGGCGTCCACGTACGTGCCGCCCGGCCGGATGGCCAACCAGTGCGCGGCTTCTTCCGCCAGCACCGGCGTATGCAACTCGTTCAAAACTAAATGCCCAGCAAATCCAAGGTCCTAAAATCTTCTTCGGTCAACGGATTCCGGTTCAGGTTCTCTGCGAAGCGGGCGTGGTTCCAAACGACCAAGTAATTGAGTTCCCCCAGCACGTCCACATCACCCTTCATCTGCGCCGCTTCGCGCAACAGGCCCGGAATCAGGATGCGTCCCTGTCCGTCGATCTCTACCACTTGGCCGTAATAATTGGCCCGGTCGAGGAATCGTTGCTTTGAGCGGTTGTGCGTCGAGATCTTGGCGAGCTTCTGTTCGATGCCTTCCCAGAACTTCATCGGGTAGACCCTCGCGCTTTCGCCGTTTTCACTCGTCACGAAGAACCGCTTGCCGCTCTTCTTCAGGGATTCCAGGAAGACGGACGGAATCTTGAGTCTGCCTTTGTCGTCCACCGTCGCGGGATAGTTTCCCCTGAGCATGAAGGTCTAAGAAGGGCCTGAGCCCCGTTCCCCCTGCTGCCACTTTGTTTCACTTGCTCCCATACTTCCCCACATTTGGCCACGATTGTAGATAGGCGCGCCCGCTTGTCAAGCGGAATCCGCAATTTTTCAATTTTTTTTTGAATCTTTTGTGGATATTGAGCCCACTCCGGAACCTCGTCCGGCGAAGCACTACCGCTGGTGGCTCGCCGGGTGAAACAACCTACCGCTCGCGCGCCCGTTCCGGCTCGTGTTGGTTTGTATCGTAAGAGTAAAGGGAATGGACCGGGCCGCGGTTCGAGGGGCTATTGCTGCGGCGGCGCATCCACGCCGGCGCCAATCCGCAAGTGGGCTAGATCGCGGAGCATCTGCTGCTCGTCGGGACTCATTCCTTGCAGGAAGTAAGGATCGTTCAACCGGGCCTCGCGATCAGAGTCGCTGAGCCCGTTCAGCGCGCGCAGATGCCGCTGGATGACGGCTTTGCGCCCCGGCGGGAGCTGCTGCCACCTCGGCAGGAGCGTATTGCGGACGTATTCCTGCTGCTGCGGAGTCATCTGCTCCCAGATTCTCTCGCGCTCCCGAATAGCCTGGCGTTGTTCGGGAGACAGGTTATTCCATTTCGCGAGGTTCTGGCGGATCTGTTGCTGGCGCCACGGCGGCAAACTCCGGAACTGCTGATTATTGCGCAAGAAGCGCTCTTGCTGCGCCGGCGGCATGTCCTGCACGCGCTCAATCCATTTCGGCGGCAAACCCATCATGCCGCGTTCGCCCGGAGTCGGGTTGGCGGGGACGCGCGGCTGGACTTCCTCCCGGGGCGCCTGGCGCTGCCCGACGCGCTGCTCTCGCGGGGTCTGCGCTCCCGCGCTCGCTGGGACCGCCAACAAACCTGTCGCCAGAACCGCAGGCAGGGCGAGCAAAGCAGCGAATTTGAATCGTCGATTCATAAGTCGAGTGGCCTGTCTTCCCCGCTCACATATCCGAAGGCGGCTGGGCCGACGGCTGCGATGCCCCGCCCGATTGCGCGGGCAAATCGCTGAGCGCATCGAAGTTCGAGACCACGTCGTAGTTTTCGAGCACTTGCAGATCGTTGATCATCCGGAAATCGGCTTCGCCATTGAGCTCCGCCGCAGCGGAGGAAGTCGTCGCCGGATTTGGCGCCACGGGCCGCGACGCAATCCACACCGACAACACCAACAGCATGGACATGGCGAAGGCCAACCGCGGCGATGGGACTAGCCACGCCCAGCGGCCGCGCCGCGCCTCGGCGGCCGCCCGCGCCCGCACCGCGGCGTCGAATGACGGCGACGGCAAGATTTGTGGAAGTTCGTCCAGCAAATCCCACATCGCGCGGTATTCTTCGGCGCGCCGGCGGCAGGCGGAGCACGACGCCAAATGCGCTTCCACCTCGCGGCGTTCGGACGGACTCGCCTTCCCATCGAAATAGACGATCCACTTTGAATCGATCTTCGTACAGTTCATGACGACCTCACCTTCCCCACTTCCCCTTAACGCCCCAGTTCCCCAGTTTCACCGACTGCTGCGGACTGCCCGACCAGCGGCGCAAGTTGCACGCGCAGACTTTCGTACGCGCGGAACAGCAGAGATTTCAGCGCGCTCTCCGAGCATTCCAAAATTCTTGCGATCTCATCGTAATCAAGTTCCTGATACTTGTGCAGCAGGACTGCGGCCCGCTGCTTTTCCGGCAACTGGGCAATCGCGCGCCGGATAAACACTGCGCGGTCCCGTTGAATCAACTCATGCTCGACGCCGGGCCGCCGGTCAGCCACTTCCCACGGCGAAGCTGCCTCATCGCTGTGAACGGCCTGCTGGTCCATCGAAATCTCTTGTTGCCGGTGCCGGCCGTCACGCAGAGCGTTGAGAGCCAGGTTTGTGGCGATGCGGAACATCCAAGTAGTGAACTTCGCGCTGGGCGCGTACTCCAGGCGCGCACGGTACACTCGCAGAAACACCTCTTGCGCCAGATCCTCGGCCGTCCCTTGATCGCGCACGATGCGATACAGGAAGTTGACCAGAGGTGTTCTGTACTTGCGGAGCAAAAGCTCAAAGGACGCCTCGTCCCCGGCCTTCACCTCCAGCATCAGTTGGACATCCGACCTGGCCATGGCCTCCACAGTGTATACAACCCGTGTGGAGTCAGAAAGTTGCAGGTTGGGCACGCGCTGGCTGCGGGGCCACACACGCCTTAAGGCACCTTAGCGAGGGGCATCAGCAAGTGGGATCGGGACCGACATTATTGAGACTGCCGATCGTATATTATTGTGTGTGAAGCACTTAGCGTAAAGCTCGCCCCTTCCCGTTTTCGAAATCCTGATGCACCCCAAATACCGTGCTGTATTTCGACATTCAGGATTGCTGACGCGGGCAATTGCCGAGTGCGCCGTCAAACGGTAGTTATGGCTTCCCGACGGGCAGGAGCACTTCGTAGAACTCTGCAAAACCTGTGGGATCTGCGTCACCGTAGCCTGAGGTTTTGACCATAAGCGACATCGGCCCATCCCAGACTGATGCTTCCACGTACGCGTGATGGTTGCTCAGATGGATTTCCAGTTGTTTCTACGCGTCTTCGCTTAGTTGACGGGAAAGGATATCCAGGACTTGGATCGGAGGAGCGTCTTCATCGGCTGAGATGATCCTACACTGCGAACTATCGCTGCCGGTATAATCCGTCACGGCGAACAGCTTACTATCCGGTTTCCAAAGCAAAACAATATTCCTATCATAGTTGAACAATTTGCGCCGAGTATTGAGAACCCGATCTTCAAGAAAAACCGTATGGTATGGCTCTCTGTCAGTGTCAACGCCGATGATTGCGTAGCGGCCATCAGGTGAGACCGCTAGAGACTTTGCAGGAAAAGGTACCGCGAACACGTTTGTGACAATGGGGCATTGGGAACAAAGCCAGACTTTCAGGACAATGTTAATAGTCTGAGGCGTGTCGCCTTTCACTTTGACGCGCCTGGCAGCCTTCGCAAAGCCGAGAGATTCCACTGTCACTTCATAGCTGCCTGGGGAAACATCTAGGGACAACTCACCATGGCTATCGGTCGTTAGTTTGTCTTGGATATTACTTGGCGAGGGCACAATTTGGACGTGCGCATTTGGGATGCCTGCTCCAGTCTGATCTTTAACTGACAGCACTATAGAAGAGGCATTGGCGGCACTCTGAGCCACAAGCGCGAAGCAGATGAGCAGAATCGTTCCGAAGCGGAAGCGCATACGAACTCAGATAGCCTTCATGGAGAAAAGCTAGCATGAATTGGCCAGGAGCCGTGGTAGAAACTTACTCGTTCGGCAGAACGAATAACCGGACAGTCGCCGCCGTTAAGCGCAGATTGGGCTGCACGAGGCGGGGGAACGTGTCCGGCACGAGGGATCGTCAAATTGAAAAATAGCTCCCTACTGGGATCCTAGAATCACGCACAGCTGTTTCGCTAGCCGCTGTGCCGGAACAGAATCACATCGCCTTCCTGCACGATGTACTCCTTCCCTTCCAGGCGCACGTGGCCCTTCTCCCGCGCCGCGGCGACGCTGCCCGCGGCCAGCAATTCATCGCAACGCACGACTTCGGCGCGGATGAACCCGCGCTCGAAATCGCTGTGGATCACGCCGGCGGCCTTGTGGGCCGTCGTGCCACGCCGGATGGTCCATGCGCGCACTTCCGGCTCGGCCGCGGTGAAAAAAGAAGTCAGGCCGAGCAGCTCGTAGGTGGCATGGATCAGCCGGTCGAGGCCGGATTCCTTGAGCCCGTAGGCAGCAAGCAGCTCCGCGGCCTCATCACCCTCGAGTTCCGCCAATTCGGCTTCGATCTTCCCGCAAACTGCGAGTGTCGCTGCTTTCTTGCGACCGCGGAGCTGCGTGAGGCCATGCTTTTCGGCGACGGAATCCAGATCGGCAACTTCCGCGTCGCCGACGTTTACGACGTACAGCATCGGGCGCTGCGAAAGAAACATGAAACTGCTCAGCATCTTCTGCTCGTCCGGCGTGACTTCCAGCTCGCGCAGTGGGTGTTCGCTTTCGATTGCCAGGCGGCAGCGCGTGAGCAACGCAAACTCGTGTTCAAGCACTGGATCCTTTTTTTTCTTGATGTCTTTTTCGAGCCGGTCGAGCCGCCGCGTGATCTGTTCGAGATCCGAAAGCATCAGCTCGAGATCGAGCGAGATGGCATCGCGCAGCGGATCGATCGAGCCGGCCGTGTGCGGCACGGCGGGATCGTCAAACGCGCGCAAAACGTGCGCCAGCGCCTCCACTTCCCGCAGCGGAGCCAGCACGGCTGAATCGCGCACCCGGTCCTTCTGCATCCCGCCAACGTCCACATATTCGACGCTCGCGTGGGTGATCTTCTTCGGTTTGTAGAGTTCGGCCAGCCGCTCGAGGCGCGGCTCCGGGACCCGCGCGACGCCCACGTGCGTCACGCCGTGCGCCGACTTCGCGTCCAGCTTGGCGCGTGTCAAGATGCGGAAGAGCGTGGTCTTGCCGACCAGGGGCAAGCCGATGATTCCTGTCTGCATGTGTCAGCGATACTAGTGCCGTTCCAACTTCTTTGGCAAGTCAGCGAGGGCTCCCACCCATCGTGCATATGCTCCCCGCCCCACCCAGATTCGCGGTAGTAAGTTGGCACGGTACTGGCACAGCGGTCCGCCACATCGCGCGGTCGCCCCGATGCGTGATACTTTTCCAACCCTGGAAGATGGAAAGGCGGTGCTGGTGCCATGGCGGATGAATCCGGTCTCTCCTACGACATTCGCAAAGCCGTGCGCCACCTGCGCCGCGTGGACCCCGAGTTACGCCGCCTGATCCCGCGTATCGGCGCATGCAAAATTCAACTTGCCGGACACAAGAGCCCGTACGAAGCATTGCTTCGCGCGATCTTTTATCAACAGTTGCACGGCAAGGCTGCCGCGACAATTCTCCAGCGATTCAAAGATCGCTTTGGGGCGGGCCATTTGCCAACGCCGGAGCAGATCGTGGCGGCTGACACGCGCTCGCTGCGCGCCGTCGGCCTCTCGCGCCAAAAAATCGCCGCGATTCGGGACCTGGCTGCAAAGACGATCGACGGCACCGTTCCGCCGCTGGCCGAAGTACGGCGATTGCCGGACGACGAAATCATCCAGCGGCTGACGGCCGTCCGCGGAATCGGCGTCTGGACGGTGGAGATGTTGTTATTGTCGCAGCTCGGCAGGCCGGATGTCCTGGCGAGTTCCGACTACGGCCTGCGGAAAGGATTTCAGATCGTCTACCGCAAGCGGCGCCTGCCGAAGCCGAAGGACTTGCACGCATTCGGCGAACGCTGGCGGCCCTATCGCAGCGTTGCAAGCTGGTATCTGTGGCGCGCGGCTGACGCGGCAAAGCAGGTGAAATCGAAGAATTCCAGGAAGGCCCGTTAGCGGAGCGCCAATGAAGCGCGCCGCGCTAGTCGGCAGCGCCGGCGGCCGCGGGCGCGGCTTCCGCCGCGCGGGCCGTGAGATAGAGCGCTCCCACCCCCGCGATCACCACAACCCCTTCGATCCAAACTGAAAAAGTGTGGAGACGGTCAAAAGCCACGCGGATCGGGCTGCCCGGCGGCGTCGCAAAAATCGAGCCGGATTCCAAGCGCAACATCTGCATCTTCGCAACCACGCGAAGCTGCGAAATCGCCGTGAGCGCAATCATCAAGAAAACGAGAAGCGATGCGGGCCGCGCGAGTACACCCGCGAATTTGCCGAGCAGCAGCGTTGCAAGCAAATACGCCAAGCCCAGCGCGATCCCCGCAATATGGAGTCGCGAAAGGGAGTAGCCGATCATCGCGCTCGCTTCGTCCGGATTCGCCACCATGCGGAACGCGCCGGGAGCGATGACCGTGCTGAAATACAGGATGGTGCCAACCCAGGTGCCTAACGTGAAAAACTGGAGTGAGCGCAGCGTCGAGGTCATGCTGGTTTTCCTTTAGAATGAGTGTCGGACACTTGTCGTCTCTCG
>DASPOJ010000177.1:0-4547 GCA_035626055.1 Candidatus Methylomirabilota bacterium | reverse complement strand
GCGCGGCAGAGTGCTTCGGCAGCCGCAGCGTCGGATGCGTAGCGGGATTGTGCGAATTCCGCTCCTTCCACTACGTAGACGAAAGGCACACCGCGCGGCGGTTGCGCCTTTTCGCCAACAAGCCCGACAGCGAGCGAACCGTCGAGGGCGCGGCCGGTTTCGATGGCGTCGAGCGCGGCCTTTCCGAGCGATCCGTTGGGTTCCGTGTGCGCAAGAATCAGGATCTTCTCGTCCATGTCATCCTCGAATCCAAGCGACGAGTTCACGCGCGATCTCCTCGGCGGTGAGGTTCTTGACGATACGCGTGTTGCGCTGTTGCTTGGGCACGGCCGCGTTCTGATAAGCGAGATTGCCGGCGGCGAGCGGCGTGGACTTGGCGCGTTGGAGAGCCGGCATCAGGGCGCGCATGTTGGCCATGCCGACTTGAGGATTATTGGGCGGCTCAGGAAGTTTGCCGGTGGCCCAGCCGAGGATGGCCGGGGGGCCGTCGC
Source organism: Candidatus Methylomirabilota bacterium (assembly GCA_035626055.1). Lineage (GTDB taxonomy): Bacteria > Acidobacteriota > Terriglobia > Acidiferrales > UBA7541 > DASPOJ01. Next base: position 4,056 of record DASPOJ010000177.1, on the reverse strand, counting down.
AGACGGAGACTTGATGGCATCCGCCTTCGGCGCGTTCGAGGATTTCGAGGGCACCGTTTTCAAGGACTTTGATTTGATCGACGCCTTGGAATTGCTCGAGGATGCCGAGCCGCTCACCGAGGATTTGCAGCGTCGTGCCGGAAGAGCGCGAGGCCGATTCCCAGCCGCCGAAGACAAGGAGCTTCGAGCGGTCGAGCCCGGGAAGGGAAGCGATGGCGTCGGCGAGAACGGCGGCGACGGCGGCGCTATCCGCAAAACCGCTGGATGGGGCGTCCAGGGCGACGAGATCGAATACCGCCTTTTGTGCGACGGTCATGATGACTTGCTGGAGCTTGGCTTTCGGCGCGAGACTTACGAGCCAAACTTTGCTCCCGGCGAATTGCTTGGCGAGATGAGCGGCTTCGTGGAGCGAACATGCAGCCCAGGGATCGAGCACGTGGGGCAACATCGCTTCGTTCTTGAGCGCGGGGCCCGCGGGGGTGCTGACGGGCTCGAGGGTTTGCAGCGGATCCGGCACGATGCCTGCACAGACAACGATTTGATAGCTCATGCGTTTCTCCACACTGGAGATCCCTTCATTCCCGGTGCCCGGTGGGAATGTGGCTCTGGGCGGACATTCAATTTTCCGCCGAGTGCAGTCCGCCCGCGCCGGCGCGGAAAGCAATATTCTCCTGCTCACAATTCCAAAGGCACGCGCCGCAGAAGACGCACTTCTCGCGGTCGAAACCGGGAACGGATGAATTTTTCGGAGCCGTAATGGCTTCGCCGGAGCAAATCTCCACGCACACTTTGGACTTGCACCCTTCGCAAAGCGTGGGATAGAGGAACACGACATGATCGGCGAAGCCGGCGGGGGCCTGCACTTTGCCGCCGACGAGCAATGCGTCTTGATGCGTCATCAAGAGTTGGCCGTCGTAGGGAATTGCGGGCCAGCCACAAGCTTCCATCAGCGAATCGTGCAGGGAGGCGCCACTCCGGGCGGCGGTTTGGCGCAACGCCTCGATGTCGCTTTTCTTGAGGCGACGCGCGAAGAATTCCTCCGCAGTCCGAACTGGATGCGGGCGGCCGGGAATCGAAAGCAACCCGTGGGTAGCGCCGGCGAGCGCCATGCCGATCAGACCGGAAACAACTCCACGATGAAAACCGTCACGCGATTTCTCCGCGATGCGTGCTTCCTTCTCCACCCAGCTGGCGCGGCGCCGGCGGACGTAAGTGGCCTCGAGGTTTTCCTTCGTGAAGGGCTTGTGGTCCTTGAGAAGTTCGAGCACCGCCTCGCCCAGTTGAGTTCCAGTAGCCCAGGCTTCATCTACGCCGGAGCCGGTAAGCACGTTTGTGGAGCCGGAGCCTTCACCGATGCGGGCAAAGCCGTCGCCAGCCAGGTACGGCTCGCCGCGGCGGCCGGATTCTTGCAACGACTTGGCGCCCCAGGAGCGGAGACGGCCGCCCTTCACGTAGCGCCATAAATAGGGATGCAGCAGAAAATGCTGAAGGCAGCGGTAAGAGGTGCGGACCGGGTTTTCGTACCAGGAGGGAACGAAAATGCCGGCGGATGCAATTCGCCCGGGGTGCACATAAAAGAAACCGAATATCTCCGGCTCTGGATAGCCAATCGTGTGGATGACGGTGCCGGGTTTGAGATCGACGCCTTCGGGCAGGTCGATCACCATCTTGGTGCCGACAGCCCACTCGCGCTTCACATCGCCGTGAGGCATGCCGAAAGAGTTGTCGAGTTTCAGGCCAACCGCGCCGACAGGTCCATCGCCAACGACGGTGAGTGCGGCGTGAACGTCCATGCCCGGGAGGAAAGAGGTGGACGGAGTGCCGTCACGCTCGACGCCTTGATCGAGAAGCCGGACGCCCAGGACGCGCTGATCTTCAAGCAACGGCTCGGCAACGGGCATGCCCGGCCAGATTTGCACAGTGCCGGATGCCATAAGTTGTTCACCGACCCACTGGTTGAATTGGCCGATGGAGAGGACCAAGCCGTCCTTCTTGTGCAGAAAATGAGGTGTCCACGGGATCTCGAAGGCGTCGTGCTTCAGACCGATGAGACCGCCAAATACACGCAGAACGCGGTCGGCCGCGCGCAGGACCCAGGATCGGTGAGAGCTGCCGATCGGGTCAAGAAGGTAAATGAGTTTCTCTTCCGCCACGGAGGTGGCCATCGGGATCTGGGAGACATCCAGATTGGGGAAGGAAGCGCGAATGCCGCGGGCTCGCGTTACCACGCCGGAGACGCCGAAGCCGATGCCGTCGGCGCGTTCGTAGCAGACAACTTGCAAAGGCATGCCCGGTGCGGCTTTGCTTTCGATCGCGGGCGTGCCGTCCGCGTTCACCAGAGCCGGGGCGAGCGTGGTGAGAAAACCGCCCATGGCAGGGCCAAAGCCGACGCAGACGAGATCGACTTCCATCGTCTGGCGTTCCACGGGGGTGGTTCCAGGGGCCTCGGTCACGTCTGCCTCAAGCGGGGTAATCCAGCGCGGCCGGAATCATAACCTTGGTGAGCGATTCAGCGGCGCGGTCCTTGGCGAGTTGCGAACCCGTGAGGCAACCGTCGAGGCGAGTGCGCAAGCGAGTGAATTCCTCCAAGCCGTCGAAGCGCACACACGGTCCGGCCTTGGCAGGATGCGAGCCATCACCACCGGCGACATCGGCAGCGCCGCTGCCGACGCCGGGCAAGATGCCTTCCAGCTCGACAAGATCGTCCGCAGGGGAACAGCTCTGGTAGCCCTCGGTGTCCCAAGCGGGATGGCGGTTGTAGCCGAACACGAGAGTGGCGCAGATGCGGCCGACTTCGCTCGCGGACCGCGCAGTTTGGATGTGACACAGGTCCGAGAGGAAGGGAAGTAATCCGCCCAATGCTTCGGCGACGCCGGGGTTGTCCGGTCCTTTGGTCTTCAGTTCCAGGTAATCGAGGATTTGGCAGCGCGCGGCCAGCAGCCAGCAGAGCGCGTCAGCGAGTGGGAACGTAACCCCCTGTCGGGTTCCTTGATAAAGCTTTTGGCCTTCGGCGTCCTTGGCGGTAAGCAGATGTCCGATGGTCCACAGCCACATCTGCATGGCCGTGGCCAAAGAACAAGCACCCGTCCCCGGATGGCGCGTAGCGATTACGCGCATTTCCCGGATCCAGTGGCGGAATTGGGCGAGGAAAACTTCGTTGGTCATGGTGAGACTGAGCTGGCGGCGCTGAACGGCTTCGGGCCCTTCGTATGTCGCTTCGAGTTGGGAATCTATCCACTTGTAGCCGAGAAACCCAGGACAATCCTCCGTGATGCCGTAGCCGCCCATCAGGCTTACGGCTTCGCGAAGCATGCTGGAACCGTGGCCGGTGTTCCAAAGCTTGGTGGCGGGGCAAAGGACGTTCGCAACCGCGTCGAGCAGGATGAAACAGTTGAGATTGTCCTGTTCGAGGGCTTCCAGCCGCGCCTGATTGCGCTGCTCAGGCGGGAGTGCCTTAAGTTCCAGGAGTTCAAGGACGTCCTTCTGCTGGGTTCGCAATTGCTTCAGCGTCGCGCGGCCTTCCAGCCCCTTCCGGGCGAAGAGTTCATTCTTTTCGCGCTCGATCGGGTCGAGCTCGTCGAACAATCTCGCAGCGGCAAAACCGAGTGAAGCGCTGGCTTCGCCTGTTGCCCAGATGTCGAGCAACCGATGGAGCACGTCTTCCTTTTGCTGCAAGCCGAGTTCGTAGCGCGGCGATCCCTGGGTGATGCCTTCGCCCCCTCGGAAGCGATCGCGGTGATAGCGAATCACGGGTTCGACGGCCGAAAGGAGTTTGGCCGCAGTCATCAAGCCGACGGTAACGCGCGTGCGGCGGAACACCGCTTCGATGATTTCGGAGTGGCTGTAATTCGGGACGATGACGCCATCCTTGGCGGTGTACCCACCAATGATGCGGCTGGCGGGCACGCGCATTCGGAAGATCGGATCGGAGGTGGAGGATAGCTGGTGGACCAGCTTGCGAGTCGGAGTGCCGCGATCGAAAGTGCCCGGATCGGTTTCCTCAAGAATGATCATGCAGGAGCCGTTGATGCGCGGATCGGCGGAATCCACCGCCGC
>DASPOJ010000176.1:0-2119 GCA_035626055.1 Candidatus Methylomirabilota bacterium | reverse complement strand
ACCACCTCGAGAACCCCTTTCTCGCCATTCGCCATCTGAAAGCGATGACGCGCCGATTGCTCCTTGTCGAGGCTGTCATTTTCCCTGGTGAAGTGCCTCTGATGGGCTTAGTGGACGAGGGATCCAGTGAAGATCAGGGCCTGAACCACATTGCCTTCTATCCGACGGAGTCATGCCTGGTAAAGATGTTTTACCGCTCCGGTTTTCGGTTCGCATATCGGTTTGCGCCTCTTCCCGACCACCCTGGATACAGGTCGGCGAATGGCCTTCCGAGGATCCGGACGATGCTAGCGGCGTCATTTGAGCCGATTTCCTCAAGTCTGCTGGAGGGGGTTCTCGAACCCGTAACGTCAATTCAACCTTCGGATGCGACCAGTTTTGCGGGAAGCATGGCGTGGCGCTCCGCTCGCACTTCGATTCGAACCAAATTGTGGCACCCACTGTTAAACGCCTCACGATCGATTCGTCACGCAATCGGGCTCGACCACCGCGTGCTTGAACGGTTTCACCGAGAACCTGCAGTGCGGCGGCACCCGTTTGACCGATAGGTACAACCACTGATGACACTGGCTCCTCGGGCGCGGTAGGCCGGTTGCCGTCGGGTGCCACGCGTGGGCGAAACACGATCGCGCCTTCTGGGAACCTTTCCTCTTGAAGTGAAAATGCCGGTGTCTTGGGCCTATTCTGAGCATCCGCTCTTGGCTAGAGGTCACAAGTGCAAGCATTGACTCGCGGGTCGGCTGGGCGCCCCCCCGTTGAAAGGGTGTCGTTACGAGTACCCCCGAACACAAAATTGTTGATTTGCAGCCCGGGCGGATCGAGGCATTATCAAGATTCGTGCAGGAGGTTCCCTTGGTTGATGCCATCACTTTTTCACTTGGTCCACGCCGCTGCCCTGCGTGCGGCAGCCATCGGGTACAGCGTTGCCATCGCCGCGGCCTGATCGGGAAGCTGATTCTTCGTCTCATCCTCCTGCGGCATTACATCTGTCGGGATTGCAACACGCTTTATGTGGGTTTCGTTTCACGACCCCGCGTTGCTAGGACCCACAGCGAGCCGAACTTCGAGAATCAGAGGTAATCCCGCAAGACGCAATTTGATGTGGCGGCCTGCACGCCTTCTTTGCGTAGCCTGATTACGCCGCTTGTGACCAATCGCGGAGACGTTGTTTCTGCCCGAAACACCCCTTCGTTATGCGATACATGGCCCCAAATGACGGTTTGACAGCCTTCCGCACCCCGTATAATGACATCCCGTGGGGGAGAACCTTGTCCGAGGCTTTCTTTCCAAGGGTTGGGGTGTATCTGGCCTCAGTCTGCACGCATCCCAGCCGAGCGGTCGGAAGAGTGTCGCTTTGACGCCTCGCGGCATGGGCATGCATCCGCCAGACGCCGTAACACAAGGAACGGTTCGATAGCGATGTGGAACATCCTGGTCACCGGCAGCAGCGGGCTGATTGGCTCGGCAGCGGTCGAGTATTTCGATGGCCTGGGGCACAGCATCGTCGGTGTGGACAACAACATGCGCCGCGAATTTTTCGGCCCCGCCGGCGACACGACGTGGAACCTCGAGCGGTTGCACGGCGCGACGCGGCACCTCACGCATCACGCGCTGGATATTCGCGATCGCGAAGGCGTATTCGATCTGTTTCGCCGGAATCGCTTCGATTTGATCATCCATTGCGCGGCGCAGCCTTCGCATGACAAGGCGCGCGATATCGCGCTGCTCGATTTTGAGGTGAACGCCCTCGGCACGGTTCATCTGCTCGAAGCCGCAAGACACCATTGCCGCGATGCGGTGTTCATCTTCATGAGCACGAACAAGGTGTACGGCGAAGCGCCCAACGAAAAGCCTTTGCGCGAACTGGACACGCGCTACGACTACGCCGATCCCGCTGATTTCGAAGGCATCGACGAGAATTGCCGCATCGACCGCACCCTTCATTCCCTCTTTGGCGCTTCCAAGACGGCCGCAGACCTTTACGCGCAGGAATACGGCCGTTATTTCGGCATGAACGTGGGGATTTTCCGCGGCGGATGTCTCACTGGGCCGTCGCATTCCGGCGTCGAGCTGCACGGATTCCTTTCGTATCTGGTCAAGGTCGCGGTAGCCGGCCAGC
>DASPOJ010000175.1:0-26656 GCA_035626055.1 Candidatus Methylomirabilota bacterium | reverse complement strand
CAAGAAGATTGTGGGCGTGATGTTCACCGGCCCGCGATTCAATCGGATGTACAGCTCCGAGACAACTTAGCGCTCGAGGAGCAGTTGCCGGTAGGCTTCGCGCTTGGCCAGCCCGCGTTCGCGACCGGCCTTCTTCAGCGCCGCTTTGTGGTCGAGTCCTTCGTCCACCATTAGTTGCGCGATGCGCTGGGAGAGACTGAAGCGGGACGCTCGCGGAGCATTCTCGGAGGAAGCGATCTCGCCTCGCGACTGCGGCCTGCCCTCGACGGCATTCTTGAGCGGGCCCTTGGCGGGCCCGAGGACGACCGTAATTTCGCCGCGAAGCCGGCGCTTCGATGCGGCTTCGGCGAGTTCGCCGAGTGTGCCGCGCAGAAATTCCTCGTGCAGCTTCGTGATTTCCCTTCCCACAACCGCCGGGCGATCCCCCAGAATGTCGCGCGCGTCACGCAGCATCTCCTCAATTCGATGAGGAGCCTCGTAGAGGACCACTGCCCGCGGCTCCGCCCGCAACTCCGTCAGGGCCTTGCGCCGCGCACGCGGGCGCGCGGGCAGAAATCCGACGAAGAGAAACTCCTCGATCGGCAGTCCGGAGGCCGATAGCGCGGCGAGGGCGGCCGAGGGGCCGGGTATCGGAATCACCGGGATGTGGTGGCGAAGGCAGAGGGTGACGAGTTGGTGCCCGGGATCGGACAGCACTGGAGTCCCGGCGTCGCTGACGAGCGCGACCTTCGCGCCTTGTTCCATCTCAATCGCGAGCTCGGCGCCACGCGTAATCTCGTTGTGCTCGTGATAGCTGACCAGCCGCTTGCGAACCTCAAAATGTTGCAGAAGCTTCTGCGTCTGGCGCGTGTCCTCGCAGGCGACGATGTCGGCTTCGCGCAGGACGCGAATCGCGCGCAGCGTGATGTCCTCGAGATTGCCGATCGGCGTGGAGACCAAATACAGGCAGCCGGTTGTGGCGTCTCGCGGCGATGGAGCTGGCTCGGTCATTGGTGTCAGCAGTCTAACACGGGCGCGGGGCGTGCGAGCGTCCGTCGGGCGCTCTTGCCGGAGCGCGTGTTATCATGGGCGGGTTTTGCGCGAGAAGAGTGGGAGGGAAGCGCCTGTGCCGTTGTACGAGTATGTGTGCAAGAAGTGCGGAAGGCGAAGCGAGCGGATCGAGAAGATGGACGGCCCACGCATGAAGAAATGTCCGAACTGCGGAGGCAAAGTGGAGCAGGTGCTGTCGCCGCCGGCCATTCAGTTCAAGGGCTCGGGCTGGTACGTTACGGACTACGCGGGAACCTCCGGGAAGACCGAGCCCGTAAAGACAGAGGGCGCCGATTCGAGCAAGGCTGAAACCAAAGAGAGGAAAGAAGCCAAGAGCGACGCCGGCGGGGCGGAGAAAAGTACGGAGAAGAAGACGAAGGGTTCGGCGAAGGAGAAGTGAGAGTGCGCAAGGTCATGCTGCCGAGTGTGCCAGCTTCGAGATTTGTTCGCACAGCGCTGATTTCGGGTGCGCTTGTTTGTGCCGCTCTTTTGTTTCCCAACGGGGGTCCCTTCGCGCATTCGCACGTTGCGCCTTATGACACTTATGGACCAACCTTTGAGGATCTGACTCTCGATGTTACCTTCCCCGGTGCCTACAGCAGAATCGAAGATGTGGATTTCCGCAACAGCATTCTGCGCGAGTTCGGAGACGATGGAAAACAGGACCGGAAAGCCCAGTTGACGAATGGCTCGCATGAGCACCGGGAACCCGGTTACTATGAAACTGACAGTCTGGATGAAATTCATTACTTGCCAGCTAGGGATTCCAGCTCACGCTGTGCGCTGGTTTTGTATACACACTTTTTTGCCGCAGGGAGTTCTGGCCAGGAAGGAATTGCCCAGGTTTTTCAATTGGTGGGACGCCGGTTAACGCTGAAACAGCAGACCGAATGGGACGAGCATTTCGGCCAGCCGCCTTACGTGTTGTTCGACGAGAAGTCGAAGACTCTAACTTTCCGCTCGGCCCACTATCTCCGCGGCGACGCGGACTGCTGTGTTTCAGCTATGGATGTTGTCACCATGCGATGGGACGGAACGCGCTTCGTGAAAACGTCCGTCCGCACAGAATTGTCCGACTATGGCATACGTGAGGGAAAGAAGTTGTAGCCCACGTCTCATTCAAGTGATTTGCGGTGGTCGCGGCCCTGCCCTCAGCGGGACGCAGAGAGCCACTCGATATCAAATCGCTAGAGTTTGAGCGTCCGGAGATACGCTCGGAAGGCGGAACCCAACTGCTCGTTGGCAAGAGCGATTTCTACCGTGGCTTTCAGGAAACCTAGTTTGTCGCCCGCATCGTAGGACTTCCCTTCATAGACGTACGCCCAAAGGCCCTTCTGTTGGGCGAGCATGCGCAAACCATCGGTGAGTTGGATTTCGCCGCTCGCGCCGGGTTTGGTCTGTGCAAGGCAATCAAAAATTTCCGGAGGAAGGACGTAGCGCCCCGTGACTCCGAGATTTGAGGGCGCGTTTTCGGGCTTCGGTTTTTCCACCATGTCGCGAATGCGCATCAAGCGTGTGCCCCAGGGCTGGCCGACTGGGGGTCCGACGGCGACGACGCCATACAGATTCGTGCGCTCGTGCGGGACTTCTTCGACGGCAATCGCGCCTGTGCCGGTAGCATGGTAGATGTCGATGAGCTGCTTGGTGGCGGGGTTCGGGCCGGGAATGATGACATCGCCAAGGAGAACCGCAAAGGGTTCGTCGCCAACCAATTCCGACGCAATCAGCACGGCGTGGCCGAGGCCCAGCGGCTCCTTCTGCCGCGTGTAGCTGAACGTGACCATGTGGCTGATTTGGCGCACCGTCTCGGCAAGGTCAGGTCTACGCCGCTCGATGAGAAAGCGTTCGAGCCCGGGGAAAGAGTCGAAATGATCCTCAATGGCATGCTTGCCCTTGCCGGTGACGATGATGACGTGTTCGATACCGCTGGCGACACACTCCTCCACGACGTACTGCACCAGCGGTTTATCCACCAGCGTCAGCATTTCCTTCGGTTGCGCCTTCGTGGCGGGAAGAAATCGAGTGCCCATGCCGGCCGCAGGCAGGACGGCCTTACGGACGCGCTTGGGAGCGGTAGGAGGGGCCACGGCATTGACAATACGGCCAAGGTCAGCGGGGTGTCAATCGAGGGTGACTCAAGAGTGCCGAAAGCTTTATCCTAGCGGGATGCCAATGAGGCAGAACGCGCCGTGAAGTCACCGACGCGCTTAAAGCCCGGCCGGGCAGACTCGCAGAATGCAGTGTGCAATGAGTGGCTAATGTACTTCTTCCGTGGTCACGCCGGTCGGCTTTGCGAAGAAATCAGCTTCAAACGGCACCTGATCATCCCAAAGGGAATAACGAACCACAGTCACATTGTCGCCCCGAACCCGGCTAATCATAATCGGCACGTGAACATCCGACCGCTCAACCAGTCTTAGAACTGAGTCGCCGATCCTCAGCTCGTAATAATCTGCCTTAAATTCCAGCTTGGGCCCTTCAACCAGCTCCGCGCCATTGGCCTGAAAGAATTCGAGTTCGCGACCAAATTCAAGCTCGCCAATTTTGGTTTTCAGAGTCTCTGGATCGTTCGCAAAAATCGGCAACCTGCAATTAAATGTCGGCCCCGGATCGACCATATGTTTCGCCGTATTGTCCGCCAAATTCACAAGCCAGGCATCCGGTTCATTTATAATCATTCGGCCGTGAATCCCATTTGCAGGGTCTGGTTCCTCGTCTACTCTGCAGTACTGATTTGAGGCTCGCCAGAAGACCTTTGGCTTGGACGCAAAGGAATCAGGGGGGATATCGGTTCCGCTCATCTGAGCGATCAGATGGGTCATCTTAGTCGGTGCAGTTGCCGTTTGAGGCCCACCGAGAATAACGGCGACGGCAAACATCACTGGCATCCATGCCCACTGCATGATTCCTCCTTGCGGTCCTTCTTCCTGAAATGGAGAGGGTACAAGCGGCTATGAATTCCAACGCGGCTATTATTGCACAACTTATTGACCGCATGTCTCAAACCTGCGCCTGGTGGCGTTGTCATCTTGCGGGAAACTGAACCAAGAGTGGAAGACACCGCGCGCCCCCTCCAATGCGCCCGCGTGCTAACATCCTTACAACCCGCCGCGGCGGGCTGCCCGTGCCGGGGATTTTCGATTGCACATCGCTTCTTTTGTGGACGGCTTAGGTGTGACGACGCGCATCCTTGGAATCGAATCCTCGTGCGACGAGACGGCGGCCGCTGTCGTGGCCGACGGGCGCGAGATTCTGTCAAACGTTGTGGCGTCGCAGGTGGAAATTCACCGGAAATATGGCGGCGTCGTCCCGGAGCTGGCCTCGCGCGAGCATTTGCGCCAGATCGTGCCGGTGGTTCGCGAGGCGCTCGCAGGGGCGGGAATGAAATTGCCCGATGTGGACGCCGTCGGCGTCACGCGCGGGCCGGGGCTTGTCGGCTCGTTGCTGGTGGGCGTGACGTACGGAAAAGTGCTGGCGCAATCGCTCGGCAAGCCGCTTCTGGCTGTGAATCATCTCGAGGGTCACGTCCACGCGGTTCTGCTCGAGTCGCGCCGCGCGGGGAAAGCGCCCAAGTTCCCGGCGGTGTGCCTGATCGTCTCCGGCGGGCACACGCTGCTCTATTACGTGGAATCTGAGCCACTGCAAGGCGATCCGCTCGCGCTGCAGCTCCGTTACCGGCGCTTGGGAGGCACGCGCGACGATGCGGCGGGCGAGGCGTATGACAAAGTCGCCAAGCTGCTCGGCCTCGGCTATCCCGGCGGGCCCGTGATTGACCAGCTTGCCGCGGTGGCTCCCAGGAACGGGCGACGCCCGGACGCGCCGCGGTTCGGACCCACGAAGACACGCGGCAATCCCTACGATTTCAGCTTCAGTGGAATCAAGACAGCGGTGTTGTATCACCTGCGTGCACACCCGGAATTTGCGGCGGAGATTGAGGCGCGTCGCGCTGCGCTGAGAGAAGGGAAGCGCAAAGCGGCGCAACTCCAGCCTCTTTGTAGCGCCGCGACTCTGCAATTGCTGGCCGAATTTCAACGCAGCGTCGTGCGAGACTTGGTCCGGCCGACGCTGGAAGCCGCCGAGGAATTCGGTGCGCAGACCGTGCTGATTTCCGGCGGCGTGGCGGCAAATGCCGAGCTCCGCAAGACTGTCGAAGAGGAAGCAGCGCGTCGCGGCGTGGCCTCGTTTTTCCCGAGCCGCGCTCTTTCCACCGACAATGCCGCGATGATCGCTGCCGCGGCGTATCCGCATTTCCTCGCCGGTGAATTCGCGGGCGAGGGGTTGGACGCGGAAGCAGTCCTGCTGCTGGCATAAATTCCCTTTGTGGCGAAGGGTGCTATTGCGACTCATGAGCGCGGGCCGCAGCGCATCCGGCTCAGTGATCGTGCCTGTAGGCCATCTCGCCCGCCTCGATACGCACGTTCAGACGATTTTCCGGGGGCGGCACTGGGCAAGTCGTATACGGGTTGTACGCACAGGGAGGGTTGTAGGCCTCGTTGAAGTCGAGGACGACTTCACCGTCCTTCGGTGGCTCCGTATCGAGGAAGCGTCCCGCAGGATAGGTTTCCTTCCCAGCGGTCAAGTCGCGAAAGACAAAGGATAGCCCGCCGGATGCGGGCGACTCTGTCAGCAGCCGGTACTCCTGCCCATGCAGGGTGAAGGCGACATACCCCAAGAACCGCAGCTTCAGGGGATCACCGAGAACATTCTGACTGTCTATTGTCTTCGGTTCGGCGAGTGAAACATAGCGCGCAGTGACGCGATAAGATTCGTTAATTGGATACCAATGCAGGCCCGAGAAATTGGCGCGCAGAGGACTGTTTTTGTCCTGCATGCGAACGGCGAGGCGATCGCCGCTCGAATGCACCCAGAGTGCGATGCCTGCGATTTCAATCCGCGACCCGCTCGGCCAGACCTCGGCCCTCGTCACGGGCGCGCCTGCTATCGTCGCGGAAACGGCGGGGTTCACGCGCACTAAGACCTTGCCGTCGTGGTAGTCGAACGAGCCCACATCGGGCGGCGCGGATTGCGGCAGAATAATATCGTTGACGGCGCTCGAACCGAATCGATTCTCGCCTTCATGCAGCCAGAAAAGCCCCGCAATCGTCAGCCAGCCGTGGTCGGATTTTAGGTCGGCCTCATACTCCGCTCGCCATTTGTTGACGGAAGCCGAGTAATTCGCATTCTGAGCCGCCGCGGCGACACACACCGCAGCGACGACAACAACCGACAAAATGGTCGGCAGTGCCGAGCATGTTCGCGTGCGCCACACAGGCGATGCCGGGATCTTAGCACAGCTGGACGAATCGCGGGCAATGGGATCATTGGGCTTTGCCCATGCTGGCGCGGAATCTTTCTGAGGAGCGTACGAAAGCGGACTAGCCGGGCAAACTCTCGTGCGGAAAGCGCCAGTGCCCAGGCCCACTCAAAAGCAAGAGCCCCGACTTGTAGCCGGGGCTTCGCAGACTTCGTCCAAATTTGACAGCCGTGTGGACTGGCTAGATCTGCTCCTGCTTGTCCAGATTCGTGGGCATCTGAAGGTGCGCTTTGGCGAGCGACCTTACCAGCGTATCTTCCATGGTTTCGTTTGAGGTGTTGCGGGCGGTGGCAAGCTCACTGACAATGAGGAATTTCGCGCGTTCGAGCATCTTCTTTTCGCGGAAGGAGAGCGGCTTGGTCCGGCTGAGGGAAACCAGACTCTTGAACACTGCCGCCACTTCGATCAACGAGCCCGTTCGCATCCGCTCCGAGTTCTCCTTGAAGCGGTGCTTCCAATCGTGATGGGAGTTACACTTGCCCTTCTCCAAGTAGCTGAAGACCTGGGCGGTCTCCCCATTCCGGATTACGGGACGCAGGCCGACGGCGCACGCATTCGAATGAGGCACCATCACCTTCAGTCCGCTCGCTGATATCCGGATCATGTAATACTTCTCGGTACGACCATTCAAGATGCCGAAATTGATCTGCTCAATTACGCCAACCCCGTGGTTGGGGTAGACAACTTTGTCCCCGATCTTATGTTCCATGGCTGGATTTCCCCCGAGGAAGCACGAAGCAAGCATAGAGTTTTCGAATGCAGAAGTCAATGTATTTCTTCTAGAATCAGTAAGTTAAGGGCAATTCAGTTTGTGAATTGGAACACGAATTGCAAGGGATTTTCCTCCAATTGGCCCCGTTGAAGCCGCGAGTCTCGCGCCTGGAGTACAATCCCGGCATGCTGATATTGTCTGTGGATACTAGCGGTTCCGCGGGGGGAGCCGCCCTGCTGAGAGATGATACGGTGCTTGCGGAGAGCGCCGGGGCGTCGGAACAGCCTTATTCATCGAGGATTTTTCAGGATGTGCGCAAAGTCATGAGGACAGGACGAGCCGCCATGAGCGAAATTGACCTTTTCGCCGTGGCTGCGGGCCCGGGATCGTTCACCGGGTTGCGCGTTGGGCTGACGGCGGTGAAGGGCTGGGCGGAGGTTTGGAACAAGCCAATTGCAGCCGTGAGTGGCCTCGAGGCCGTTGCGGCCCTGGCCACTGAGCCGGGGCAGGTATTGACGCCGGTCCTCTGCGCGGGCCGAGGCCAGCTCTACGCCGCGCAATACGCGCGCGCGCAGGACGCGGAAGTCAGCCTCGAATGCGTAGCGGAGAACGTGGTCCTCTCGCCGGGCGAACTTTTTGATTGGCTCGCGGAGTCCGGTCAGGATCTGCCTCTGATTGTCACGCCATCGCGTGAAGCCGCGTTGGCCGTAGTGTCTGCGGCAGGTCGGCGCAGCTTGCGTCTGGAGATCGTGCCAGAGGCGCTAGCGGGCATGATTGGGCGATTGGGCTGGCGGAAGGGGTTGCAAGGCAGGACTGTGGACGCCCTGCATCTAAACGCGAATTACGTTCGGCGTTCCGACGCCGAGTCAAAATGGAAAGAGTCGGCGTGAACGGTGCCGTGCCATTGCATTCTATCGAAATTCGCCGAGCCGTCACCCATGACGCACGGGAGATTTCAAGTGTCGCGAAGGCAAGTCCTGGGGCGGCGGTGTGGACGGAGCAGCAGTTCCTGGAGGCGGCTGGAGGGAATTGCAGCGGCTGGGTCGCGGTGCAGGATGGCTGCGTCGCGGGATTCATATTTGCCCGAATCGCGGCTGACGAGGCAGAGATTTTGAATCTGGCTGTGGCGCCGGAAATCAGAGGACGCGGAGCCGGCGCACGACTCCTCCAGGCTGCCATGGAGTTTGCGCGGGAAGGCGGCGCGAAGAGACTGTTTCTGGAGGTGAGGGAGTCGAACACTGCGGCGATCGCGTTTTACAAGTGTGCGGGATTCGAGGATTCGGGCCGTCGGAGGAGCTACTATCGCGATCCAATCGAGGATGCCTGTGTCCTCACGAGACACCTAAAATCGGCCTTGTGAATGATCGAATCTTTGGTCATCAGAAGGAGATGCATTCGACGTTTCAAAGGAATCAAGAGTCAAGCTCTCCCAAGAGCTAAGCCAGTCACGCGGCGGGGACGTGCGAGAGGGGTATCATTGGACTCCGAATGCTCGCCAACATCAGAAGCACGAAAGGCCCTGCCACGCGCCAAATTCCCGAGTTACGCCGCATCGAGGACACTCACGCAAGCAACGGCCGCGAGCTATAACATGAACCCATACAACCCAGCGAATTTCACTGGCAATACGGCGACGATTAACCAGGGCACGGCCGGCCCCGACGGCGGCAACTACGGAAGTGACGTTATATTGCTCATGAATTGCTTCTACTGATAAATGAAAAAACTCATATTCGCGACGAATTTAGGGATATGCGGCCTTTGGGTGGCCGGCGCCATATTTTCCGCTCCAGATTGCTTCGCTCAGCGCAACCTTCAACCGACGGAGCAGGAACAGACGGCCCTCAGGGCGTTTCTTCAGAAAGACGCAGGTAACGATGAGCCGCTGAGCTACGTTGCAGCCTTCGTGAATCTAAGGGATAGCGATGAACTCGATGCGATTGTCTATTTTACGGGTCGGTATTCATGCGGCAGCGGGGGTTGTGACATGTTGATACTCGCCCCCCAGGGCAGGTCCTACAGAATTGTTACTTCAGTCACGATTGCTCGGCCCCCGATCCGCGTTTTGGACAGTAAATCCAATGGCTGGCACGACATCAGCGTCATCGTGGCGGGAGGTGGCATTCTTTCCCCCTACGAAGCAAAGCTTTCCTTTGATGGCGCAACATATCCGAGCAATCCCACTTGTCCGCCCGCCCAACCGATCCGTCAGGCGGTCGAAGGGGAGACCGTGATTTCAACAGATGATGTAGGGCGCACAATAATGCCGAAGGCCGCGCCAAGCCCTAGCCCGATTGTCGAACCCGAGTTAGTCGTTCCAGGCCAATCCGCAGGAGGACTTCAACTGGGCATGAAGAAAGAGGATCTGGAACGTCCGATCTTCTCCTGGAAGCCAACGCCGTCTCTGATTGGCACAACGACTGGGGCATGCGGTGAAATCTCAGTGACATGGTGGGGCGAACGATCCGGCGGTGTCACGGCATACGTAACGCCAAGTGGTGTTTATCAAATTGACCTTTCGCTCCTCGATGACCGATTCAAGATTCAGGACTTACCGCTTCCTGCCAAAACGACGGTTGATGAACTGGAGAGGATTGTGCCCGACGGAGCGCTCTGGCGCTGGGTTGACAGCGGTTTCTTGTCGCCTGGTGGTGAAGACATATTGTTCTGGATAAGCGAGGACAGGGGAATTGCGTTCGAACTTGATTATGACCCCATGGACGTGAGGATGCACAAGCCGAGAGTGCGAACCGTTATTGGGATCAGCGTCTTTCGTGCAGGACAAAGTTTCCAACCTCAGGGTTGCTTGCATCCCCCGTTTGCCCTTGTGCCCATATCGCCAAATGAGTAGCTACGTGAACTGCGGGCGGTCCAAACGATGATATGAGGCGCGCCCGCGGCAGGCGGGCGTTTGGCGGTTATGATTTTCCTTCTTCTTCCGCCCGGGCCGAGTGCCGCTCGCGTGGCGCCGTTGAGCGAATTTGGTTTTTGCCTTGGTCTGCCCTCCGTGGCGGGAAAACGGTGGGGTCTTAGTCGTAGCCACCCCAACCTCCACTGTCGCAGGCCGGCACACGCTCTTGGAAAACTCTACTTGCAGAATAGACTCTTAGGCTCTTGGCTCGGGCGGCGGTTTGTGTTAGGGTCTGGGCGTTATGTGACTCGCACTCCATCCTGGAGGTGCCTGATGGCGGTCTCACCCGTCGATCTCCGGACCAAGCTGGTTGCCGGAGATTCGGAATACCAGAAGCTCCTGCAAGAGCATTCGCAGTACGAATCGCAACTGGAACAACTCTCCAAAGCTTCCTACCTTAGTTCAGAAGACCTGATCCGAGTCACTAAGCTCAAGAAACTGAAACTCCTCGTCAAGGATGCCATGGAGCACCGGCTGGCTGACTTGAGCCACGACGCCCGGACGCCTTAGCCCTTCTTCTTGCCCGCCGCGAGGGCGTCGCCCCGTGCGGGGTAGGTGGTGTCTCCTCATTCATCGAACGTTCATTCTTCCCGGCGCCTAACTACATGCAATCTGGCGTAGAATGGCGTGGGGCGGATCCGCTTCCCTCAGGTTTTGCATGGTCCGAGACGGCTACAAATTCGCCATCCCCCCGCTTGTACTTGGGTTGGTGGCGTTGGGGTTCGGTTGGCGCTGGAGCGGCGCAGTTCTTATCGGCGCGATTTTTGTTTTGCTGGGCGCCTTCGTGGTGTATTTTTTCCGCGACCCGGAGCGCAGGATTCCCGGCGATGCCGCGGCGATTGTCTCCCCGGCTGACGGCCGCGTAATGGAAGTCGTTGAGGAAGAGCTGGACGGGCGGCGAGGCAGACGGATCAGTATTTTTCTGGCGATCTGGAACGTGCACGTGAATCGCGCCCCGGCCTCGGGACGCATCGAGCGAGTGGAGCACCGGTGCGGGAAATTCTATGCGGCCATGCGCTCGCGCGCCTCGGTGGAGAACGAACAGAACCTGATCTATCTCGCGACCGAGCGCGGAGAAATCATGTTCAAGCAGATTGCGGGCTGGGTGGCGCGTCGCGTTGTCTGCTGGAAGCGGCCGGCGGACACGGTTACGATAGGCGAGCGGTTCGGATTGATTCGGTTTGGTTCCCGGATGGATCTGTGGCTGCCGGAGGGAGTGGAAATCCTGGCAGCTCCGGGGCAGCACGTGTCGGGCGGTGCGAGCATCGTGGCCCGCTGGAAATAAGATGAGAGACAAAATCAACGAGCAGCAGGAATTCGGCTTCAGTATTGGGCCGCG
Source organism: Candidatus Methylomirabilota bacterium (assembly GCA_035626055.1). Classification (GTDB taxonomy): domain Bacteria; phylum Acidobacteriota; class Terriglobia; order Acidiferrales; family UBA7541; genus DASPOJ01. Next base: position 15,351 of record DASPOJ010000175.1, on the reverse strand, counting down.
GAATCACCGCCTGCGGCGCGGCATCTATCTTCTTCCGAGTTTTTTCACCGTCGCCAACATGCTGTGCGGATTTTACGCCATTCTCGCCGTGATCCATGGCGAGCCGGCGGATCTGGACTACGCGGCGCGCGCCATCGGGTTTGCGATTCTGTTCGACTCGCTCGACGGTTTCGTCGCGCGCGCGACGCACACGAACACAGATTTCGGCAAGCAGTTCGATTCTCTGGCCGACGTCGTGAGCTTCGGCATTGCCCCCGCGATCCTGGCGTTTACGTGGGGGGTGCGCGGGATGCTGACGAGCGAAGCCGTCCAAGCGCACCACATCTATCAATTCGGCTGGTGGGTGAGCCTCACGTACCTGGTGTGCTGCGCGTGGCGGCTGGCGCGATTCAACGTGCAGGGGATGGCGCCGGGCGGGTCGCGCTATTTTGTGGGAATGCCGTGCCCCGCGGCGGCGGGTTTGCTCGCCGCGACCGTGCACGCGTTTCGCACTCCGCTGGAGGATTGGCGCTGGGCGGCGGTGTGGCTGGGCATCGTCCTGGCGGCGGCGGCGTTGATGGTCAGCGCGATCCGGTATCGCAGCTTCAAGGATGTGCCGTGGGCGCGGCGGCAGCCATCGCTGACGATCGTGCTGATTGCATTTCTTGCGTGGTCCATCGTCGTGTATTCGGAGATCGCACTGATTTTGATTGCCGGCCTCTACACGGTTATCGGGCTCGTTCTGCACGTCGTCCGCGTGGTGCGGCACCGTCCCGCCTCGCAGACTTCCCAGCAAGTATCGTGAGCCATGTCCCAAACTGAGCGAGGCCTTCGGATTGCGATTGCCGGAGCTACGTCTCTTTCCGGGAAGCAATTGATCGAGGCCGTCGGAAACTCCAATCTGGCTGCGGCGGAGTTGCGCCTGCTGGACGAAGAATTTGCGGCCGGGACGCTCACGGAAGCGGGGGGAGAACCCGCCCTCGTGAAGACGGTGGACGAAGAAAGTTTTTCCGGTGCTCGCTTCGTGTTCTTTACGGGGTCAGCGGCATTTGCTACGCGCCACGCCGAGGAGGCTCTCGCGGCCGGCTCGACTGTGATTGATCTGAGCGGCGGCCTGGCCGCGCGTCCGGACGCCCGGTTTTGGATTCCCTCGCTCGATACTGTCCTCCCACCTCCGTCTCGCGCGAATGGTGCGGCCCAAGCGGGCGGCGTTTACGTTTCGCCTTCGGCCCCCGCGCAAACAGCGATTTCGCTCGCAGCGGCGCTGCGCGGCCTGGATGGGCGGCTCGGCTCGGTCGTTTTTCTGCAGCCCGTATCCGAACTTGGCTCCGGAGGCATCGAAGAATTGGAAAGCCAAACCGTGAAGCTGCTCTCGTTTCAGCCGATCGGGCGGGAAGTGTTCGACGCGCAGGTGGCGTTCAATTTGATGGATCGCTATGGGCCACAGAGCAAGGAACACCTCTCGGCGGCGCGGGAGAGACTCGCGCGGGATGTCGCGAGGTATCTGAAGGGCCGCGTTCCCGTACCCGGCGTCACGCTCGTGCAGGCGCCTGTCTTCTATTCGCACACATTCATGGCGTATGCCGAACTGGACTCTGCGGACAGGTTCGTGGAGCGCATGGAAGTGGCCGGATTGAACGTTGTCGGCGAAGGCGAATCCTCACCGACGAACGTAAGCGTCGCCGGCGAGCCCCGGCCCGTGCTGGGACGGCCGGAGCGGGATTTGAACGCCGAGCGTGGCTGGTGGATTTGGGGAGCGGCGGACAATTTGAGCGTTGCGGCGTCGAATGCCATTGCGATTGCGGAGAATGTTCTTGGCTCATAAGCGAGGCGGGGGAATTGTCCCGCGCGGCAGGGAGAACCTGCGGCGGGCGCGCGCGCGTTTCGTGGCGCTTGTCTTGGCAGGCCTGGCCGCGGCCGGGTGCGGCTATGGCGTGGCTGGCCGGGCGACGCGGATTCCCCCGGATGTGAAGACGATCGCCGTCGTGCCCTTCGAGAACAAGTCGTCGAGCTACCGCATCGAGCAGCGCATGACGCAGGCGGTGGTGCAGGAGTTTCTGTCACGCACGAAGTACCGCATCGTCTCCGATGCAAGAGACGCCGACGCAGTACTCCGCGGTCAAATTGTCAATCTAGATTCCATCGCCGTGGTTTACGACACGGCCACCGGCCGCGCCACCACGATGCTCGTGACCGTGAAAATGAAAGTCGAGCTGGACGACCGCAGTAGCAAAGCGCTCTTTCAAAACGATAATTTTGTGTTTCGCCAGCCGTATGAGATCTCGACCGATGTGCCGAGCTTTTTCGATGAAGAGGCGCCGGCGCTGGACCGCATGGCGCGGGATTTTGCCTCGCGGCTCGTCTCCGACGTTCTGGAGAATTTCTGATGCCGGGCTCGAGTGCGGCCGAATTTCTGGTTGAGTTGGCGCGCGGCAAGGCTGTGCCCGCGATTCTGCTACTGGGCCACGAGACCTACTTGAGGGATCTTTGCCGCGCTAGAATCATTGACGCGATCGTGCCCGAGGAGGCGCGCGAATGGGGAGTTTCGCGGTTTGACGCACTGGACGATTCCCTCGCGGCCATTTTTGATCGGGCGCAAACTTCGTCTCTGCTGGCGCCCCGACAGGTCGTTTTCGTCCGCGGGATCGAAGCGTGGGAAAAGCTGAGCGATGAAAAGCGCGACGTTATGATCGAAGAGCTGGACGCCTATTTCAAGCGGCCCGCGCCGTTTACCACGCTCGTGTTCGAGGCGGCGGCCCTCGATCAGCGCCTGAAGCTGGCGAAGCGTCTGGCGGACCGGGCGCTGGTCGTCGCCGTAGAATTGCCGGACGATCCGGCGGCGCGCGTGCGACTGGCGGGCGAATTGTCGGTCGAGATGGCGCGCGAGCTGGGAGTGGAGTTGGATCGCGATGCAGCGGAGGAAATGGCGGAAGTCGCAAGTGTGGAACTGGCCGCGGCAAAGACCGAAATGGACAAACTGGCGGCGTACGTCGGTGAGCGCAAGCGGATTACCGCCGCAGACGTCGAAGCGCTGGTGGTCACCGAGCGGGCGTACACTGTCTGGGAGCTCTCTAATGTACTCGCCGCGAGGGAGCCGGGGCGGGCGATGGTGTTTCTCGACAGCTTGTTTCGCGAAGGCGAGGAACCCGCGGCGCTGATCGGGTCGATGGCCTGGATGTGCCGGAAGCTTTTGGAAGCGCAGGAATTGCCCGGCCACACGTCAAAGTTTCAGGCGGCAGGGAAGTTGACGATGCGGCCGGAGACAGCCGAGCTCGCCATGCGCCAGGCAAAGCGCATTCCGCGGCAGAAACTCGTGGCCGGCCTTTCCGCGCTGTACGAAGCGGATAGCCGGCTGAAATCCAAAGCCGTGAATAAGCGCGCGATTGTGGAGTTTTTGGTGGCGCGATTTGCTTCCTAGGCCGCGGGACCGGGCGCAATCGCTTCGGTCCCGGTCAGGACGGTTTTGTGGAGCTCAGCCCGTTGCAGGCGAGAGTCAAGCGGGACTTATAACGATTGGCGGTATTCTCGTGCAGAATTCCCTTGCTGATGGCGCGGTCGATTGCGGAAAGCGTCGGGTGCAGAAGATTTCGTGCGGCGGCGGAATCCTTGGCGTCGATGGCGCGGCGCAGATCCTTCATCAACGAACGCACGCGTGTCCGGTGGGCGCGGTTGATATCATAATGAGCGATCGATTGCGCCGCGCGCTTCAGCACCGATTTCTTGCGCTTCTTGACTTTTGTGGGCGTGCCCTGAGCCATTCAATTCTCCTTCGAGGATTCTTGCAAACAATAGACAGTAGCCGACGCTCCCGGCTTTGTCAAACGCGCGGGAAAAGTGCCGACGCGCGGCTTTGTGTCCCCCCTTCGCCAAGGCTTCGGCGAGCGAGCGCCCTTACGGGCCCCTCGAAAAACCGCCGCGCCTGCGCCCGCCCAGGGATTCCGCCCTGGGCTGGCTTGTGCTGCCTCGCCAGGGCTGGTGCGCTGCTGATTCTCGTGTTGCTTTGCACCGGCGTTGGGGCGCGAGCGGAAAAGTACGACCAGCTTCAATACACGGGCTACGTCAATGATTTTGCGGGCGTTCTGAGCGCGGATGCGAAGAATCAGCTCACGAGCCTCTGCACGGAGCTTGACCAGAAAACGAACGCGCAGATAGCGGTCGTCACGATTCACACACTCGATGGCGATTCGGTGGACGATTTCGCGAATCGGCTGTTTGAAAAATGGGGTGTTGGCCCGAAGGGTACCGACCGCGGTGTCCTCATCCTGCTCGCAATCAACGATCGCCAGTACCACATCGAAGTTGGCTATGGGCTAGAAGGAATTCTTCCGGACGGAAAAGTGGGCGGGTTCGGGCGGCAGATGGTGCCGAACTTGAAACAAGGGGATTACAGCGGTGCGGTCGTGCAATTGACCGGCCAAATCGCCAGCGTCATTGCAGTGGACAAGGGCGTGACGCTTTCCGGGCAGCCTCCGGCGCCGCCGGATGATGAGGACCAGCAGGCTCCTAGATTTAATTTCGGGACGATTATCTTCATACTGTTTGGCTTGTCGTTCGTTTTTCGCATCATTCGCAGTTTGTTCGGTCATGGCGTAACGCGGCGCCGGGGCATGGGCGGCTGGTGGTGGCTCCCGCCAATGGGCGGAGGAGGCGGCTGGGGCGGCGGTGGATTCGGCGGCGGCGGTGGTGGGTTTGGGGGCTTCGGCGGGGGAATGTCCGGCGGCGGCGGCGCGAGTGGAGGCTGGTAGAGTAGCTGCGGAGACCTGCAGATTATGATTGACTACGAAAAAGAAGTGAGCGGACTCGCTGAAGACATCAAGAGCGCGGCGGGCGCGAACCTGATCTCATTCGTGCTGTACGGTTCCGCGGCAGGCGGCGAATATCACGGAGGCCACTCCGACCTGAATCTTCTCGGCGTATTCAATCGCCTGGACGCCGACGCCCTCACGCGTCTGCATCCGGTCGTCTATCTCTGGACGCGCAAGGGGCACCCCGCGCCATTACTCTTGACTCTTGACGAATTGCACAGCGCCGCCGACGTGTTTGCGATCGAGTTTCTCGACATCCGCACACGGCATCGCGTACTGTCGGGAGACGACGTTTTCTCGCAGTTGGAAATCCCCATGGACCGCCATCGCCACCAGGTCGAACGCGAATTGCGCGTCAACTTGTTGCGTTTGCGCCAAGCCGCGCTGGCGGCTGGTGCTGGAGATGCCGAACTTGGCCCGATTCTGTTGGGTTCGATTCCGGCGTTCGCCACGCTTTTCCGTCACGCGCTGCTTGCGCTCGGAGTTGAGCCGCCGGAGGCGCGGCGCGAAAGCTGCCGTCGATTGGCGGCGCTGCTCGGGTTTGATGCCGCGCCGTTTGACGCCGTGCTCGACGTGCGGGAAGGGAAGCGGCCGGAGAGGGCGCTCGATCGCGGCGCGTTCTCTGCATATCTCGCGGCAATTACCGCCGCCGTGGACGCCTTCGATAAACGCGTCGACGCATCCTAGCGTCGCGCCGCTGTGTTAGAGTTAGGTTCGAAATTGGAAGGTGAGAGGGAGAGATGAAGAAAGCAATCATTGTGCTCGTGATCTTGGGGCTGCTCGCATTGTGGTTCGGCAGCATGTACTTCAACCGCCGCAACCAAATGGTCGTGTATAACCAGGCCATCCAGGCGCAGTGGGCCAACGTGAACGTGGTTCTGGAGCGCCGCGCCGACCTGATTCCGAATCTCGTCGCCACGGTGAAGGGCTATGCCGCGCAGGAGGTCACCGTTTTCGGCGACGTGGATAAGGCGCGCGAAGCGTTGCTCGCCGCGAAGTCACCGGCACAGACCATCGCCGCCAACGGCCAGTTGGACGGCGCGCTCGGCCGCTTGCTAGCGATCGCTGAGAATTATCCCCAACTGAAATCGAACGAAAACTTCCTTCAATTACAAGATGAGCTCGCCGGCACCGAAAACCGCATCGCCGTCGAGCGCCGCCGCTACAACGACGCCATTCAGCAGTACAACACCTACATTGGCCTTTTCCCCAACTATATCTTCGCTCGCTGGGCCGGATTCCAGCCGAATAACGCGTATTTCCAGGCGTCGGCGGAGGCGCAGCAGGTTCCCAAAGTGCAGTTTCCCGCGGCCCAACAATGACCGGGCCCAGTTGGCGCTTGGCTTTGTAAGTGTGTGAAGATAGGTAGCTTATGCTGCTCGCCTTGACGCGACAGTGAGCGTAAGCTATCCTGCAGTTTCCGAAGGCTGTTTGTTCCCTCAGGAGGTGGCTTCTCTCGGGTCGCGCCGCCAAGCGCTGCCCAAGCCCCATGCGACGCACCGTCGAGATCGCCGGCAAGATTGAGAATCTCTTCGGAACGCTGGACGAAAACCTGAAGCTCCTCGAATCCGCTCTACAAGTCACCACCGAACTCCGCGACAATCGGCTTGCCATTTTTGGCGATGCCGCGCAGGTGGATCGTGCAGTGCGGATTCTCAACGAATACAACGAAATGGTGTGTGAAGGCCGTGCCATGGAGAACGGCGACGTGAAGGCATTGTTCCGCGTGGCGACGGAAGATCCCAAGGCTTCGCTGCGTGGGATTCTCGATTCGGGCGCCCGGCCGCGCAGCTTCGGCAAGAAGCCTATCGTGCCGAAGAGCGCGAACCAGCGCCGCTACATGGAGTACATCGAGCGGTTTGACATGGTCTTCGCCGTCGGGCCGGGTGGAACGGGGAAAACGTATCTGGCGGTCGCGATGGCGGTTTCCTCGCTGTTCAACAAGCAGGTCAACCGCATTATTCTGGCGCGACCCGCGGTCGAGGCGGGCGAACGCCTGGGATTTCTTCCCGGCACGCTGCAGCAGAAGATCGATCCGTACATGCGGCCGCTCTACGACGCGCTCTACGACATGCTCGACGCCGACAAACTCGAGCGGTTCCTCGAAAAGGGCACGATCGAAGTGGCGCCGCTGGCCTTCATGCGAGGCCGCACACTCAACGATTCCTTCGTCATTCTCGACGAAGCGCAAAACACCACGAGCGAGCAGATGAAGATGTTCCTCACGCGCCTGGGCTTCAACTCGAAAGCCGTCGTCACCGGGGACGTTACGCAGATCGATCTGCCCACTGGTCGCCGCTCGGGCTTGGTGGAAGCGCTGGAGGTGGTGGGAAGAATCGAAGGCATCGGGTTCGTGCACTTCAACGAACGCGATGTCGTCCGCCACAATCTCGTCCAGCAGATCATCAAAGCCTACGAGGAATTTGAATCGGGGCTGGCGTCTCGCGGCGCAGGCTCCGCCGAGAATGGCAAGAACGTTTCCGCGAAGTAGCTTCTCGTCATCATGGTCGTCAATCGCCAGCGGGGGATCGCTGTGGCCGTCGGGCCGCTCGAGGAGTTTGTCGGCCGCGCGCGGGGGGCGTTGCACTTTCCGAAAGACGGCGTAACAGTCTGCCTCGTCAGCGACGCCGCCATCGCTCGACTGAACCGCCGTTACCGTGGAAAATCCGGGCCGACTGATGTTCTCTCGTTTCCCGCGCAGGGCCGCCGCAAGAGCTCCCGAACCGCGTCGCGAGGCCCCGCGCGCGGTATACAGGCGGGGTACGTCGGCGACATCGCGATTTCTCCCGCCGCCGCGCGGCGAAATGCGCGCCGCGATTCGCGCTCGCTGACGGAGGAGCTGCGCGTTTTGATTCTCCACGGCATGTTGCATCTTGCCGGCTACGACCACGAGACCGACGACGGCCGAATGGATAGCCTGGAGCGCCGCTTGCGCCGGCGGCTGGGGTTACGCTGAGATGCAAATTCTCCTGTACACCTGCGCGGTCCTGCTTCTGAACATCGGCCTGACTGTGTTTTGCTATTTGGACCGCGTCTACGACGAATTGGGCCGCGTCACGACGGGGCGGCTTCGCGCAAATTTGGAAGCGTTTGAGGCGGAGGTTGAGCCCAAGTTCAGGCTGGAACGGCGTCGCGCCGCCCACGCGTTCCGGTTGCTGTCGCATCTGTGGCTTGTCGTTGTGGTCGTGGCCACCGCGCGCGGCGTTCTGATCTTTGTCCCCGCGCCCTGGGACGCTCTGGCTCAGTTGGTGGTTTACATCCTCGCGGAAGCGATGCTCTTCGCCCACTTCGTTCCCGAATTGCTTCTTGCGCGAACAAGAGGTCAGTGGCTTGGGCGGGTCGCTCCGGTGATTCGCGGCTTCCTGATCGTTGTCTGGCCGTTGCGCGCGATCTTTGAGCTCGCAATTTCCCTCACGCATCTCGATGATGAAGAGCCCGCGGTGGGCATCGCCGCGCAGCAGGAGGGACTCGAAGCGCTGGTCGAGGCCGCCGAAGAGGAAGGAATACTCGAAGGGGACGACGCGCACTTGATCGAGCAGGTCGTCGAATTCGGCGATAAGCGGGTCCATGAATTGATGACCCCGCGTCCCGACGTCGTTGCGATTCCCGGCACGGCCTCCATAGAGCAGTTGCGCAAGTTGCTGGTCCAAACGCGATGCTCGCGCCTGCCGGTCTATGGCGAGAGTTTGGACGACGTGCTGGGAATGGTGTACGCGCGCGATCTATTGGAGCTTCCGGATCAGGAGTCCCGCAATCGCAGCGTACGCGAGCTGATCCGCCCAGCGCTGTTTGTGCCGGAAACCAAGCGCGGCTCCGAATTGCTGAAAGAACTTCAGCGCAAGCACGAGCAGATTGCCGTGGTCGTGGACGAGCACGGATTGCTGGCGGGCGTCGTGACACTCGAAGATTTGGTCGAGGAAATCGTCGGGGAAATCGGCGAAGAGGGTCGCGCGCCCGCGCCCGATGTATTTCGCGAAGCCGACGGGAGCCTCGTCATGCGCGGCAGCGTTGCGCTTGAAAAAGTGGAAGAGCTGTTCGGCGTTGAGTTCGATACCAGCGACACCCAGGCCACTACGACGGTCGCCGGCCTGCTTAACCACATCGTCGGGCACGTCCCTGTGGCCGGCGAGCGCGTGGATTATCAGGGGCTCCGCTTCGAGGTGCTCGAGGCCAACCAGCGAAAGGTTCTACGCCTTCGCGTGCGCCGTTCGGCCGCCGTCCCCGCATCCTGATTCTGAGCCTTGAATTTGGCGCCGGCTCTTGCGGCCGTCAACGGGAAACGAGCCGGCTACCTTCCGCCGGTTCGATCTTGAGACTCGAGCCAACCAATCTGAAGACCAGATCGAAAGCCCCGCAAAGCAGCACTATCAGACCACCTGCGTCTCTGATGGCATGTGAGCCGTAGCGGATTCCTAGGATGGAAAAAAGTCCGCCGACGATGGCGACGAAACCCGAGACAAATCGTGCACTATTGCTCCATCTCGCGCGCAGCAGTTTATGACAACAGGGGCAGGGGAAGGGTTCCCTTCGTCGAATATCCTTCCTCTCCAGGAACATTCTGCAAATTGGGCACTGCATGGCCCATGATACTCCAGCGTTAAGGGGGTAAGATAGCGCGCGGCAGTTCGCGCAGGTTTGGCGAGGCGCTCCGCCGCTCGAGATATGGCATCGCCCTTTAAGTCCGGATTCGTGGCGATCGTCGGTCCTCCCAACGCCGGCAAGTCCACCCTTGTAAATCGCCTCGTCGCGCAGAAGGTTTCCATTGTCACGGCGCATCCCCAGACCACGCGCAATCGAATTCAGGGAATCGTGAATCGGCCCGGGGCGCAGGTGGTTCTCATCGATACGCCCGGCCTTCATCGCCCGGATTCCGCGCTCGGCCGCCAGATGGCCCGGGAAATTGACGCAGCGCTCGATTCGGTGGACGTCGTCGCGCTGATGCTGGATGCGAGTGAGGACTTTCGCCGCGGCGCCCATTTGGCGCTGCGGCGTGTCGCTTCGCTCGATGCGGTCCGGCTCATCTTGCTCAATAAAGTAGATCGCGTCGAGAAGCCGAAATTGCTTCCGCTAATGGATCTGTGCAGTCGCGCGGGGGATTTTGCGGCTATCGTCCCGATCTCAGCATTGAGGGGCGAGGGCGTCGAGGAGGCGCTCGCCGAGATAACCGCGCATCTTCCGGAGGGGCCGGCGCTTTTCCCGCCGGATCAGGTGACGGATCAACCGGAGCGTTTTCTCGCGGCGGAATTCATACGGGAAAAAGCGATGGCCGCCACGCGAAACGAGGTGCCCCACGCGCTCGCGGTTTTGGTGGAGAGCTTCGAGGAAGGCGCGAACTTGATTCGCATCCGCGCGGCGATTCGGGTGGAACGCGAGGGGCAGAAGGGAATCCTGATCGGCAAGGGCGGCCTGACCCTCAAACGAATCGGAACCGAGGCGCGCCTGGAACTGGAACGGATCCTCGGCACGAAAATCTATCTGGAATTGAGAGTCGGCGTCTCCCGCCGCTGGCGCGACAATCCCGCTCGCGTTCGCCAGATCGATTGGAGAAACCAAATCGAGGCGATCGCGGAAGAACAAAGCAACGAATCGTGAATTACCGGTTTCCAGAATTCGAAGAACGTCTGCGCAAACCGCATGTGTTCACGATTTAAGCTCGCCACAGAATGTTGCTCGTGAAACGCTGCGCGCCCGGAATTCGCGCCAGCGCTTAAACCTCGACTGAAATCCCCAGCGTTTTCATTTTGCGGTATAGGTGGCTGCGTTCGAGGCCAATCGCGGCGGCGGTCCGCGTCATGTTCCATTGATTTTCTTCCAGTTTGCGCAAGATGAAATCGCGCTCGTAGGACGAACGCGCCTCGTGCAGCGTAGACGGAAACACCAGGGGAGCCGACAAAGCGCCGCGAAAAAGCTCCGGCGGAAGATGCAACGTCTCGATCTTTTGGTATGGGCAGACGATCACCAGCCGCTCGATGACGTTCCGCAACTCGCGAACGTTGCCCGGCCACGGATATCGCATCATCACTTCCAGGGCGCCTTCTGACAATTCTTTCGGCTGGCGGCCGTAGGTTCCCGCGAATCCGGCCAGGAAATAGCGTGCGAGGGTCGGCAGGTCATCGATCCGCTCCCGCAGCGGGGGAATCACGAACGGAATGACATTCAGGCGATAGAAGAGATCCTCGCGAAACCGGCCGTGAGCGATTTCGTCTTCGAGCTTCTTGTTGGTCGCGGCAATCACACGCACGTCCACGCGCAGAGATTGGCTCGATCCGACCGGCTCGACCGTTTGTTCCTCCAGAACGCGCAGGACTTTGGACTGCGTGCGGAGGCTCATGTCCCCTACTTCATCGAGGAAAAGAGTCCCTCCGTCCGCCCGCTGGAACTTGCCCACCTTGTCGGCGCTCGCGCCGGTGAAACTCCCGCGGATGTGCCCGAACAACTCCGACTCGATCAGCTCCTCGGGAATGGCGGCGCAATTCACTTCCACAAACTGGCGCGTCGCACGCTGGCTGGCGGCATGCAGCGCGCGCGCCACAACTTCCTTCCCGGTGCCGCTTTCCCCGTAAATGAGGACGCGCCCGTTCGTCGGAGCGGTCAGCGCTATCTGCTGGCGAAGCGCTTTCGTCGGCACGCTGTCGCCGATCACCTGGTAGCGCGAACCCAATTCTTCCCGCAGCCGGCGGTTCTCGTTCGTCAGGCGAAGATTTTCGAGCGCGTTCTTGACCACGACGCTGATCTTCTCCAGCGCCAGCGGCTTCTCGATAAAGTCGAACGCACCGAGCTTGGTGGCGCGCACCGCAGTCTCGATATTTCCGTGGCCGGAAATCATCACGACCATGACGGCATGGCCCGCTTGCCGGATGCGCTCGAGGGTCTCGATGCCGTCGATGCCTTCCAGCCAGACGTCGAGAAGAACGAGATCGCACGGCTGGTCGGCCAGCCGCTGCAAGCACTCTTCTCCCGACGCCACCGCTTCCACGTCGTAGCCGTCCTCAGCGAGCACGGCCGAGAGGGAGCGCCGGATTCCTTCCTCGTCATCTACGATAATCAACCTGTGTCTCATCGTCCTCGCTAGTAATCGTCAAGGTTTCATCGGCAGGGGCGTCGCGACGGGAACCTCGGCCGCTGGAATGCGCAAAACAAATCGCGCCCCAACGGGCACATTGTCTTCGACGCGGATCGAGCCGTGGTGCTCTGCGAGAATGCGGCTTGCGATGGCCAGTCCAAGGCCGGTCCCGCGACCTTTCGTGGAAAAGTGCGGGAGGAACAGCTTATCTTTGTCTTCCGGCGAAATCCCGTGTCCGCTGTCCGCGACAACGAGCGACACGGTTTCGCGGTCGTTGTCGGCGTGCGTCTCGATGAAAAGTTCGCGCACCGCCGCGCCTTCCAGGGACTCCGCCGCGTTGTCAATCAGGTTGACGAGCACGCGCCGCAGCAATTCCGCGTCGGCGCGGACCGGAGGCAGAATCGAGTCCAGGTCCGTCTTCACGCGGATCCCTTCCAGCCTGCCGCCAAAAACCTCGAGCGCCGTTCGCACAATTGCGTTGAGATCCGAGGGCACGAGGCGCGCCGCGGGGAATCGCGCGAATTCAGAGAATTCCCGCACGAGGGATGAGAGCGTGCCGACTTCGCTTTCAATCAGTCCGGCGCACTCCCGCACAAGGCGAACCAACTCGGGCGGCGCCTCCCCGGAGGCAGGAGCGCCCTGCCGGTCAAGAAACCGCAACAGCCGCTGCGCGGAAAGCTGGATCGGCGTCAATGGATTCTGGATTTCGTGCGCGATGCGCTGCGCCACTTCCTGCCACGCCGCGGCTTTTTGCGCCCCGAGCAATTCGGTGAGGTCGTCCACGACGATCACATATCCCGGGTTAGCGCTGCGCGGCCCCAATGCGCTGACCGTAACGGCCGCGTGTACCAGCCGGCTCGCCCCGGCAAATTCAAGCTCTTTCGAAGCGGTTCCCATCCGGAGCGACCGGCGCATCAGCGCTTGCGTGGCTTGTGCGGCGTCCTTCCCCAGCAATTCCGCGAGGGTGTGAGCTTGGCGCGCTTGCGGCCCGAAGATTTTCTCGCCGGCGGGATTCACGCGGCGGACCGTGCCGTCGGCCGCGAGCGAAATCACTCCGGTCGGAATGTTTTCCAGAATCGTTTCGAGCAGAGTGCGCCGCCGCTCGATCTCCTGAACCGCCTGCTGCAAATCGCGTGTGAATTCATCGAGTTGCTGACGGTTGTCGGCCAGCTGGGCGGTCATTTCGTTGAAAGAGCGCACGAGCGATCCGAGTTCGTCCTGCGCTTTAACGTCGACGCGCGTGTCGAAATTGCCGGCGCTCACTTCCCGTGTCGCTTTCGCCAGGGCTTGAATGGGAACGGTGAGCTGTTTTGAGAGATACATTGCGAGCCAGGTCGCGGAAAAAAGAAGCAGAACTGTGAAGAGCAATAGGATCGACATCAGCTGCGTCTTATAGGTTCGCAGGTCCCGCCGTTGTTGTTCGTAGCTTGCCCTGTAAGCCTGAATTTCGGCGATTCGCTCGAGATATCGGTCTTGCACCGCGCGCGCGGCCACGACCGTGCCTCGCGCGAACGGCTGCCGCGCCGCAACGAATAGGTTTCGCCCTTGTCTCCACAGTTCAGTTTGGCCCGACAGCGTCATCACATACATAGGCGCCACCGGCACGAGCGCCCGCCCTGAGGCGTCGTGTGCGGTCGGCGTGAGCTTGTCGTCGGAGCGCTGGGCGCGAAGGCCGTCAACGACCTGGCCCCGGGGATCTACAATCCATGCGGCATCTGCGCCCCATCCGAGCGCTCGCAGGATTACAGCCGAGTCCGTGTCGCCGGTCGGCACGCCGCTCGAGGAATCTACCTTACCCGAAGCGGCCGAACGTGCTATTCGGGCGAGGCGGTTCACCTCCGTGGCGCGGCCCTCTTCTTGGAGTTTGTCCACCGATTCCATGGCCTGTTCGAGCGGCCGCGGAAACCAAGTGACCAGCGTGCGGTTCAGAAGCGTGTAGCTCACCAGGAAGAGAATAATCAAGGGGAGCAAGGAGATCGCCATCGCCGCACGGAGAGCTCGCGTTTTGAATCGCGCGCCGGGTTGCATCGCCCGCCGTTCGGCCCACGCGCGCCAAAGGTTGCGGAATAGGACGAACCCGAAGATGATCAGCGCCACGGCGATGAAAGTCGACAGGGCGAAAAGCACAGCTGTTTCAGTCGGTGTGCGCGGCTGGATCGGCACTCGCAGCGATGTGAAGGTAAATGCAGCCGCCAGAAGAAGTGCAAAAGCAATGCCGCCAATCCACAGCCAAAGCTTTGATTTCCGCGTGGTCGGTTTCATGGCCGCGCCTCCGCCGCGAGTTCGGAGAGGGGGACGGAGACGTGCAACCTCAAGGGCGAATTCGGCGGCAGAAAACTCGCCAGCGGGCAGTCCGCGCAGCGCGGCTCGCGCTTGCGACACCAATTCTTTCCCGTATTCACGATGAGAGCGTGAAACTCATTGTATAGACGCGTGTCGCGAGGAAGCTGACTCTCGAAGAGTTTCCGCGCGCCCTCGTAGTCGGGTTTGCCGCGAACGAAGCCGTGTCGCTCGAGGATTCTGTGCGTGTACGCGTCCACGACAAACACCGGATGGTTTCCCGCGTAGAGAAGAATGGAATCGGCGGTCTCCCGCCCGATGCCGTGAACGCCCAGCAACTGCTCGCGCAGTTCGGACGTCGGCGTGCGAAACATCCTTGCGAGAGAGCCGCCGTGCTGATTTCGCAGAAATTCGACGAACGCCTTGAGCTTCCGCGCCTTTTGGCGGAAATAACCCGACGGCCGCACCAAACGCTGTAGTTTTGCCGTCGGAACGCGCTCGAGCGCGGCGAAGGTGAGCAGCCTCTCGCGGCGCAAGTTCTCAATCGCGCGCTCGACGTTTGACCAAGCAGTGTTCTGAGTCAGGATCGCGCCGACGATAACCTCAAATGGAGTCCTCGCGGGCCACCAGCGCATCGGGCCAAGAGCGGCCGCGAGCGACGCGTAGTAATCCTTCAAGCCGGCCTGTGCATGGGAAACCTCGCGTGGCAAGACAGGGATCTCCGCGAGCGCGTGAGCACGCACTTCGTAATTCTTTCGTTGGGGCCGCAAAGGCATTGTTTCTGCAAGATAGCGAGCGTGTGATGGCAAGTCAAGGAAAGTGTGGCCTCTTTGCCACAGTGCATGTCGGGGCAGGGTGTTGCGCCTTTAACTACGATGAGTCAACCAGACGTTATTCGTCTCGTTGCACTTCTGCTACCTTGAAGTTCTAAGGGTACGAGCCCACCAGGAGCCTTGGTATGTCGTCGCGTCTCGGCGAGATGCTCATCAAGGAAAGCCTCATCACGCCGGAACAACTTCATCAGGCGGTGGACCACCAGAAGAAACAAGGTGGAAGGTTGGGGACTGCCCTGATCAAGTTAGGTTTCGTAAAGGACGACGATATCACGAGCGTCCTTTCGCGCCAGTACGGCGTTCCCTCCATCAATTTGAAGTATTACGAAGTGGATCCCGCCGTGATCAAGCTGATCCCGCAGGATACGGCCGTACGCTACCAGATTGTGCC
>DASPOJ010000174.1:0-4585 GCA_035626055.1 Candidatus Methylomirabilota bacterium | reverse complement strand
TATCGAGTACGTGCTGGCGTTCCTCTTCCTCACGCGCGTTTTGCCCAACGAGCAGCTCACTGAGGCCGTGCTTTCCGAGCGCCGCGGCCACGTCTTGCGCCAAATCGCTCTGCTCGAATCGCTCGGGCCGAAGATCTCGGGTCTCGGCTCAACCGAAGCGCAGACCCTCCGCGCCGGCGCCCTCCTCTACCGCAGCATTGACCACGCCTTGCGCCTTGTCACGGGCCGCGCCGCGAATCACCTGCCCGAATCCGGCATGGCCGATCGCGTCCAGCGCTTGCTTGAACAGTGGCAGTTCCCGCTTCCCGAAGGCATCGAGGCCGCCGTCGAAACCACGCGTCGCCACGTCCGCAGCCTCTACGAGCACACCGTAGTCCTCGCCGCCGAATCCTAGCGCCGAGCCCGCGTACCCTATGGTGCTTTCCGCGTAGGGGCGGCTCGCCCTGAGCGGCGCAGAGGCGCGTTTGTCTCCGCCGGGCTCCATCCCCGTCGATTCGAAACAATTTCCACAGAAGTTATCATTGACACACTCGATACTCCCTGCTACTCTGCTCCGTGTTGGTCGCCCCCAATCCCGGCGTGATTCCCACTTCAATTCCTCGGTCCCTGTCCCTCTCAACGCGTGTCGACCCGTGTCTATCCGTGGTTTACCACGAGCGCTCCTCGAGAGGGATTGCAATCTCGCCCTCCACAGTCCTCAAACCTGCACGGTTTTTGTGCAACTCAAAAGTGATACACAGCAAAGGAGTTAGCGCGCCCATAAATCCTTTAGAATCAGCACTTACAAACTCGCGCTCCGTTTTTCGTATCTCATTGAAAACAAACGGTCGCCAAGCCCTTTATAATCAGCACTTACGTGTTTTCTCATCGCAAGTCCTTTATATTCAACACTTACAAAAAAATCGGGGTGGGGGGAGGGGGTCCCCTGACGACGGCATCTCGCAACCTAAGCGATGGTTCGGCAACCGTGCGCCGCGCTTGCTGACTGTGTTATTGTTTTTTGTCCGCGCGAACTATTCCGCTCTGTGGAGGAGTTGGCAAACATGAAGCCGTCGTACAACGGCAAGTCCGTCCCCGTCGATGGCCAGCCCATCGAATATTCCGGCGGGACAATGCGCGTCCCCGATTGTCCTATCCTCCCCTACATCGAAGGCGATGGCACCGGCCGCGACATCTGGAAAGCCTCCCAGCGCCTATTTGACGCAGCCGTAGCCAGGGCTTACGGCGGCAAACGCAAAGTGGCTTGGTTTGAAGTCTTCGCGGGCGAGAAAGCCTTCAATACATTCAAGGAATGGTTGCCCCAAGACACCGTGGACGCCATCCGCGACTTCCGCGTGGCCATCAAGGGTCCGCTGACGACGCCGGTCGGCGGCGGCATCCGCTCGCTTAACGTCGCGTTGCGCCAACTCCTTGACCTCTACGCCTGCGTCCGCCCCGTGCGTTATTTTTCCGGCGTGCCCTCCCCAGTCCGGCATCCCGAGAACATGAACGTCATTATTTTCCGCGAAAACACGGAAGACGTATACGCCGGCATCGAATGGAAGGCCGGCACGACCGAGGCCAAGAAACTCATCGAGTTCCTCAACAAGGAAATGCTGGGCGGCGGCCCGAAGCAGATTCGCTTCGATTCCGGCATCGGCATCAAGCCGATGTCGCCCACGGGCACGAAGCGCCTCGTGCGCCGCGCCATTCGCCACGCCATTGAGCACAATCGCCGCATTGTTACGCTCGTGCACAAGGGCAATATTCAGAAATTCACGGAAGGCGCGTTCCGCGATTGGGGCTACGAACTCGCCAAGGATGAATTTCGCGCGGAGATCGTCACCGAGCGCGAGAGCTGGATTGTGGACAATAAGGACCGCAATCCCGCCCTCACCTTCGAGCAGAACGCCGCCGCAATCGAACCCGGCATTGATCAGGCCACTGACGCCTTCAAACAACAGGTTTACGCCGAGATCAAACAGGTGCTCGACTCCATCTACGCCACGCACGGCGGCGGGCGATGGAAGCAGAAGATCATGGTCAACGACCGCATCGCCGATTCCGTCTTCCAGCAAGTGCTTACGCGCGCCGATGAGTATCAGGTCTTCGCCACGCCCAATCTCAACGGCGACTATCTCTCCGACGCCTGCGCCGCGCAGGTCGGCGGGCTCGGCATGGCACCCGGCGCGAATATCGGTGACGGCTTCGGCGTCTTTGAAGCCACGCACGGCACCGCTCCCAAGTATGCCGATAAAGACGTGATCAATCCGGGCTCCGTGATGCTGTCGGGCGCCATGATGTTCGATTTTCTTGGCTGGAGCGAGGTCGCGCGTCTGATAGAAGACGGTATCGCGCGCACGATCCTGCAGAAGCGCGTAACATACGATTTGGAACGCATGATGGACGGCGCGACCAAACTCCGCACCTCCGAGTTTGCCTCCGCCATCATCGAAAACATGCACCACGCCGCAGCCGCGCGCTAGCATTCGGCCAGGCGCTCACTTTGAATAGTCATTCCGGATCCCGACGCTTTCAGTCGGGGCGCGGAATCTCTCAGCCGCGCAAGATGCTGAGGAAAGCTTGCAACCAACTCATCGGCGTAACACAGTTTTCCTAGGAGCGAACACATGAGGAAGAAAGTCACAGTGGTCGGCGGCGGATTCGTCGGTTCCACCACCGCGCAGCGCATCGTGGACCTTGAACTCGCCGACGTCGTCCTGACCGACATTCTTGATGGCCCGCCCGCCGGCAAAGCCCTCGACATGATCGAGTCCACCCCCATCACCGGCTCGGACTCCCGCGCGGTGGGAATCTCGACCGCCGCGGGCGATTACCGCGAAACGGCCAATAGCGACATTGTCGTTATCACCGCCGGTTTCCCGCGCAAACCCGGCATGAGCCGCGACGATCTCCTCCGCGCCAACTACGATGTCGTCAAAGGCGTCGTCGAGCAGGTCGTGAAATATTCGCCCAGCGCGATTCTCATCATGGTCACCAACCCGCTCGACGCCATGGTGCAGGCCGCCTACAAGATTTCCGGCTTCTCCAAGAATCGCGTCATGGGGATGGCGGGCGTGCTCGATTCCGCGCGCATGAGTTCCTTCGTCGCACAGGAGCTGAACGTCTCGGTCGAGAACGTGAATTCGTTTGTTCTCGGCGGGCATGGCGACGACATGGTGCCGCTGCCGCGTTACTCCACCGTCGCCGGAATCCCCCTCCCCGATCTGCTGCCGAAAGAAAAAATCGACGCCATCGTGGACCACACGCGCAAAGGCGGCGCCGAAATCGTCAACTTGTTGAAGACCGGCTCGGCCTACTACGCGCCTTCAGCCGCCGTCGCCGAAATGGTGGAAGCGATACTGAAAGACAAAAAGAAGATCCTGCCCTGCGCCGCTTATCTCGAAGGCGAATACGGCATCAAGGGCCTCTACGTCGGCGTGCCAGTGAAACTCGGCGCGCGCGGCGTCGAGCAGATCATCGAGATCAAACTCACGCCCGAAGAGAACGCCGCGTTGCAAAAATCCGCCGCCTCCGTGCGCGAACTAGTGAGCGTCCTCGGCGTCGGCTAACGCGCCATCGCGCTGCGTTGCATGGTGATTCGGTTTCCCGCGGTCTTCAGTGCGCGGCCGGCGGTTTCGGAGCCGGGGTCGCGGCCGGCTTCGGCGCCGGGTTCGCCGCAGGCTTCGGAGCGGGCGTCGGCGCCGCAGCGGGCAAAACGATTTCCGCGGTCTTAATGCTGTCTAGATTCGGAAAATTCTTTTCGAGAAACGCGCGCCCTTTATTGGCGACCGCATCCTGACTCGGCCCGTGCCCGTCCGGCGCGCCTTCGCCGTATCCGCTGTAAAGTTGATTTACCACGTCCATGCCCCCGGTCACCTGTCCGAACGCCGCAAAGCCCATCGAATCGAGCTGCGAATTGTCGGCGAGATTTATGAAGACTTGTGTTGTGCGCGTGTTCGGTCCGGCGGTTGCAAAGGTCACGAAACCCGCGGTATTCGATTGCTTGACGGGATCGTCCTTAATGTCTGCATTTACCCAAACCTTGTTCACGTCCGGATACGCACTCAGGCCGAACTGCGCCACAAATCCCTTTAGCACGCGGAAGAAGCTCGCGCCGTCGTAATAATGATGCCGCACGAGATTGTAGAAACGGTCCGCGCCGATCGGCGCCCACGCGCGCGTCACCGTAATCACGAACGGCCCCTTCGTGGTGACGACTTTCACTTCGTACACGTCGGGCGCTCTGCGCGTCAGCAGCGACGGAGTGAGCAGCGCGCGATCGTACGTTGCCGCAGAGTGCGGCTCATTCTGCGCGGGCGCATGCGTTTGCGCGGCCGCGAACGACCACGCAACCGCAAGTGCGAACACGAAACTGATGGCAACAATTCCCTTCCTCATAATTCCTCCTTTGCGTTATGCGGCTCGAGCGTCTGCACAGGAATTACGAACTCGCGCCGGCCGTCGTTCCCTGCGCCACGCGTTCGGCGTCACCCAGAACGCGCAGCACGTTCTCCCCTAAAATCTTCCGGATGTCTTCGTCCGCGTATCCTCGCCGCAGCAGCGCCTCGGTGATACGCGGCAGCATCGACGCATCTTCCATTCC
>DASPOJ010000173.1:0-9330 GCA_035626055.1 Candidatus Methylomirabilota bacterium | reverse complement strand
CAACGCTCTTGCCCTTGGCGTAGATTTCGTGTTTGCCGTGCGTGCGGTACCACTGCGCGACGGTCGCGTTCTTGTGCATGTTCTCGATGATCTTCCGCCAGCCGATTCCCGTGTTGTACGCGCAGAAGGAAATCTCGCCCTGCTGCGTGCCGTAGGGAATGATGCACATTTCGGTGCGGCGGAAATCGTAGTTGAACAGATCCTGGAACCACATACCGGCGATGAACAGCATGTTCCAGGGATCCTCGGTGCGGCGCTTGATCGCGTCCTCGTAGGTCCTGTTGGGATTGGTGCGGCCGTATTTCTTATCTGAGTTCTTGCTGACCGCCCATGTTTTGTCGAATTTCTTCAAGATGTCCTTGATCCGCAAGCTGCGCGGTGCTTCGTAGGGCTTGTAGTTGCGGAGGAGGGCCAAGACCATCATGAACGCGGAGAGCTTCTTGCCGCGGGCGGCGTCCGTGATGGCGTGGACATCCTTGACCAGTTGCTGCGCGTCCAGGAAGCGCGAAATGGGCGCCCATTCCTTGGTTGCCTTGTTCACCATCAGGGCCGTACCGACTCCGCAGTTGGGATGGCAACCACAGGAGAGCGCGCCCCACTCTGCCTCGGGCCCGTGAACCAGGTCAGCAAAGCCCGCGAAGGGTGAGATGAAAGAGAGCGGGAACCAGTCGCGTGTGGGTTCGATCTTGCCCACCTGCGCGCTGACATCTCTCGCCAGATGCGAAAGCGTGTAACGCTGCTTGTAGCGCCGCTCCGGAGTGACATCCTCGTCGCGGCCGGTGAAGGAGACCGGCTGGAAAGACACGAATGCGATCTTCTTCGGATTCTCCATCGCGAACTTGACGATCGGCCCCACCTGGTCGTTATTCAGATTGTTGACAATGGTGATTACCAGCACGATCTCAATGCCAGCCTCGTGCATGTTCTCAATGGCGCGCAGCTTCACGTCGAAGAGGTTGCCAACTTGCCGGTGGCTGTTGGCATCGTTCCCGATTCCGTCGAACTGCAGGTACGCGTAGCGTAGCCCCGCCTCGAAGGCTTTCCGGCAGAACTCCTTGCTCTTGGCGAACTCGATGCCGTTGGTCGCGGCTTGTACGCTGTTGTAGCCGACCTTGCGTGCGTAGCGCAAGGCATCGAGGAAATACGGGTGCATAGTGGGTTCACCGCCGGAGAATTGCACCGACATCTGCCGGCGCGGCTTGATCCGGATCGCGTTATCCAGGATTTCCTGGATTTCTTCCCACGAAAGCTCATGAACGTAGCCAACCTGGTTCGCGTCCATGAAGCAGGGATCGCACATCATGTTGCAGCGGTTGGTCAGGTCCACAGTCAGGACGGCGCCACGGCCGTAGCGTACCGTGCTCGAGCCGTGTCTGTGCTGGTCTTCGTCGTTGTGCGCCGGGATGTCGCGGCCGGGGAAATTCTTCTCGATCCACTCGAGGAACTTGGCATCCGCCGCCATCAAATCTTCATAGTGGCCGTGAATGGGGCAATCCTTGGTCATCCAGATCTGGCCGTCCCGTTCGATGATCTGCGCCTTGATTTCGCCGACCTTTTCGTACATCAGGTCGTGCCAATCCTTTTTGCCGTTGATGATGGCCTCGCGCGCCTCTTTCACGCAGCCCGGGCAAAGCGAATCGGTTTGCCGCGGCCAGCCGAGAGTTGGCTTGGTCTTTTCCCACGACTTCAGCAACGGCTTATCCGACCACTTGGGCGTGAAACTCGGATTGGGATTGTGCTTGTTGAAGATCTGGATGGTGTTGAAGACCAAGCCGGCCGTCTTACAGACAGCGAGATCCAATGCTTTCCAGGCTTGTGTCTTGATTGCGTTCGGCATGTAATTATGCCTCTCTTTCCTGAATCTCAGGTCAAAAACCATAAAAGCTGACTGGACAGGTGGCTCCCTCAGCCCCTGAACGTAGTAAACGAATGCAAACCGCCCTCGGACACCCGGTACGGGCGAACACTCACAAGAGCTTAATTCTCACGCAGTTTGCCGTCCCGGAAAAGGTGCGTCCAGCCCAATGCGCCCAAAGGGTAGATTCGGGGGTTGAACGGCGTTTCAGCGCACTCAACGGGCGCGTTGCCAGCAGTGGGGATTGCGTGCCGCCCGGGGACTTAAGTCTCGCATCCGGCTGGAGTTGCAGGAGATTGGCGCAGCCGTTCAATCGTTGAGAGCGGGGCGCAGCACAGCGATCGCAAAATGAGCCAGATTCGAAGCTCCATCATCGAGCTGCAGCCATCTCACGAGGCAGTTGTCCTTCAGATATTTGGACACGCGCGCCTCGGGGATTCCCAGATTCTCG
Source organism: Candidatus Methylomirabilota bacterium (assembly GCA_035626055.1). Lineage (GTDB taxonomy): Bacteria > Acidobacteriota > Terriglobia > Acidiferrales > UBA7541 > DASPOJ01. Next base: position 7,024 of record DASPOJ010000173.1, on the reverse strand, counting down.
GCAAAGCGGGCCCGCAGAGGCTCGCGTTCCGCCCGCCCGCGGCGCTCGCGCAGCAAATTGGCGATCCCAATTCGCAGCGTCTGGCAGGCCTCAACATAGTAGTACGTGATCTGGTCCGAATCGGAGACCAAGAAGACCCCCGGGCCAGCCGGGGCAGAGTCCGCTTCGCCGACCGAATGAGGCGTGGCGGCCAGCAAACGACGCAACTGGGATTCGAGGTAGGCCTGCCGCGAAGACAGAGCAGGGTCGCCCGGGCGCCCCCGCACAGGCACGCGGGGTTCAATCGAGGGTGGCTCTGCGTAGCGCTCGGGGTATTTTGCCGGCGGCGCTGCCGGTTCCCAGGGACGCGCGGTGTAGACGCTGTCCCCCGTCGCGCCAGTCCGCGCAGCCGGAGCGTTAGAGACAGCGGGGACTCTGGTCGTCGTGGGCGCTGCTGCCGCCGCGGAAGGCGCCTTCCCTTTGCGACGCCCGCGTCCGCCGCGGCGCCCTCGGTGACGCCGCCGCCGACCGGCAGGAGCTCCTGCGGTCGGCGCCGGTGATTCCGAAACGCCAGACGGTTGCGCAGCCACCGCCGGCTTATCTTCGTCCAAGACTCGCCGGAAGAATTCGTCGGAGTCAGTCGCAGGTTGCTCGGACTCAGCCGATTCCACGAGCGCCTCAAATGCAAAGGAGCTTGGGGGTGCACTTGGCGCCGCCGCTTCTTGCGACTGAGTCTGCACCACAGCAGGGCTTGCTGTTTCCGGGATCGCAGCGCCGAGACGCGTCAGGCCGTCGAGCGCTTTCGTCTTCCAGTCCGCACGGCGGAAACGCTGCGCGGCCACGGTGTACCAGCGAATCGCTTCGGCGGAGTTGCCCGCGCGCTCTTCCACGCCGGCCAGCTCGAAAGCAGCCATCGCGTCTCGCGTGCGCTCGAAAAGTTTTGCAAGCTGCGCTGCAGGTTCGCTGCTGGTCTTGGCCTTGCGGATACGCGCCTGGATTTGCCGCCAATCGCTCACGGGCAATTATTCTAACAGCCAGACGCGCCGGACGGTAGCTCTCAGAGAGGCCCGAGGCTGTTTCGTCCGCGGCTCGGGGTTTTTCCACCTTCTTGTGCTTGATATGATTCTGAACTTGCATGCGGCCCACGGAACAAACTGCGTTCGTCGTCGAAAGAGCGCGCGCGCTCGGATTCGATCTCTGCGGCGTGGCTCCAGCGGATGATTTTCCGGAGTTGGCTCGATTGCCGGAGTGGCTGAGTCGCGGCTGCGCCGGCGAAATGCACTATCTTGCGGACCCGCGCCGAGGTTCCCCTTCGTCCGCGATGCCGGGCGCGCGAAACATCATCGTTTGCGCGCTCAATTACAACACGGACCATCCGCACTCGACGGAGTTTGCCGCGCATGCGGAATCCGCTCGCGGCTGGATTTCGCGATACGCCTGGGGCGAGGATTATCATTTCGTTCTGAAGAAAAAACTCGAAGCGCTCCTTGACCAAATGCGCGCTCGATTCGCCGAGTCATTCGAGGCGCGCGCCTATGCGGATACCGGCCCCATCGTCGAACGCGTCGCCGCAAAGCACGCCGGCTTGGGTTGGCTCGGCAAGAATACATGCCTGATCCACGAGCAGTTTGGTTCGTGGTTTTTTCTCGGCGTAATTCTCACGACGCTGGATTTCGCGCCATCGCTGGGGCCTGCTGATTTGCCTCCCGCCGATCTCTGCGGCAATTGCACGCTGTGCCTCGATGCGTGTCCCACCGGCGCGCTCATCGAGCCTTACACGATGGACGCGCGCCTGTGCATCTCCTATCTGACGATCGAGCTGCGTGGCGCGGTGCCGGAGCGCTTGCGCAAACCGATGGGACGCCACGTCTTCGGCTGCGACATTTGCCAGGACGTTTGCCCCTGGAACGGTAGCGCCCCGGTATCGTCCGCGCCTGAATTTCAGCCGCGTCAGATCGGAGGCCAAACCTTGCTCGCTCCGGAACTCCAATGGCTGGCGGGTTTGGCGGAGAGCGATTTTCAGCGGATCTTTCGGAAAAGCGCCGTCAAGCGAGCGAAGTGGCAGGGTCTGGTACGCAATGCCTGCATCGCCCTCGGCAATTCCGCGCCGCAGCCGGGCGCACCTGCGCAGGATCGCGTCGCCGGAATCCTGCGGCGCCTGACCGCGCTCCCTGATCCGGTCGTTGCGGAAAGCGCCGAATGGGCGCTCTCGCGCATCGAATAGCATGGAGGCGCATTCTGGCAGATGACGTTCAGTCCTTTCGCTCCCGGTGAGTTGAGGCCTGGCCATTCGGGCGCTATACTTCCATGCTGCACCTTCGCAATTGTTCAATCCACGAGGCGGTCCGGATGAATCGACGCAGGTTCTTGTTCCGGGCCTGTGTCGGCGGTGCGGCACTTACCGGCTTTGGAGATTCGGCCGCTCAGTTATTGTTTGCCGGAAACGCCAACAGGTTTCGACGAAACGAAAACTCTATTTCGGAGGAAAAACTAATGCCGTTCACGCTCCCCGAGCTGCCGTATGCTTACGACGCACTCGAGCCGTTCATCGACACCCAGACGATGCAGATTCACCACGATAAGCATCACGCCGCTTACGTGACGAATCTGAACAAGGCGCTCGAGCCGTATCCGGACCTGCAGTCCAAGACGCTCGAACAATTACTCAGCAACCTGGATTCGTTGCCCGACGCAATCCGCAATGCGGTTCGCAATAACGCCGGCGGCCACTGGAACCACTCCTATTTCTGGCCGATCCTGAAGGTCAATGGCGGCGCCGCTCCCTCGGGGGAGCTCGGCTCGGCCATCAACTCCGCCTTCGGCTCGTTCGACGACTTCAAGACAAAATTCGCCGCCGCGGCCGTGGGCAGATTCGGCTCCGGCTGGGCCTGGCTGCTTTTCAAGGATGGAAAACTCGTGATTGATTCCACTCCCAATCAAGACACGCCGATCTCCCTCGGCGGGAAAGCTGTCCTGGGTTTGGACGTCTGGGAGCATGCTTACTATTTGAAGTACCAGAATCGCCGTCCCGATTACGTTGCGGCCTTTTGGAACGTGATTAACTGGAGCGAAATCGCGAAGGCCTACGCCGCCGCGAAAAAGTAAGCGGCGCGCGAATTCGTAAGACACTCTCGCGGTGGAGCGCTACATCTCCGGCCCACCGGAAACCATTCCTATGCGTCCCCGGTGGGCCGCATTCGTCGCGTCGCGGATTCAGCCGCGGCACTGGCGCTGCGAGAGCTGAAGGACGGGGGCGGACACGGTTGCGGGCGGTGAGATCGGATCCGGCCGCCGCACGGGGAACCCGAACAATATGCCGCGCGCCGGGGCCGAGGTCGGCATGATTCCGAGCACGGCTTCGCGGATCAAGCCCACGCGATCGCGCACGCCGAACTTCACGAGCAGCGAGGATACGTGGAACTTCACCGTCCGCGGCGAAAGATTTAGCCGCGAGGCGATCTCCTTGTTCGACAGATCCTCCAGAATCCCGTTGAGAACTTCGCGTTCACGGGGAGCCATCGCAACCGGGAGTGTGGCTTGTCCTGCTGCAAGCAGCTGTTGGGTTCGCGTCTTGACGTCGCTCAGCAGGTCGGCATCAGGTACTATTTGCACCACGTAGTCCTCGGGCGAGAGTCCCCGGGCGAGGCAATGGATCGCCAACAGGCTCGCTGCTTCTTCACTTGGGAGTTCGCCCTTTGGCCCCGCAGTCACGCGGAATCTGGGAGCGCCGTTCGCTTTTTCGCAAAATACGAAGGCCTTCGGGCGAAATTTTCTTCGCTTCCCTCCCGCGGCTTTGCTCTGCATGGTAACGAATCCCTTCGACAAGATTTCCCCTTCGAGCAAGGAGCTGGGGCCCCGTTTGATGCGGGCTCGCCACTAAATTCAAACTGACCTGAAATCTGACCCGGGGGAAGATCGCACTGGGGCGATCGTACGTAGGGCGCGAAACGCTTTCCCGGGGATCGCAACTGCTCGAGCTGCCAGACGAGCTGTAGAATCCCGTCCCGACCTGTCTGGGAGGCCGCGGGGGAACTAGCACATCGTGTTGAAATGTAGCAACTTCTGCGCCAACAGGCTGATTCACTTCCAATTCCCGTAAGAAAATCCAAAAGATCATTGACCCTCTGTATGCATCGAGTACTACTGGCCAAAAACCCCATGAAATCACGTTGCTTACTGGCCCTAAAATGACACGATCGAACGTTGCATAGGCCACGGACACTGCCGAAACAGCGGAGTCGCATGCGCGGAACCGCTCCTTCTTGCAAGCGTTGCGCGGTTGACCCGGTAGAGAATGCATAGCTCCGGAAATTTTTTCATGCGCTGCAACGACAGGCAAGGAGAGGGCGCGCTGCGGGTTGTCAGGCCGGAATGTCGCATACGCGTCAGCATTTCACGCGCTCGTTTGCGGCCCGGAGAAGAATCCGAGACAATCGCATCCGGCCATGGCAAGGCAATCCACATCCGCTCTCGGACGCCAGATCGCGCAATCCACCGGCATCGTCATGGCCAGCGTTCTCCTGAGCCGGTTGCTGGGTTTCTTCCGCGAATGGACCGTCGCCCACCAGATTGGCTCGAACGCCGTCACGGACGCCTACTACGCCGCGTTCACGATTCCCGATTTCCTGAATTATCTCGTCGCCGCGGGCTCGCTCAGCGTGACGTTTATCCCAGTCTTCTCGAAATATCTCGCCCAGGACGAGGAAGAGGAAGGCTGGCGCGTGTTCTCGATCGTCGTCGCCACAATGGGTTTACTACTGGTCGCGTTCGTGGTCGCGTGTGAAATTTTCGCGCCGCAACTCGTCATGCTCATCGCCCCGGGGTTCGGACCACAGGAGAAAGCGCGCGTCGTCTTCCTGACGCGCTTGATGCTGCCCGCCCAATTCTGTTTTTACATGGGTGGAATTCTGAGCGCCGTGCAGTACGCGAAAAACCGCTTCATCATTCCGTCGCTCGCGCCGCTCGTTTACAACATTGGGATCATACTCGGCGGCGTCCTGCTCGCCTCGCGTATAGGAATTACGGGCTTCGCCCTCGGCGTCGTCGCGGGCGCGCTGGCGGGAAATTTCCTACTGCAAATTTACGGCGCGGCGCGCGTCGGCGCGCGATTCCATTTTTCCCTCAACGTCCGCCATCCCGGTTTCATCCTGTTTGTGAAGCTCGCCATCCCCATCATGCTTGCGCTCTCGCTTTCCTTCACCGACGACTGGATCATCCGCTGGTTCGGTTCTTACCTTCAGGCCGCTTCGATCACCTGGCTGAGCTATGCAAAGACGCTCATGCGCGTGCCGCTCGGAATCGTCGGACAGGCCATTGGCGTCGCGTCATTCCCCGTGCTCGCCCAGCTTTATTCGGAAAAACGCCTCGACGAACTCAACGAAATCCTGCATACGACCACCAAGGGACTCATCCTCATGCTGGTCCCCATTGCGGCGCTCACCATGGCGGAAAGCAATCCGCTCGTGCACCTTGTCTTCTCCCACACGCGCCTGCGCGGGCCTGATTTGACGGCCACCGCCGCCACGCTGGTCTGTTTTTCGATTGGAATGTTCGGCTGGGGAGCGCAAAACATTCTGGCGCGCGGCTTCTACTCCACGCACGACACCATCACGCCGGCCGTCGTGGGAACGGCGATGACGGTGCTGGGCATCCCGGTCTATTGGGCGCTCGTCCAGCACCTGCAACATCTGGGGCTGGCGTTGGCCAGTTCGATCCTGATTTCCGTCTATACGGTGCTGCTCTACGTGCTTCTCGTGCGCCGCACCAAGGATCGTCACGCAGCGGAATTATTATGGTTCCTTGCCAAGGTGACCGCGGCGTCGGCCGGCGCCGGACTTGTCACCTGGAAATTCTCCGCGTGGCTGAATACGCATATATCCTGGCGCACGCCGCGCGGCGCGTTCGTGGACCTGTGTCTCGCAACCGCTGTGGGACTGATTCTGACGGTCGCGCTGGCCTGGCTGCTGCGCGTCCGCGAACTGAATCGCTACCTCGGCCGCTTTGCCTCCGCCCTCGGCGTCAATAACGGCCACCTCTAGGTGGTTCTGCGGGTCTTCACCGCACCAGGATCCGCGTCTGGCTGGGGCTTTTCAATTCGTAGCGCGCTCCGCGCCATGTAATTCGCCGTGTGAACGCCGCCACCAGATGGCTCCACAGCGAGAAGAGCGGCACGACCGGGGCCAGCAGAGTCCAGATCCAGCCGCGCGCCAACAGTTGCTCTTTCCACCCCGGCAGCAGTTCGATGGCGGCTGCGAGACGCAAAACGCCCCGTAGGACCGCAAGCAGCGGCGGCACTAACAGAATCAACACTACCTGTAGCGTCGGCACGCCAGTAAACCAGTCCGCTGCGGCCAGCGCGATTCCGCTCGCCAACATCGCGGCGTAAATCAGGTGCGCGAAGAGCGCCTTCGCCCACAGCTTCGGCGCGTGCACGCGCAGCAAGATTACTTGCCGCTCTGTGAACTCGAAAAATCCCGAGGCCTTCATGTCCATCACACTCGGCACCAGGCATTCCGGCACGAACTCGATCGCGAGGTTGTTGTTGCGAAGCAGCAGCGTCAGAGAAAGGTCGTCGCTCGAAGCGCCGCGCCATGCCTCCGCCACCCGAATCCCGTCAAACACTTCCCGGCGAATGGCCGTCCCCCCGCCCCAGCAGAAATTGCGGTTTCGCGGGCCGAGATGGGTCGCCAGCGAAGCGTTCCACGACGAAGCCAGCGCGCTCCAGAGTCCGCCGATCTGTGGCAGGTACCAGCGAAACGTCGTGGCGGCGCCGATTTTCGCATCCGCCAGCGGTGCCACCAGCTTGGATAGCCACGCGCGCCCGGGCCTCCCGTCGGAATCGCAAAATACGAAGGCGTCGAATTTGTTCTCCGCGCGCTCGACGGCCACGCGCAGATTGTTAACTTTTTCCGAGCAGTCGTGCGGGTGGCCCGCGATGATCACGTGCGCCGGATGCTTGCTCGCTGCGACGATGCGGTCCACGATCTTGCGCGCCGGGTCCTCCGAGCTCGCAAGAGAGAAGAATATTTCGTAATTGGGGTAGTCG